>JANQQA010000356.1 GCA_028285205.1 Bythopirellula sp. | reverse complement strand
TTGGAATGTTGTCTCTACTACAAGGGTTTGGATTTGAAGTTCGACCGTCTGTGGTTCATTGGATTTGCAAACGAATTCGTGAGTCTCTATTACTCTTTTGTTGAGCTGCACTTTCAATTTGAATCTTTGTTGGGATCGCGTTCCCGCTCTTTATACTCCTCGAGCAACGTCGCAAGAGTCTGTTTGGCCTCGGCCAAATCGAATTCTCGGAAGAAGGCGGTAGGCAATCCGTTGGCATTGATCAGCTCGCGATAACTGCCAAACATCGTTGCTCGCTCGACGGTTCTGCTCTGTTCTTGATCCTGCCTCGCGGCCTGCTGCAACTGGTCGACACGCCTAAGCTGGCTTCGAGGAATCCGTAGCCACGGATGATTCGGTCCCAGCAACTCTTGAAAACCGTCTAGGGCGCTTTGATAGAGAGCTCTGGCTTGACGCAAATCCCTGACGTTAAAGGCCAGATCAGCCATGTCGGCCGTAATGGTATGCAGACGCAGCTGATGATTCTCCCTCTGGTAGATGCGGTTCGCTGCTTTGAATATCGCTACTGCCTCGTCAATCCGATTGGGCTGATCTTCGATGTCGTGTGCCAGGTACTGCAGTGTCTCAGCGACAATCAAATGATCGGGACCGAATCTGCGCTCTGCCAGCGCTAGAGCCTCTCGACGGCGGGCTTCTGCTTCTGCGGGTGTCCCGAGGTTACGCAATGCGCTGGCGCGTAAGTTCATATAGCGCAAACTGTCGGCATCCACATCATCAAGGACTCGCCTGAGAGCCTGCACAACTTCTGCCGATTCCCTTTCCGCGTCCGCGTATCGTCGCTGGCTAAAGTGAAGCCATGCCAATTCGCCCCGCGTACGGAGAGTCAGTGGTGCGTCTTTTCCCAAATTCGCGCGCCGCAACTCCAATGCTCTCTGCAGCTGCTCTTCGGATTCATCGAATCGCCCCAGCGATTCGTAGGTTTTTCCCAAAGTGTGACGGATTGATGCTTCAACTAACGGGCTCTCGGCAAATCGAGATCCAACTCTACCAGCCGCATTGTCAATGACGGTCACGAGCTTGACGTTGGCACTGAAACCAATCTCTGGATTGGCCTGCCCCAACAGATCTTCGTTTAGAAACTGATTCACGGCGTTTGCATTGGCAGCCTCGGACGCGGCGCGGGTCTCCGCACCTCGGGCGCGAAGCATCTGCCACGTGGTCCCCATGACGCCCGCAGCCAGCGCCGCAAAAACGATTCCGGCCACCGTGATAGCAAGTCGATTTCGGCGCGAGAACTTGCGCAGGCGATAACTGACAGAAGGCGGACAAGCTTCCACTGCATCGCCCGCCAGATACCGTTCTAAGTCGGCCGCTAGCGCGCCGGCTGACTCATAACGTCGATTGCGATCCTTCTCCAAAGCCTTCATCACGAGCCAATCCAGCTCACCGCGAAGATTCGCCGTGAGTCTGTGCGATGTACTGCGGCGCTGGCCGGCGATGGTCGAGAGAGACTGCGCTTGCAGCGTGCTCACCAACACACTGGGGCGAAGCGGTTCGACTTCCCGAATGATCCTCCGCATCTCATCAAATCCTGCCTGCTTGAGCGTCGTGCTGTCAAACGGTGTGTTGGCTGTGAGGAGTTCGTACAGCAATACTCCCAAGGAATAGACGTCGCTGCGTGTGTCGATATCGACCACGCCGAGCTCTGCCTGCTCCGGGCTCATGTACAGCGGCGTGCCGATGAGTTGAGAGAACTGGGTGTAGACCGTCTCATCCGTCAGTTTTTGACTGATCGCCTTAGCCACGCCAAAGTCGATGACTTTCGGTACGGCAACGTCATCAATCCGCGGCACCAGGACATTCGAAGGCTTGAGATCCCGATGAATGATTCCTTTTTGGTGGGCATGCTGCACAGCTCGGCAGACGGGTCGGAAGAGTTCGAGACGCTGTCGAGTGGAGAGCTGATGTCTGTCGCAGTACTCTGTGATCGGTAGACCTTGAACCAGTTCCATTACAAAGTAGGGTTGGCCTGCCTCCGTTGCACCGCCGTCGAACACACGGGCGATATTGGGGTGGTTCATCATCGCCAGCGCTTGACGTTCTGCCTCGAAGCGTGCCACGACGTCTCGACTAGCCACTCCGGGCTTGATGAGTTTCAGCGCGACTTTACGCCTGACCGGTTCCGTCTGCTCCGCGACGTAGACAACGCCCATGCCGCCCTCGCCGATCTGCTCGCGGAGCTTGTAGGGGCCGACTTGAGCACCGATGGGCAGTGTGGCTGACGAATGGTCCACCGTCACTTCACCACCAATCGGTCGATCGAGAAAGCAGCTTGCTTCGTCGGCTTGATCGGTCAGCAAGTTCTCTACCGACCGCAGCAACTGTGCATCGCCACCACACGCCTCCCGGAGGTAGGCATCCCGGTCTTGGGGGTCTTCCCGTTGCAGGGCCTCGATGAAGATTTCTCGCTCTTTCATGATCTCCGAGCCTCGTTGAAAAGCTCACTCCAACAGACAGTGCGAAATTCGGCGGCCGATCGCGCAATAAAAACAGAAAAGTGGTGAAATTCCAGACTGGCGCTAGAATTCGGCCATTTTCCGTCGCAGCCAGGATCTGGCAAACTTCCAGATATAGTCCGCCTTGCGCGGGGAAATTGAGAGCGCAGCGGCAGCTTCCTTGATGGTCAGTCCCGCAAAGAAACGGAGCTTCACTAGGTCGGCAGCCTCAGCGTCCTCGGCGGCTAGCAGGTCGAGAGCTTCATCCAGCGCGACTAAATCCCCGTCGCTTGCGGGAGCAAGAAGCTGCGAAACGGACACGTCTTGCTGCTGGAGGTTGCCTCCGTGTTTGGCGGCGGTGTGCCGCCTGGCATTTTCAACAAGAATCCGCCGCATGGCTTCCGCCGCAGCGCCAAAGAAATGTCCGCGACTGTTCCAGTGCTGCGGCGCGTCGACATTAACCAGTCGTACGTAAGCTTCGTGAACCAGCGCGGTCCCCTGCAGGGTTTGCCCTGGCCTTTCTTGCGCCATCTTGGTGGCAGCCAGCTTGCGCAGCTCTTCGTATACAATTGGAAGCAGTTCCTCGGCGGCGGTTGGATCGCCCTGCTCAATCTGCGACAGAATCTGCGTGACATCGACCATGTGGCCAAGTATAGCAGCTTTGAAGTGGCTGGATCAGATGGCGCCGGCGCCAGATTTCGTTGTCAGGGTGATGTGTGTTCAGCCTGACAAACCTCCGTTGTCATCTGCGACACGGGCACAGCGTCGGGAACAAAGTGACTATTCTCTTTCGTCCACGCGGTGTGCATCGAACCACGCCAAGACGTGAGCTGCCTTGGCGATCATGTGGCTGGGGCGCGCTGCAATCGCGTGCGAGGCGCCGGGGATTCGTATCAGGACGGTCTCGACCTTTCGCAGCTTGAGCGCTTGATAGAACTGTTCCGCTTCGGCTATCGGTGTTCGGAAGTCCTCTTCGCCGGTGATCAACATGGTCGGGGTCTTCACATTGCCGACCAACGAAATCGGACTACGACGGATATACTCGTCGGCATGATCCCAGGGGAAACCCGGGAACCAATACTTGTAAAAGTAACCGTAGGCGTCCGCCGTCAGCGCGAAGCTATACCAGTTAATGACTGGCTTTGCGACAACCGCGGCCCGGAACCGATCCGTCTTGCCGATGATCCAAGCAGTGAGCACGCCGCCGCCACTGCCGCCGGTGACGTAGAGTTCGTTTTCGTTGACGTAGCCACGGTTGACCACCTCGTCGACCGCCGTCATGAGATCGTCGTAGTCTTGGCCCGGGTAGTTGTGGTGGATCAAGTTGGCAAAGTCGAGGCCATAGCTGGTGCTGCCACGCGGATTGACATACAGCACGAGGTACCCTGCAGCCGCGTAGAGCTGCATCTCCGCCGTGAATCGCGGTCCGTAGTTGGCGAAAGGGCCGCCGTGGATTTCAAGGATGAGCGGGTATGACTTATCTGGTGTGAAGCCGGGCGGTTTCATCAGCCAGGCCTGGATTCGTTTGCCATCGAACGAGGAATCAAACCAGATCTCTTCAGCTTCTGCGAGTTGCTTGTGAGCGAGTAGGTCATCGTTCAGTCGAGTGACGCGGACGCTTCGGCCATCTTTCATTGCCGTGGCAACATCTGCCGGGTGTGCAACCGACGTCATCGTGAAGGCGACCCGACCATCCTCTGAAACAGTAAATGAACCGCTCGAGTACGGTCTGCCGAGCGTTGTTCCTCCGACCTGTGACGCGACCGTCTTCAGGTTGCCATCGAGGTCGGCGTAACCAATTTTGGTATCACCCTGGTCGTCATACAGAAAATAGATGCCAGCGCCGTCTTCTGAGAAAACGGGACTGTGGGCGAGGCGATCGAGCTGCGGGGTCAGACTACGCGGCTGATCCCCGCTGCGCGACATGACGTACAACTCGGCAATCTGGTAACCCAGCAATTCATCGTCGAACCCGATGTAGGCAATGTGCGTTCCATCGGGAGAGACCGTCGGATCCATGTCGGGACCTTTGCGATTGGTCAGCCGACGTATGCTTCCGTCGCTAAGCTTCAGTTCGTACAGTTCGCTTTCGCGAGGATCCAGTTCCCAGTCTTTTTGTCGGTTGGCCGAGAGAATCAAGTACTCGCTATCGGGAGTCCACGCGAACCCACCTTCGTGATGGTATGGCCCAAAAGTTAACTGCCGCGGCGTACCTCCCTCGCTGGAAACGACAAATATCTGTTGGTAGCCGTCTTCCAGATAACCCTTGCCGTCAAAGCGGTAAGTGAACTGTCGGACAACTTTCGCAGGTGCTGCCCACTCTGCGTCTTTAGGGGCTTTTGGCATCTTGACCAGGGGCTCGACTTCCTCTGGTACGAGCATCGAAAACGCGATCCACTTGCCGTCCGGCGACCACGTCAAGGACGTTGGCGGACGGGTCAATTGTGTTAACCGAGCTGTCTGTCCGGTATCACTCCATCGGAGATGAAGTTGCGGGCTGCCGTTCACTGTGGCGACGTACGCTAGCCGCGTTCCGTCGGGAGACCACCTGGGATGCTGTTGCGAGCCGTTGCCTTCGGTCAAGGGGCGATGTGCCGAACCATCTGAAGTCACGCTCCAGAGGCTCGATCTGGAGACATCCTTCATGACATCCATGAAGTTGCGGACATAGACAACCTGAGTACCATCAGGCGAAATCTGTGGGTCGCTGGCGTATTCCAGTTCAAACACGTCCGCCATCTGGAATCGCCGCTGTTCCTCTCGTTTGTCCTTCGAATCCGCCGCTACCAGATTTGCGCCGCAGCAGATGACCAAGCAGAAGTAAAGTCGAGTGCTGGACTGGCCACGCGCGGCAAAATAACGGATGCTGTCGACAATCATTGCCATTTCCCTTGCAAGTTTCGGAGTCAGTGGGCTGCGGTGAAATCAGACATAAGCGCAAGCGCCGACGTCGTAGCCCTTGCTGGCCGGTACGCGTCGTTCAAAAACCGTTCACACTGTGACAGTCATCGATTGTAGCAGCTTGCCCACCGGCGCCGAATTACGGAGCGCGTGACGCACTTATGGGGCGCAATCGTAGCGCACGGGACTACTATTGAGAATCGTCCGAATGGGATAAATGGTCCCCGCAAGGAACCCGCATGGGTCGGTCCCTTGCGAGGACGAGACAGAGAGGGTTGTCAGGACGACTTAGCGTACTATCCACGCGCTCGTCTGTTTCCGCCGGGGATGTTGAGCGGCTGTCTCATTGGGTCCGTGAGACCTGGCTCGCCGAACTCCGAATAAACTCGGTCGACATCCTCCGTCGTGACCGGTAGTTCTTCACCGACCGCCGGTTCCGTAGATCGATCCGTCTGCTCTACATTGGTGGCTGCTCTTCGATGTCCTGACGTACGATTCGGTGTGTTGGCTTCTTCCAGTTCTGAGTCAGGTGAAACGACATTCGGATCGGTTCCGCTCGCAGGTTCGGTCAACTGTGCGCCGTCCCGATTAGGCGAAGTGGGAGGAATTCCGCGGCCGATCGTATCACGCGGTCCACGTCGCTGCACCATCGATCCATCATCAGTCGGGCGGCCTGGGAGTTCCTCGAGTTGTTGCGCAGGTTGAGGAGACATGCGCTCACTAGGTCCCTCCTGTGGCCTACCCATCGAGTTGCCTGTCGCAGGCATTCCTGTATCTAAAGACCTCATGTTCCGTGGTCTCCGTTGCCGTCCCGGTTGGGTGTCGGGGTCTCGTCGTCGATCTTCTCGCTCCAGATGGTTTCGACCTCCGGCATCATCATTCGCGGCGACGACGAACTCTGAAGCTACGTCTTGGGCGACCGCTTGCCCAACTTCTTGACCGACCAAGTCATCAAAGTCGAAATGAATGCCGAGGTACACGCGGCTTCTACCGTTTTCAGCCATCGCCTCACTCAGCGTATCGAACGACCGTGTCGCATCGTCGAGATCCAAACCGTAGGCTTCCTGGAGCTCAGGGTCTTCTAGTAGAATTTCCAACTCCATGGAACTCACCTCAAAGGCAATGTCATCCGTGCCATAGAATTCTTGGAGCGCTCCGAACAGGGCACCGCCGAACGTGGCGTGGCCGGAGATGTAGGTTGGAAACTGTGGCGTGAAGCCAATGATGTCCCCCTCACCGTCGGGGGCACCAAGCGCAGTCCAACCTTCGTCACCATCAGTTAGCGGATTGCCATCGATATCACCGTCGTGGATGGCTGTGACCGGTCGCCAGAACTCCTCATCGAACTTGGTGTGCCAGGCAACGATTGCAGCATCTGCCATGGCAACCGAAGCTTGTGCGTACAACGCGGCATTTTCTTCCAACGTGTTGCCTTGTTGCACAGCGATGCTTTCAAGGATGTCGTTGAATAACGATAGCGGCGTGCCGAGGCCGACGCGGTCGTAAGCCCAAAAAATGCCGGCTTCTGTCTGGTCGGCCGTGCGTACAGTACTGTCAACTGAACCCAACTCCAGCACCTCGTTGTAGGAGGCTGCGTACTCTTCGCTGGTAATCGGTGGTGTCGTTTCGGGGGCAAAGTCCTCTGCCGACGACACGGCGAACGTGTCGACCTGACCCCAGCCAGGTCCCCAAACAGGCACGTCGGGATTCAAGGGATCAGCTTGGAAATTGCCAATGCCATCCGTGTAGGTATAGTCGACGATCGCATCTGAACCATCGTTCGCGCGATTGGCGAGGATCTGATTACCGATTTCAGTGCCGAGCGCTACGCTGGCCGCAGTATTAGCACTGGGTCGAACGCCATCGACCGTACGTTCCAGAAACGAGTCGATCATGCTCTGTTGATCGGGATACAGTGAACTCAGCACCGTATACGCCGCGTGCGAAGCGGCCACCTCGGCGTCTATCTTTGACAGCGAAGTACTGGCCAGTGAATCGTAATCGTAGAACGCGTCGTTCGGATCACCACTGGCGATCGTAACCGCATCGTAGATCGCCAGATTCAGCATCGCCATCGCGCGAGAGGCGTAACCAGGATTCTGATTGACTTCGTCCGCAACGAGCAACTCGTTGAACAGATTGTTCCAAGCGAGAACCGCATCGCTGGTTGCCACGGCTTCAGAACCCACTTGCGTCGAATCAGTTTCAGATCCTGAACCAGCTACCTCACCAACCTCGGACGAAACCACAACGCTTTCGGATTCGAGATCTCCAATAGAAGAAAGCTCGACACCAAGATCGGCAGCGAGCAGTCGACGGTCTTCCAGTTGTTCGCATTTGCGCAGGCGCGCATCGGTTCTATACTTTTTCATCGGGTGCCTCTCATGTTCCGTGGTGAAGAAAGAGATACGTGTCCGTATCGATGCAACGAAGGCGCAGCTCAGCGGCCTCAAACGCTTGAGCAAGCGCCCCACTACTCAAGAGGGAACTAGAGTCATACGACCAACGGTACGCAGACAAGCAACTTGTCGCGCAAATCGTTGATCTCTTGGATGCAGTAAGATAGCCGTGGTAACCGGCTCTAGCTTAGGAGCAACCCCCTTGCTCTCGACTAAGCCCCCAACCAAACTGACATCAAAAAGAGTTAGACTATTTTGATAATATGCTTGGCTACGTTTTAGTCAAGAACTTTGTGGATTAGAGATCGGCGGTAAGTGAGGTGTCTCCGGCTGCTAGAAAATTCGGATCGCGCGGGGCCCGGCAGTTTCTCGAAGGCTGTCGATTACAGTAGTTCAAGCGTTGTAGCTGATTCACGCGCGGCTCAGGCGTTGGACTGCGAATAGCTGCACAGAAGAACACCCAGCGAAGCACTGTCATGCACGACAGCGATACTGAATGACGCATCAATGGTGTTCTTGCCGCGAGACAGGGTTGCATGCCCAATTGATGAGGTCAATCACCGAATGCTGGCAGCTTCGGTGGCAAAATTCGACGAGGTGGTTCGCTCAGAGCGTGCAGGAACGCCTTCAGGTCGACGAAGTCTTGCTCGTTGAGATGCAAGGGTTTGAGAATTGACGTCGTGGTTGGGAAGAGGGGATCGTCGACCTGATCTTTCCTTGGGCGTAGATTCCGCATGCCGGCGTTGTAGAGCGTGAGCAATTCGTCCAGTGTGAACATTCCGTTATGCATGTACGGAGCTGTGGCAGTGATGTTGCGGAGCGAAGGTGTGCGAAACGAGCCGACGTCGGCCGGGTCGTTGGTGATCAGGTAACGGCCTAGGTCTTCGAATTTGCGGCCATAGTTGCTGAGGCCGATGTTATGGAACTTATCATCTGTCATCAGAGGACCGTGATGACAGTTGATGCAGCGAGCTGTGGTGCGGAATAAATGCAAACCGGCGAGTTCCTCGTCGGTAAGTGCCTTTGTCTTGCCGTTCAAGAAGTAATCGAATCGACTGCGACCTCCTTTCAGCGTACGCTCAAAGGCGGCAATCGCCTGCGTCACGCGCTCAATTGTCGGTTTACTGTCGCCAAAGACAGCCTCGAATCGCTCACCGTACTCGGGGAGTTTAGAAAGGTTGTTGGCGATGATTTCTTCTGATGAGCGCATTTCGTCTACGTTCATCAGCACGTCGTGAGCCTGTTGTTCCAGGCTAGACACACGACCATCCCAGAACAGCGAGCTCCGAAGTCCTGCGTGAAGTGCCGACGGGGCGTTGCGCGTCAGCGGCGTTCGATTGTGGCCGAACGAAACGGCACGTCCGTCGCTCCAATACATATCGGGCTCGTGACATGAAGCGCAGGCGATCTGGCCGCTTCCTGAAAGTCTTGGTTCGAAGAACAACATCTTGCCCAGCGCGATCTTTTCCTTCGTTCCCGGATTCTCCTTGGGATGGGGAATCTTTGGTATCGGTCCGAGTTCGACCCATTGGATGTCTTCGTCAACGTCAGGCGCTGGCCACTGTTGGCGCTCTTGAGCGTACTGTTGGCGTAGCGTGGCAATGTGGGCGTCACGCTCCTCGGCGGAAAGCGAAGGGCGCGGCTTCGGGCGAGCTGCGTGCGACCACTGAGCGACCGGCATCGTTGCCAACGCCACCACAGCTGCAACTACTAGAAAACGGCGAGGTACATTCATGCCGCGAACTCCGAAATCCGCCGTAGGATACTTGAGACTGATTCAGCGAGGTGTTGACTCACAACACTTGGTATTGTGACGGCAGCGGAGGCGAGTTGCCAAGTAAGAAAACGGCAAAGCGCCCAACAGCAATATGATGGTGCTGGGCTCGGGGACGGCAGCCGTGGCAACCGGCAAAGTGTTGCCGTAGCCCGCACGCCAGAGCGACAGATCGTCGGCGTCGACATCTCCGTCTCCGTCGGCATCGCCCTCGCCTTGCGAGGTGCCTGAGTCAAAACCTCTTTGCCAAATGAGTAGATCCGTGCCGTCCACATCCAGATCGCCGTCGAAGTCTGGGTCGCCGGTCGCGGGCGCGAGTCGGACGTACATGCTCCGATCGCCCGAAATCCGGCCGGCGAAATAAACCACTGGCAATCCGTCGCCGCCCGCGGCCAGTTGGTCGGTGATCTCCAATCGACCGAGCGAAAGGTTCGAGATTCCGTCGTCTCCGACATCGTCGCCGTCGGTGTCGACCAACGTTCCTAGGCCGGCGACCTTTTGGTCGTTAATGAAGACCGTATCATTCCACACAAAAGCGACATCACCGGCGTTATTGATCGCCACTCCCTGAACCTGCCCAGCGAGCGAAACCCCATCAACCGTGTCGTTCTCGCGATGGAGAATCTGGCCGTTAAGCGCGAGGATCGAATCGTTCACAACATTGTCGTTAAAGGCACTGAATACGAAGTCGCCCGAGTCGTTGATATCGTACAAGCCGGCAAGGTCCCAGGTTTCGCCCGGGAGGCCGCCATCCGCGGCCGGCACCAGATTCCCCTCACGAATAATCGCGCCGCTCGGTGTCGTGACCGGCGCACCATTGACGACGGGCAATTCGTCCGTGTCGGTGAAGCCACTTTCTACGTCCACGCCAGTGATATAGTGCGTCCCGGAATCCGACCAGCGGATGTTGCCGCTAATCGCGAACGACTCGTCTACGATCGTTCCCTCGGATCCGATCGTATCTCCCGATTTCAACAGTACGTTAAAGTCGGTCGTATCCTGGAAAATTGCATAACCTGATTGAGTACCGTCGTACTGGCTAATCCAACTTGAAACTCCAGACGGAGACCGATAGACGCCACCCGCCGACTCGAAAGTATGGCCAGCCAAAGGTCCAACTGGAATGGTATCGCCTTCGACGAAGACGTTCGTTTCGTTCTCCCACAGGCTCGAGAACCGATTCGGCGGAGCGTTCGGGTTGACGATGGTTGCTGAGTAGGTGACGTTGCCCGCGAGATCGATTCCGTTGGAGCCGAGAGTCTCCTGCTCAAGTCCACCAAGGGTCGCCTCACGAACTAGGGCGGTGGGTGTCACGCCATTATCGCTTGAACCGAATAAGTAATAGGTGCCGACAAATCCGGAGTTCCCCTGCGAGCTGTCGGTATTCACAGCGCCTACGAAGTTGCCGTTGATGGCAGTGGTAATGCGGCGCTGACCGTTTTGACGGACCCGATCCCTAAGAGCATCGAAGCCAGGTAGATTTTCTGCACCGTCCAACACCTGATCTTCGACGTACAACAACTCAATGATGGGAGCAGCTTGGCACGGTCGGTCAAGCAAGAACAGCAGACAAAGTCCGATGACAGGAGCTAGTTGAGAACGAATCACAGGAGATCAACGCCTCTTGCGCAAGAGGATGGTCGTGGGGCCGCAAATCGAATAACTTTGGCGGGCCAAGATTCCCCGCCGGCGGCTTTAGCCCATCCTGGGTGTTCGCTGCACCATTGTCAACAAAATTGTGCCAAGCCGCAGGTGATTCTGCGCACTTCAATTTGAAAACTGCTATAGTAGGTGCTGCTCCGATGATTCCCGACTCTGAGCGGGTACGCCTTCCAGTCGCTGAAGCCGGATCGAATATGATTAGTCAGAATCGCGACATGTCAAACATCCACCGCGCGCAAGGAACCGCTGGTTTCACGCTAGTGGAATTGTTGGTAGTGATTGCCATCATTGGAATCCTCATCGCTCTGTTGCTGCCGGCGATTCAAGCAGCTCGCGCATCAGCACGTTACGTAACCTGCACCAATCATCTACGGCAGATTGGTCTCCTGACGATTATGTATCGCGACACCCACGACGGCAGCTTCCCTCATCCGATCGACGATCTTGGTGGCTTTGCATTGCAGAAGAAGCGTCCTGCCGACCTTGAAGAGGGTGAGGAGTCTATTTACGAAGACGAAGACTACGTCACGGTCACTCGCGGGAGCAGCAACTTTCGCGTCTCGCGTGGCCGAAAATACCCCGAGTCCAATCGTTCGTTGCCGGAACGGTTTGGCATGGAAGCAACCCTGGTCGGAGACGGCTACATTGAACCGCAGAGTGGAATCTTCAAATGCCCCGACCTCGCCGAGATGAGTGAGTTCTGGGGCGTCAGTTATGCATACAATGCGAAGGTAGCAAAGTACCTCCTAAAACCACCCATTGATGATCCTGACAAGATGTCCAGAATCGCTTGGGCATGGTGCAACACGTTGAGCCTGCCAGCCCGTAGCGGATGGCGTGTGGATGGAGCCGGGCTAACGATCCGAACGATGTCGAAGAATGATCCGTTTTACGGGATTTACAAAGATTTGTTTCAGCGACCGCATCCCAGAAAAGGCGAAACCGGATGTGGCCAAAACACCTTGTTCTTCGACGGTCACGTTGAGTACATCAGTACCGTCTGTTTCGAGCTGTGAATATCGGAACGTTCACACGCGCGAGTGAATAGCATTTGACCCGCTCCAACTGAAGACTGCTGCGCAGTTGATTAACTATCTATGAGTTTACGATTCGCGAACTTCTGCCATTTGCGTGGCTTACTACTCTCCGTTGTGTGCGGAATGGTGGGCATAGCGACCCCGGTGCTCGCCCAAGATCAGTTCGTCTTCTACTTTTCCGGGACGACCGCTGGCGTTGGCGACATCGGGTCGGTAACGTTTGATTCCAACGGCGACTTCTGGGTCATTGGCAGAAGTCCGATCGTCGCGCCGATACCCGTGCCACGGATCAGCAAACTTAGCGACGACGGTTCTGGCTGGACCGACGACCCCCACGTGTTGGACGAGGATCTGGCGTTCTTCTATCGCACGGTCGACATCGAATCGGGACTCGCAAACGCTGGACTGGGAGGTCCCTCGATTGGTACACCAGCGAGTTTTTTGCTGAACCCCGCGCCGCTCACCATCACGATTCCCACAGGAAGTGGAGGCACGACACAGCGAACCTATCAACCTGGCGAACTTGCCTTTATCAGCGATGCGATGGGCCAAATAGCAGAGGCAGACGGGACCCCGCTACTTGACGCGACGAAGAAGATCATCCGGTACGATCTTCGCAAGGTGGACAATCCTAACGGCACTGGCATCAGCGGTCCGACCGACCAACAGCCCGATTTTGCCAATGCCGCGATCACCGACGGCTTCGGCAACACAATCCCATTTGGCGCCGCCGGAGTGACGGACTTTAACGATGCCTTCGACATCGTCATGAGCGAACAGGACATGCAAGACGCCGTGGCCCGGTCTTTGACCGCCGATTTCAACGGCAACGTGCAGGTTGGCGAAGCGGATCTGCAGATCTGGCAAGGTAACTATGGCAATCCGGCAACGCCCTCTACCGGCGACACCAACGAAAACGGCGTGGCGGAAGGATCCGACTTCATCAATTGGCAGCGGCAATTTGGGTTGCGCGACGGCGGTAGTGACAATTTTGGTCGTTCTTTTGCCTGGTCCAGTGATGGTCTTTCGATCTATGCGGTCGATGCCGGTTCAAACACTGGCGGGATCTATCGCATTGATCCAACGGGTGTCGCACCGACGGAGCGTATCTGGATTGACACGCGCACCACAGACGACGGTAGCCGAATCAACAGTGAGCCGGCGATTGTCCACACCTCAGTTCGCAATTTCGACCCCGCGAACACGACCGGCGGCGACCAGATTGTCGTCGAGGGATCAGCAATGGGTCGCAATGATGGCGGGGTAAATGTCTACCTAGACACAGGTGGCTCAACGGTAACGCAACTTGCACCGCTGTTCACGGAGCAAGACTTTCGCGACTTCGCTGAATACATCGGCGACAGCGCACCGCAGTTTCTGTCACTCACCGCCGACTCGTCAGGCAACCTGTACTTCCATGAAATCCGCACCGACGGCATCTTTCTCTACGACACCGAGGGTCGTTTCGCGAAGGTCGCTAGCGAGGCCGAGCATAACGATTTTCAGGTAGCCAACGGTGTGGGGCGCAACGATACGGTGCTCGACATGCAATTGCGGACTTCGAGCCTGCCAGGATTCGAGGTCAACGAAATCATCTACACAGATGACACGCTTGATGCGCCTGTTGGCGTGCTGGCATACAAGATCGGCGATTTCGATCGAGACAACGACGTTGACAACGACGACTTTTCCTTGTTTGCCGCGGCCCTCGCGACACGTGGCACGCCCGCTGAGTCGATAAACAACAAGTTCGACTTGAACGGCAACGCCGAATTGGCGTTCGACGAGGATGACCAGCGATTCGAACACGTCTCCAATGGTGCGATGGTCGTCGATTGGAAGGACGTCAAGATTCTTCAAGACTTTACGGACATCGAAGATGGTGACGCCAACTTCGATGGTGCGGTCGATTTTCTCGACCTCGACATCATGGCCGCCAATTACTTCTCCATTGTCGGCCAGACAGCGGAAACCTGGTTCGACGGCGACTTTGCCAGCGAGGACCCCAGCTACGCGTTCGACGCGACCGATGCGAATCTCGTCAATCTGGTCGACTTGGAAGTGATCGCCGACACGTGGGTCAATGTGCTCGGGCAGCCCCCGGTGACCGAAGCCGATGCAGACGCGCAGGGCTACACGGGGCAATTCCGTAGCGACCTACTGCTCGCGTTCTCGTCGACTGGCGGGCTGACAGCGGACTTCAATGGCGACTCGTTGGTTGATGCCACCGACCTAGCGACGTTGCGGGCCAACTACGGCAACACAGCAACTTCCGCATCGGGCGATGCCAACGGAGATGGCCAGGTTAGTGCTGCTGATTTCTTGATTTGGCAGAGCGAGTTTACGGGAACCGCGGTGATCGCCGGCGCCCAACCGGTGCCCGAACCGTCCACCCTCGCGATCAGCGTGTTTGGTGTCTTGCTGATCTTGCCTGGTCGTCGTAGCAGGCGCTGACGCGCATAAAAAACCGCGATGCCGACCGGTGTCAGCATCGCGGGCACGAATTTGCGTTTTCGATAGCACGAGCAAACGGCACCCGCCGTTGCCCGCCCCATCTCGTTAGCTATGCACGTTGACGGCGAGCCTGAATCGCCACGATGCTCAGGCCCAACAGGACGAGCGTCGCGGGTTCGGGAATCGTGATCACGAACTGTCGCTGTACGCCATCGGACACGCCACGGAACCAAACGTTGTAAGTCCCGTCGCCCTGAATATCGCCAATCGAAATGCCGGTCGTGATGTCGTCCAAAGTCTGCGTGGCACCACCGACCATGACCGAATCGCCCTCTTTGATGAGCAGCTGGTCAACGCCGCTGGCATCGCCAACGTAAATCGCCTCGGCGTCTGCGCTGCCGCCGGTGAGATCCGTATCAAAGTCCCAGATAGCGGCCCAAATGCCTTGCTCGTTGAGGTCAGCATTCTCAATGCCACCGTCGATGATTCCACCAGCGATCAGGTCGCCTTCGCGAGCGATGATCACACCATTGATCGAGACAAACTCATCGGCGGTACCGCCCGATTGGTCGGTGTCGCCGGTGATCAGGAAATCGCCCGCCTCGTTGATGCGATGGAAGTCAAAGTTATCCCAGTTGTCGCCCACACCACCGTCGGCTGGCGGCACAGCGTCGCCTTCGCGAATGTGTCCAGCTCCGGACGGAATCGGTGCACCGTTGATCAGGACAACCCCATCGTCAGATGACGAGCCAGTATCGATGTTCACTTCCTGGATCGGCCCATTGGCGTCGCTGTTGCCGTGCTGGAACTCGTCGAAGCCATCGATCGGAAATCCAAGAATCATGTCGCCGATCTGTGGTGAGTTTGAGAGGCCTGCACCGACGAACAGCCCGTTGTCAGGACTGATGCCGAAGAACGAGACGGTGCCGCCATGCGTGGACACGACGTCAATGAAGTTGGTAGAGGTACCTACACCGGCGTCACCGACTTTTGCGATGAGTGTATCATCTTGATATACCGCCTTTCCGATCGGAGCGCCAGTTACCTCGTCGATGAGCGTCGAATAAGAAACTACTCCAGCGTTCGATAAGCCGATTTCGCCATCGATAGTGCTTTGTACAAAATCGCCAATCGTGCCGGCCGTCCGGACGATGGCGTTTGGAGTCACGCCGTCAACGCTGCCGTAAATGTGTGCCGCCCCGTCAGCGGTGTCGAGCTGCACGACGAAGCCGTTTGAGCTGTTGGAGGCACCTGAGAATCGAATGACATCGACCGTTGAACCGCCGAGCGGATCACCTTCGCTAATGATCGCGGTCGCCGTTGATGCCGAAGATGGCGAGATGAAAAGAGATAGTCCGCAAACGAGAGCGCAAACGCTCCCAAAAACAAATAGTCGATAACACTTCATTAGACGCACCTCCGGTGAATGCAACACAGAATCTGTGCGTGACTCGCACGCGCACAGGGACGAAAACCACAATCTCGCTCGCTCGGCGTCCGCCCGATCACAGCAATAACTGACGAGATTTGACACAGTTACGAGTCTTCTACGTTAGGCGTTGTGGTCGCCAAAGTCAACGAAATTCGCCCCAAACACGGCCCAAATTGATAGCTTTAGTGCAAACCTCACCCAGAAATCGAGCCCAGCCGGCGCACTTTGGACGCACGCTGGAAGTCGATCTCACGTCCGCCTGAACAATTTGCCATCAGCGTCGTCGCGAATCGCCGAGTTGCGATTTGAACAAGCGCTATTGCGCAGCCAACACCGTGCGCTCGCCTCGCAAATTGGGACCACATTGTTCGCTATCTGAGCAAACACTAACCATCTATAGGGGTCATCGGATGCGGATATTGCCACAAGTCCACGACTAGCGTCCTGTGGCATCCTTAAATCCAGCGCGGCCACTGGGGATCGCGACTCATTTGGCTAAGCAGAGCATTACTCATGGCGTGAAAGAAACTGTAGTCGAAACGATAGGCAATCGACGTCTCGAAGTGCTGGCGTGCAACAGATCTTTGGCCTTCGGACAATCGTTGGATGCCGATGACAAAGTGGGCGCGTGCCTGTTCATAGCGCGAATGAGAAACACTGTTGAGATACTCTTCTGCGGTGAGTTCACGCTTCCAGAAGCCAAGCCGCGAGGCATTGCGGGTCGTTACTTGATCGGTCGTATCTATGGTTTCAATCTCGGCGTTCGCGCGATCGGGCATACCGGCCAGACACCAGAGGATATGCGTGCTACGCAGAACAGCATCCCGGTCCCTCGAAGTTAACGCGTCTAACCGAAAGTCGGCGATTAGCTCTTCAGGAGAATCAGCAATGGCAGCAGTCACAAAGGAGTGGCAAAACTCAGCCGTGCCGGAATTTGAAGAGGCACCGTATTCATCACAGGCAGCTAGTGCGTCATCAAAACGGGCGACTCGATAAAGCAGCATAATCAAATAGCCGATCGTCTTGTCATCGATGGCTTGCCACTGCTCGATCGCCTTGTCGAGCTCACCCACTCGCTCGAAGTAGAACGCGCGCCAGCGATGCGACTCGTAGTCGTTCTCGAAGGCTGCGAGCTTAGCGGCAATTCTTCCCGCATGCTTCAACTGGTTGTCGCGGTCCTCGACATCGCCGCCCGCGTCGTAGGCTGCCGCAGCGGTTAGGTGAGCATTCATGAATTGGCTCAGTAAGTACGGTGTTTCGTCGAGTAGGTTGCTTGCCAACTGCAGGTCTTCCAATGCACGCTCGGCATGCCCGGCGTCGCACGTGTCGTAGGCGCGCTGTGCACGAATTGCCCCGCGAATCAGGCGTGCAGCGATGTTCTGACGATCGAGCCTGATGGCCGAGTCGAGGGTCTGCTCGGCTATTTCTGCATCGAGGTAGGACTCCATACGACCTTTCAAGATCAAGTCCTCGACGGACGTTGGCTCAAGTGTCTTAACTTTCCTGTGATACTTCAGGCTCAAACTTGGTTGATCGACGCGAGCGTATGTTTCTGCCAGCAGCGAGCACGCGGCAACGCTGTTGGGTACTAGCTTCAATGCCGCGTGGAGCTCGTCCAGCGAGTCTTGAAAGCTCGCAGAGAACATCGCAAGCTGCGCCCGTAGGATGTGTAGTCGTTCATCCGGAGCTTGCAGTCGTTCAGCCTCTTGCAGTGCATCCTTAACGGCATCTTGATCACCTTGCATTGCTGCAACCAACGCTTCCTGAAACACACGCTGTTGCTCAGTCTGTTGTGCAAAATCGACTGCTTCTTGGGCCTCCAGCAGGTCCTTTTCGATTTGGCTCGCTCGCGCTGTGACGTCGTCGCGCTGCTGTTGCGCTTGGTCGATCTTGCGGTCCAAATCGTGTGCGCGATAAGCAAGTACCGTTGCCAACACGATCAAGCTAAACGCAAAGAGCAGCGATGCAGACATCGATCGGTGCCGACGACACCACTTCATCACGTGAGTTGGAACACCACTTCTTCGAGCTGCAATAGGCAGGTGTTCGACGAACCGGCGCAAGTCAGCGGCGAACTCACCCGCTGATTGATATCGTTGCGACGATCCGGTTTCTAGCGCCTTCAAACAAATCGTTTCCAAATCTCTTGGAACACGATGATTCAGCCTACGAGGTGGCAGTGGCGTCTCGTGCAGGATGGCACTGAGGACTTGGTCGCGACTGTCGCCAGGATGCGGCTTGGCGAGCGTCAACATCTCATACAATGTCGCGCCCAGCGCGTACACGTCAGTTCTCCCATCAACGCGACTCGCGCCAGGGGCCACCTGCTCGGGTGCCATGTAGTAGGGTGTACCGACGAATTCGCCGGTTTGCGTCATGGACGGGTCGGTAGCAGTTCTGGCGAGTCCAAAATCGCTGATATGTAGTCGACCATCTTCGGACAACAGTAGGTTGGCTGGTTTGATGTCACGATGAACGACATTCTTTCGATGTGCGTATTCAAGCCCGTCTGCGACGCCGGCTAGTAGGGTCGCGACCACATCAAAGTAGTTAGCTGGCGGACTCGACGGGGTTGGACTGTTCGTCACGGGCTGGCGCGCCGACTCGTACGTCGAAATGGGTCGTAGTAGATGTTTTGCCCAAGCAGGTATCTCCTCGCTTGGCTCAGATTCCCCGGTCGAGCGACCTGGTGTCGCGCGAGTGTCAAGTTCCGGTACCGGGTCGTGGCGCAGATTGCTGAGGATCTGCCCCAACGAAGGGCCGTCGATAAAATCCATCGAGTAGTAGGCGGTGCCGGCGTCCTCGCCAGCGCTGTGAACCGCGACAATATTGTCGTGCTGCAGCCGAGCCGCAGCTTCGACTTCACGGCGAAATCGCGCCAAAGCCTTAGGCATGTTGCGCATACTTGCTGGCAGCACCTTTACTGCGACCGTGCGGTTAAGCGACAGTTGCCGTGCCTGGTAGACGACACCCATACCCCCGACGCCTATCTGCTTTTCAATGAGATAGTCACCAAGCTGGGTTCCTACCCGAGGTTCACTAACTTGTGATTGACTTGAATTGGTAATGAGAAGTGTAGCGAGGCGGGCGTGAGCCGACGACTCGTCGACGGGCAACAGATCTTCGCCGGTGCCTTCGAAGTCGAGTAGTGCCTCAACTTCTGCCCTTAATCGAGAATCGCCGTCGCATGCCGTGTCCAACCAATCGGCGCGCAACGCCGGTGCGATGCTGAGCACCTCATCGACCAGATCGAGTACTCTCTTATCGCGATCAGCCACCGTTCACAAATCCCTGATTCAGTTCACGCGCCAGCCACAGCTTCGCGACGCTCCAATCTCTTTTGACGGTGGCCGGCGATGTCTCCAACGCTGTTGCAATTTCTTCGATCGCCAAACCAGCGAAGTAGCGCATCTCGACGACTTGAGCACGGCGGGGATCGATTTGCATGAGGCGATCGAGTGCGTCGTTTAGTTCTAGGAATTCCCGTGGTTGCTCTTCTGCTGCCAGGCAGGCTTCCTGCAACTGGAGCTTTTGTGCCTGCCCACCGCGTTTGTCACTCCTCTTCGCCCGCGCGTAACTGATGAGCACGTTGCGCATCGCGGTCGCAGCATAGGCCATGAATTCACCGCGACCATGAAAGTGAACTTGGCTCTGCTCCAACAGACGTGCCGAGACCTCGTGAACCAGTGCCGTTGCGGTGAGCGTGTGGTCCAGTCGCTCTTCTTGCATCTGCTTCTTCGCCAATTTGCGCAGGTCGTCATACGCAACGCGCACCAATTCAGCACGGGCCGCTGAGTCACCGGATTTTGCATGCTGAAGCAGTTCGGAAAGGTCCAAGCCGTAGTCCCGTCAGTTCGACCAATCGGTTGTATCACCGCGATTATAGCAGACGAAATCGATTGCCAGCGAACTGTCGCGGTGCGTACATGGCGACCAGCCTCTCCGCGAATCGAGTGTTCAGATCTTTTCTTGTGTTTTTCGCAATTGCGTGAGCCGATCTCGTATTTTCTTGCGCCCTTGTTTGGTGAGGAACCATTTTTTCACTCAAACCTTGGAGAGTTGTAATGAAGATTCAGTTGGCGAAATTTGTGTTGTTGGCAACCGCCCTCGTTCAGCCGGCCTCCGCATTTGCGTCCACCGCTCACGACGACGCGTCGCAATCGGCGTACGCTGACGGGTGGGACGATGGCGATAACGGCGGTGTTGGTTTCGGACCGTGGTCATTGCTGTTCGACGGCGACTCGAGCGCGCTGAACCCGATCTACTCCGAGGATCCGCACTTTATCGACGGCGTGAACGTTGGGCCCTTGGGCGCAAACTTGCTGGGTGCGCCTGCGTTTGGCCTCACCACCGACAACTCAGTTGCGACATCGGTTGAGGCGACGCGAGCGTTCGCTGAGCCAATCAAGGTTGGGCAGACGTTTCGGGTCGACATCGACAGCTCCGGTTTGGAAGGTTCACCGCGGATCGGAAATCTCTTCGAGTTAATCGGTACCGATGGCATACCACGCTATTCGCTCCGCACTAGCTTGGGGTCGGCAGACGACGGGTGGACGCAGAATGGAACGCCGATCGTAATCGACGCGGGCGAGACACTCCGTGTGTCCATCACTCTGATCAGTCCTGACACATTTAGCGGCTCGGTGGTCTCCACCTCGCAGAATGTCGGCACATTCACGCTGGATTCCTCATTGATCGGAACTCCTGGCGTCGCCATTGGTAGTTTGCGATTTCTCAGCTCGGGCACCGGTAGTTCGCCTGATGGGGCGCGAGAGCTGTTCTTCAACAATCTTGAACTTACGCGTGCCGACGTCATTCCCGAGCCGATGAGTGTCGGACTGTTAGCCATCGCCACAGTGGCTGCCGCCTGCGGTCGACCGATGCGCGTTCGGCGTGAGCAATAGGTTCATCGACGGACACGCGGATTCAATGAGGAACGAATGATGTCTGATTCAAAGCGAAAGCAGATAGGTTTCGCAGTTGTCGCGGTGCTAAGCATTTACTTGGCACTGCCGACTGCGATCCTCCAAGCTCAAAGCGCTACTTGGACAAACCCTATCAGTAGCTTCTACGAAATCCCGACGAACTGGACCCCCAACGGCTTGCCGGACGTAACGGACGTGGTCGTCTTCAACCAGACAGGCGATTACGACGTCGGTTTCCAAGGTAACCAAGCGGCAGAGGGCCTGTCGGTAACCAACGGTGCCAATATCGATTTCGTCGTCGCGGGGGCCGACACCACGAACCGTGTATTCCGCATCAACGGCGAAGGAGTGATCGACGATGCTCGCTTGAGGCTGTTGGGCAACACTAGCGGCCCACGGATCAGCCTCGTGCTGACAACCGACCTGAATATCAGAGGAGCGACAGATGCCCTGGAAGTCGTTGACAATGCTGCGATCCTCAACCGCTCAACGCTTGTTGATCTCAGCGGAGTCGTGAACGTGACAGGTGCCACGGCCAGCTGGAACATGTCCGAGGATCTCACACTGCGGAGCGATGCGCTCTTGGAGGTTTCGTCGGGTGGCTTAGCATCAAACCTCGGCGATACCGTGCTGGGGGGTAGCAGCTCAGCTGACATGTCCAATGGATTCGTTTCCGTAAGCGGTGTCGGTACCGATGAGCAGCCGTCGACGCTGATCACGGGCAACAACATGTTCATTGGCAGTTATGGAAGAGGTCGACTCACCGTCACCGATGGTGCCTTTGTTGACGTGGGCAACCGCGCGCGAATCGCGTTTGGAGCTGATAGCGTCGGAAGCGTGCTGGTCAAAGGCACCGACGCTGTAGGGAATCCCTCAACGTGGAATTCCGGCGCACTCACCGTCGGGTTAGGGGGAGCTTCTGCCGCACTCGACGTGGAAGACGGAGCACTCGTCAATAGCGACGGGGCCACCGTTGGTGATAGTAGTCAGGGTGTAGTGACCGTCAGGGGTGGAGATCACCCGGCGCTGTGGAATATTGGTGGCGACCTGAGAGTTGCTACCGGTGCCTTTGGGCAGGTCAATGTTCGTAACGGCGGAACGCTCGAAACCGCGCGGACGTTCCTCGGCCTAGGTACCGCAACAAGTGGGTTGTCACTGCTCAGCATCAATGGCGGAGAACTGGGAGCCCCGGCTGCAGTCTGGGAAAACGATGGGGATGTCTTTGTCGGCGGCAATTCGGAAGATGCGTTTTCCGCAGCCGTGCTGGAAGTTACCGACAACTCCCAAGTCGAAATCGGCGGGAAGCTAAAGATCTGGGATATGGGAACGGTCAGCATGAGCGCCGGAAGTACGCTGTCCGCCGACATCATCGAGGATACCAACGGCGGTTTCTTCATCTTCGAAGCCGGGACGTTACACACAAACCGCTTTGAGGGCGACCTGGTCAATGAACTCGGTACGCTTGCACCAGGCGTAGGCGGGCCCAGCGGTCCGACGATTATCGCTGGCGATTACACTCAGCAGAGCGGCGCGACGCTCTCGATTGACATTGGTGGTACCAGCCCGGGCGGCACACACGACTTCGTGAACATCAGCGGTGACGGCGACCTAGACGGCCTACTAGAGCTATCTCTAGTGGGCGGATTTGTGCCCAGTCGTGCGGACAGCTTCACCGTGCTGGCTGCGAATAGCCTGATTGGTTTCTTCGACAACGTGGCCTCAGGACAACGACTCGACACGATCGACGGCCGTGGTTCCTTTGTTGTGAATTACGGCATTGGCAGCGCGTTCGATGAGAGACGAATCGTATTGAGGGACTTTCAGGCGTCGGCATCGACGCCCGGCGACTTCGATCTCGACGGCGATGTTGATGGCCAAGACTTTCTTGCTTGGCAACGAAACGATGGCACGCCTGACGGCTTGGCCGATTGGCGGAACAACTACGGCACAACAGCGTCGATAGCCACTGCGAACACAGCGCCCGTTCCTGAACCGACCTGTGCTGCACTAATCGCGTGCGTCGGCGTGATCGCTGCTTGCCGCCGAGCGAAGTGACGTAAACCAAACAACATGAACTACTCACAGGAAATCCAAAAGATGATTTATCGACAGCTAAACCCAATCCAATCGTTGGTGCGACTGACCGCGTGCACAGTCTTGGTGGCAGCCCCGCTAACTCCGGCCGTTGCTACCGAACTGCTCGCCCACTTCGAATATGAGTGCCTGCGCGACAACGGCTGTCCGCATAGTGCAAATTCGGCGACCGAAGCGCGGTTCGGCGTCGACGTTTATCCTGGGAGTATCCGGTTTGGTGATTACTCAGCGGGAGAAACCGCAGATATCACGGTGCCGATCGAAGATTATCTCGTCGAATTCTTGACTAGCGGTTCGCCTTCGACTCCCGAGCCGTTGGAGTTCTACTCAAGCATGGTCGGCGCCGGTGGTAGTGGTCGAATCGTCGACAAAGCCGATTTGCAAGCCGGTGTCGATCGCCCCGATCCACCAGTGCGAATTGATGCTGGTTACGATGTGCCGCTCAACAATGGAATCGATCTGGAAGGAACCGCCACACTTACGCACCTCCGGTTTCAGCTACTCGATCTGGAGATCTTCAATAGCGACATCCTCCCCGGTTCGACGATGCGAGCGCACTATCGGTTCGAGTTCTTGGGAACTCGAATTCCCGAGCCGACTTCAATAATGCTCGTGGGCCTGGCGATCGTCCCTTGGGTAGTGTCTCGAAGAATCTCCCAGTAACAAGGTAATTTCAGTGGCTGTTCCATCAGCCACATTTCAGATATCAACAAGTTTTGGAGGAATCGTAATGATGCGTTGGATTAACTTTCTCATTAGTGGCGTGGCCTACGCGATCGGTATGAGCGGCCTAGTCCTGTTCATCTTGTTCGTCGGTGGCTGGGATGTGTTGCCTTGGCATATTGACGATGAACCAACTAAGTCGATTGGCTTGGCGCTGGTCATCAACATGAGTCTGGTAGCGTTGTTCGGGATACAACACTCAGTCATGGCGCGACCCGGCTTCAAACGCATCATCACCAGGGTCATTCCAAAGTCGCTAGAACGTAGTTGCTATTGCGTCGCGACAGCAGTTGTTATCGGGCTGCTGTGCTATTTTTGGCAACCGTTGCCCGGAACGGTCTGGCACTTTGAAAGCCACGTCGCCAGAATTGCGTTGACGACCTTGCAAGTCTTGGGGTGGTGCTTAGTTGTTTCCGCATCGTTCATGATTAACCACTTTGAGCTATTCGGCTTGAAGCAAACGTTCGACCGGCTGATCAATCGTCCCGAACCGAAGCCCGAGTTCGTCGCGAAATACATGTATCGCTTCGTTCGGCATCCCTTGCAACTGGGAGTGCTGATCGGTATCTGGTCTACGCCCGACATGAGTGTTTCGCACTTGTTTCTCTCAGCGGCGATGACGACTTACATCACGATCGGTTTGTACTTCGAAGAACGCGATCTGGTTGCCACGCTGGGCGAAGACTACCTCGCCTATCGTCGCAGTACCCCGATGATTCTGCCCAAGTTCACGGGAACGCCACAGTTCTCGCGGCAGGAAGATGCCGAGTCGCTTTCCAACTCGGCCGCAACGCTACCCTGACCGTTGCAACGTCAGTGCTGGAGGCCGGGGCAGCGCGAGATCGTCAACGTAGGACGAGTTACGACCAGTCCATGCCTTCGGGCAGTTGATTCAGATTTCGCGGGCCTTCGTTGGTGACGATGAGCATGTCTTCGACTCGCACTCCTCCGTCGAGCCTGCCGTACAGGCCGGGCTCGACGGTGTAGGCTTCGCCGGCGAGCAGTGGTCCGCCGCCCTCGTCCAGCAGTAAGGGCTCGTGAATGTCGAGTCCGATGCCGTGCCCCGTGCCGTGTTGGATGGTGGGCTCGTCGGTCGTCGTGCCGCGTGATTGATTGAAGCCGTGTTGTTCGAGCACTTCGACTGCTGCCTGATGAACGGAGGCTGCCGTGTTGCCAGGCAGCAACTGTGCCGTCGCGGCTGCCTTTGCCATCACGACCGCCTCGTGCATCGCGATGACTGTGTCGCTGGGCGTACCGTGAACGACGGTGCGAGTACAGTCGCCCCAGAATCGCGACGACTCGTCACGCGGAAAGATGTCGATGATCACGGGCAGCCCAGTCTTCAGCGG
>JANQQA010000182.1 GCA_028285205.1 Bythopirellula sp. | reverse complement strand
GTGAGTGGGGGTCAACACCCCTAATCCAACAGGGGCAGGCCAAGTTCGTAAAGTAGCTTTATCCGGGCGATTCGATGTGCTTCTAATTGGGGCGGCAGGAGCTAGCTCCACGCATCTCACTTTCGGTGATTTTCACAGCGAATCAAGAAAGGGCGGTTTCGATGAGTTGGGAGATCTTGCTGTTAGTGGCTGTGCAAGGCTTGCTGATGTTCCTTGTAGGACTCATGCTTGGCTACTTCAAGCGTCCAAACCAGACCAATGACGCCTCCAAAGAGCTTCTCAAACTGTGCAAAGCCGCCATCTTTGAAATCGAAGAATCGACCAGGCGAAGTAACGCTCAGCTCAATTGCTTGCGTCAACGCTTGAGTGATTTCGATCGGAAGATGAATGATAAGCGACTTTCAAGCCCGATTGGCGAATTGAGAGAGCATGTGCGGGTGTTGCAACAAGAGGTTCGATCTCTGCAGACGCATTCTGAGACGCTTAGCCGTGCGGCACTTGAGTTAGACGGTGATTCCCCAGTGGCAGAAAGCGGATCGACGACAACAGCAACTTCGGCGGTGCCCACCGACAGCTCTAGTGATAGCGATCTCCAGTCATTTCTGATGGCAGTGGAGGAGAAGGCCAGTGGCGGCATGCCTCTACATGACCTATTAGGCTTCGTCTATGACGAGATTCAGCCGTTTGTGCCTTGTCAGCGCATGGGCTTTGCAAGAATCGATCATGCCGCCGATCTCGTGACCGCAGACTGGCATCGGTCAAATATGCCTGGTCTGCTGACGAGCGGATACTCGGCTCCGCTATCCACTTCATCATTGCGCTTTATCGCAGGTACCGGTCGCCCTCGTGTCCTGAACAACCTGCCCAAGTACTTGCTACAACACCCAGAATCCAACTCCACTCGCCTGATAGTAAGCGAGGGCTTTAGTTCCTCATTAACACTACCGGTTTCCACAGACGGTACTTCGGTCGCCTTCTTGTTCCTATCCAGCACTTCAATCAACGGCTTTGACAAAGATTCGGTTGTAATTGCTCAGCAAGTGGTAGGACAAATCAGCCTTTCGTCGCATTTGACAGAGTCAATTGCATCTGTTGAGCCGGCAATGTCCGAGTAGCATGCATCGTACTAATGGCTGCCGTGGCGAATGGCCTACTTCTTCCATCCGACTTGCGCGCCAGCTATTGCCTAGCCTGGCCAGCACCAGGGGTATATACTGCAATCTCTTGTAACGCCCTGCATCGGTTGGCGCTGTCCAACTTGCAACAAGTCCTGCGTTAGAAAAGTGTGAGTCGATGAGCGAGTCCGAGTTTCAGTTCGATGCTGCAGTTTCTGTGCACGATTTTGGGCGCATGGCGTACACCGTACTATATGTACCACCTGAAATCGTGACCGCCCTCTCGCTACCGGAAAACCCACGGTTGCGAATCGAAGGCTACATTGCTGATCAGCCGTACAAAGGTGCATTTCAACCGGCTGGTAATGAGAAGTACTACTTGATTCTCTCGAAGAGGTTTCTCAAGGCTACAAGATTGAAACTTGGCGACACTACCACAGCATGGTTAAAAGTCGCGGATCAGGACGCCGTTGACGTCCCACCAGAACTGGAGGCTGTCTTCCAGTCAAATGGCACTGTTGCCGCGGTCTGGAATTCGCTCACGGCGGGGAAACGTCGTGGGTTCGCCTATCGGGTATCGTCAGCCAAAAGAGAACAAACGCGGGCCGCACGAGTAGAGGAGGTTCTGGAAAAGCTTGCAGACTTCACTTAGGCAAGCGCCAGCGGCAGTGAAAAGAGGTCTTAGATTCATGTCCGCAATTCACCACAAGAGCGACTATGCTAGTCTTGATGACCGAGCGTAGTTGCGCCCCCTTCGCATTACAAGAACCGTTGCACTCGATTCTTCCGTGTTGTGCGGTACTCAAAGTGTGTTGCTAATGAAGAAGCTGCACCACGACTTTTGTGTACGCTCGCGGCAAAGTCTTCGACAGGCGACATCGCACAGCATATCGACATGCTCAGCAGTTGCCGCATCCGACGCAATATCGGCAAACTGCGGAAAATGCGGTTGGTTGTGCGTTTAGTGTATGGGCCGTGCCGGGATTGGGTTTTACCTCACGTAATTGTTTCACGAGATGGATCGTCTCGCCGTGAAAGCTGACGTTTTCGTAGACTTCCACACCCAGAATTTCTCGCAAGCGAGGAATGGCAAGGGCCGTGATTTCAGCGAGCCGACCATCTTGCCACAAGCCATGTTTCGCTAAGACGTATACCAAGTAGGCGGTTGCTCTGATCTCATCAGTATTGTCGTGAATGTCTTGTTGTAACGATTTACTGACATGATAGGCAATTTGGCTCTCCTCGAAGTGATGCAACCGTCGATCTTGGCGGTTTTCACCTCAAAGCACGATACAACCGCCAAAGTGCCATGCGACGAACTGGCAAGTGTGTCCACCAAAGTGGTGGCCGCGCGAACCTGATGAGTAGCGGACACCCTACAGAGATCATAGTGCTTGGCTTCGGTGTCGGCACAATGCTAACATGTCGACGAAGTTCGGTCCGTGCGGAATCGCTGACTCTTAGCTAGATCTCGCGTGCCGCGCACGATATCGGGTCAGTAAATGAAGTTCATCATTATCGGCGGCGGGATAGGTGGGTTGTCAGCGGCGTTGGCGCTTGCACGAGGGAGACACGATGTGAAAAAACGCTATCCCGAGATCAAACCCTGTCTGGACCCACAAAAAAATGAAAATCACAACTCGCTACTTGCGGAAAGCTCAGATGCCGCCGCTGGAATCCCAGAATGGGAATTGCCTGCAATGACATGTACTTTTGGCTGGGCCGAAGCTCGTTTGCAAGCTGCCCAGCCCTGGAGAGCAGATGCGTTAGCCAGCATGGTTAAAACGCAAGAAGTGCTTTGGTAACTAGAGACATCCGATACCACAATTTGGAAGAGCTTGCTTGATGGACTTGATTTGCTTGCCCGTGACAAGCGTACCAGAAAGTCCTAGTTTCCCTAGACCTTTGAGCCCTGCTATTGGAGTGAGGTCGCTCAAGGGTATGTCCTCAATCTCCAGCACTTCCAGGTTCCTAAGTGCAGCGATTAGCGTAAAATCGGCCATGCCCCCGTATAAGACTAACACACTAGCCCTTCTTTTAGGACCCGGCTGGCCGGTCCCCGCCACCAACCTTGAGGTTCCTCTTAGAATCCTTGTAGGCTCGCTGTGGATCAGCAAGTAGCTTCTTCAACTGTCAGTGCAGTTTGGCCTCAGGACTTAACGTCAACTGGGTTTATCACCTTATTTGCACTTTTTTGCAAATGCATATAGGATTCATATCGGTATTCTATTCCCAAAGTACTTCCTAAACGTGTCATTCTATGAATGCGATCCGCCCACAATTCCCTTTGTCTGTGATACGCAATTTCTTATTGATGACCATCATCTCCACTTGCGTATCCGCTATCCTTCTTTCAACTTCCTGTTTGGCGCAGTTGCAGGTACTTGAACCTACTGCCTCTTTTGCAGCAAGAGTCATAGGTAGCGAGAACGTACTTGTGGGCGGTACTAGTGACAGGGAAGGAACGCCTTGGAAATCAACTGTTCTTGAAATCAAGGAGTCACTAGATAGAACAGTGCTCGAGTATGACCTTACAGGGCTGTCGATTGCTGAATCGGTATTTTTGGATTTCAAGTTAGCTAACACGCTCCCGCCGAATTTTACGACAATCTTTGTGCACTCCTTCGAGGGCAACGGACACGCCAATGCCGCAGATTATTATCGGCAAGATAATTTCGTCACATCATTTACCGATAATGGTGCCGCTACTAATTTCTCACCACCCTATTTCATGCCGATCTCACTAGATGTAACGTCCGCTTACAACCAGGCAATCGCCAATGAAGACGACTATCTAGGGTTTGTGTTCAAGAATACGACTGAGGAGCCGTTGTACACGACATATAGAATCTTTGGATTCCCGACACTTACGATAGGTGTACCAGAACCTAGCTGCATCTATCTGTCTTGGGTTGGTATGGCTTCTTTGTTGATTCTTAGTCGGAAAGTTCGCACATGAGCTGCGGGGGCAGCAATTGAGTCACGGAATCCATCGGGATCTCAACTGATGATTCACAGCGGTCGTAGTTGCCAATAAACGAACGAAGCCCCGCGCCGGCCGCTTACGCACTCACACGCGGGTAAGTTGCTGCACCAAACAGAAACGGTGCGGATGGAATTGCGGCTACCGACGCCTCAATACTAAAACGCTCGCTGCAACGACCAACTGGATCGCCATGTTAGGTTCAGGCACAGAAACGGAGACACGAGAAATATCGATTGTTGTAGCTTCAAAAACTAGCGGCTCGTGGCGACGGTGTAGAAAAGAAATTCGTTAGTAGAACCTGTTCCCAAGGTCCGTAAAACTCATAAGAAAATCGTCGCTGGGAGCACCACCCCCCAACAAATCGCCGTTCGCTTCTCCGCCCAAATCAAAACGCCCGGTGGAGTATTCAGTTCCGGCTCTCGCATTCGTGAAGAGGAGTTTGTTCTCGCCAAGCCATCTGTTCAGCGCTGCCTGGCTCGGGAAGAATCTTCCCCCCTTCCATACCATGTGCGGCCTGGGCTTCAACGAGATTGATGTCGACTTCGCGCGGACTACAATCGAGCGTCCCGGCGATCCCCTTCGTCAGGCGGTCAACGAGCGCTGCCTTCGCTTCGACCGTACGGCCCGCCCGTATGTTGCCAGTCATGAACACAACCTTTCCATCGGGTAGCTGTTCATAGCCGGCTGACTTGGAGGCCTTTTCACTGAAATACGCGTTGACGAATTCTGGCGGCGCGCCCGTGACATCGACGTGGACTGTTGTGATGTCTTCAGCAATCTCCTTACGCTGGGCTTCTGTGGTGCGACCTTTTTCGACTGTTAATAGATAGAGCGGAATGATTCTTCCTTCCTTTGTGGAATTGCGATTGACTGTTGCTAGAAACTAAAGCAGCGCGGATGTCGTAAAAATTGCCAGCTTGTTCGCATCGATTCCAGTGGTCCGCACCCACAGCTCATTGATGCGTTCCATGAACTCTACGCGCTTGCCGTATTCTGTGCTGTCAGGCATGGCACAGAGGACGATGTTCGAACTGCTAAGCTCCCCCGCCGTGAAGCCAAACCCTTTGGGAACAACGTTCCACGTCACTCCAGGGCTAGCGAGCTCGTCCCCGAACATCCGTTTCGAGATGTCCTTGAGGCCGGATGCAAGCGCCTCCTTGTACTTTGTTGGTTGGTGTTCTTGCTGATTGGTTACGATAAAACGTGTCATTGAATATGTCCTCCATCTAGAGAGTCGTGTCTTACTGCGCCGGTGAACGATACGTTTACGAAAGCCACTTGACCCACTTCATTTGGCGGTCGGAGTGTCCGTAGTATTTCAAGTTCAGTTCGATCCAGTTGGTGGCCTTCCCCCGGTCTATGTACCACTCTGAATAAGAGGATCTGGGGTTAGTGTATCGCTGCTCTTCTGGAGTGAGGCCGTAGGCCGAACGGAAGAAGA
>JANQQA010000324.1 GCA_028285205.1 Bythopirellula sp. | reverse complement strand
CCGGGTCGGTCCCGTCCATCGGCATTGGCTCGACCAAATGCACTAGCACCCGTGTCCGCTCGACATGACGTAGAAACTCATGCCCCAGCCCCACGCCGGCGTGAGCACCTTCAATCAGCCCAGGAATGTCCGCCATCACCATAGTGCGATCGAAATCGACCTGAATGATGCCCAGGTTTGGGATCTTGGTGGTGAACGGATAGTCTGCGATCTCGGGCCGCGCGCGCGACACGCGACTGAGCAAAGTGCTCTTACCCGCGTTTGGTTTGCCGAGTAACCCGACGTCGGCAATGACTTTGAGTTCGAAAGTGATCCGCCGCTTCTCACCTGCGCCGCCACGGGTAAACTCGCGCGGTGTCTGGTTGGTTGCCGACTTGAAACGGGTATTGCCTTTGCCACCCTTGCCGCCCTGAGCGGCAACCACTTGGTCTCCGGCGGCGGCCAAGTCCTTCAGTTCGAATCCTTCCTTGGCATCGATCAGCACCGTGCCAGGTGGGACGCGGATTGTCAGATCGGCGGCGTTGGCCCCATGACGATTGTTGCCACTGCCGGGCGTACCCACTTTGGCACGCCAATGCTTGCGATGCACCAACTCCGCCAAACTGTCCACTCCCGCCTGAGCCACCACGATCACACTGCCACCGTTGCCGCCGTCGCCGCCATCAGGTCCGCCACGCGGCACGAACTTCTCGCGCCGAAAGCTTAGGCAGCCATCGCCGCCCTTGCCAGCTTCGACTTCGACAGTAACGCGATCAACAAACATAGGGAGGTCAGTAATGACGAATGATGAAATACCCAACGACGATTGCATGACATAGCCCGAACGACTTGCCAAGCTGTATTTGGTATTCTATCGATAAGTCGTTCGGTATTTAGACGTGCGGCATTAAAAAAGGGATGCACCAACGGCGCATCCCCTGCTTGAATTGCTATCGAGAACCGAGTGAAGCGAATTTATCCTACCGGTAGCACGTTCACGCGACGGCCTTTACGGTCGAACATCACCTCGCCATCAACCAACGCGAACAGCGTATAGTCTTTGCCCTGGCCAACACCTTTGCCGGGATGGAATTTATTGCCCACCTGCCGGATGAGAATGTTGCCTGCGATGACCTTTTCGCCGCCGTATTTCTTCACGCCTCGACGTTGAGCGTTGCTGTCGCGACCGTTACGGCTGGAGCCTTGACCTTTTTTATGTGCCATGGAAGGGGTGAGGGGTTTGAGATCGGGAAAACTCGGAGGGCCTCCGCACCGTTTGCGGTTTCGCCCATTCCGTAGCCCATCGATTCTAGCGATAAACCCACTGATAGGCAACGCCTTCGCCAGAGCCGTAAAGATCGGCTTTTCCGGGAGCCGACCCAAAGCGGATTTCCCGCTCCTCTTCGGCAAATGCGTCGCCCGGACGCCAGAAATTCAGCTGCAATTGCTTTCTCAGATACTTCCGTCCGCGACCCAGCGGATCACGTGCCTGAAAGTCCTCCACATCGCGCCAGTCGTAGGCATTGGTCAAGCCGCCGACATAGACCGAGAAAAAGTCGATCTGTGGATCGACGTCCTCCCAGATCGCCACGCCCCAGAGACCACCAATCGCGCGGCCGGTCTCTGCGGTGAGCAACTGCTCTGACATTTGGACACTGTTGAGCAGCTCGCCGTCGGGAAACTCGCGTTGCTGAATTGCCTTGACCGCTGATGGCAGAATGCGGTCCAGGTAGGCTTTGCGAATGCGCTTTCCCTCGGCATCCCGGTCTTGGCAGGTCAGCACAAACTGCGGGTAGAAACGCACCGACTCGGTCGACTTCTCCGCCGTGACAAACGTGCCGTCTGCTTGCTGGGCTGGTGTCAGCCCCGCGCCGGTATTGCGGACGCGGTAGACCATGTACCACACCAGCTTCCGCTGCATCCTCCCCGAGACCTGCGGGATGTCGACTTCCAACATGCGAAGCGGCTTGAAGGCCAATTCCAGACACCACACATCGCGGCGAAACGGAACCGCCTTGGCCATCTCGTAGAGAGTCCGACTCTTGGTATCGGTGTTAGGCTCACGCTGCAACGTGGCGTTGGCACGCAACTCAATTAGATCGTGAACGACCACCGTATCTTCGCTATCAACATCGGGCGCAATCGTGGTCAACACTCCGGGCGCAAACTGTGGGCCGGTCTGTTGGGCGAACAGCGGATCGGCCGCAACCAGGGCCAATAATGTCACCAATGAGATGCAAAAACAACGGTAGTGGAAATTGCCACGCATGGAATTCTCAACAGATCGGAACTGGAAGAAATTGGCCTATTTCGCCAATCCATTCAGTATAAATGCGGGGCGTCCTGGCGGCAAACTTTTCCAAGTCCACAGCTGCTCAGCAGCCCCCGAATAACCATCAGAAGCCGCAGAACTGGGTACCTAGGCTTCCGTCCACGGTGTGCGAGCCATCGGCTGGCTGGGCGCATGAAAAAGGCCCGGCAATTTGCCGGGCCTTGCAAAACACACCGGCCCCGTGCGCTAGCTGGGGGCATACAGCACACGGGGTCGCGGTGACGTTCAGGTTGTTGGTGCCCTGAATTTTGATCGATTGGGCCCCAGCACACCCGGGGGCCGATGGACGCGGTTGGCGTTAGACGGAATCGTCCGTCTGAGACGGAGTCAGCGTGACGTCGTCGTCGAATTGCGGTCGAGCGGGTCGACGTCGCCGGGGTGCGCCCTCTTCCGCGTCAGCTGCTCTCCGGCGTCCAGGACCACGTCCCTCAGGCGGCCGCTGTCCTCCGCCGGGACGCATGCCGCGGTCACGCATCTGCTGCATGCGTTGGGCGAATCTCATGAACTCTTCCCGACTGAGCTCCCCATCCTCGTTGCGGTCGAGTCGGTCGAAGAGAGCATCCGGGTCGGGCGCACCCTGCGGACCACGCAATCCTGCGCCACGGGCCCCACGATTCCTTGGGGGGCCTTGTGCGTCTTTGTCGTTAGGCCGTCCACGCCGTTGTGGTCGACGCCGTGGGGCAGCCTCATCGTCAGGATTCTGCAATGGGCGCTGCCGATCGAAACGTCGACGTCCCTCTTGTGATGGACCATCGGGACCCGCACCATCTCTCTGTCGACGTTGTGGGCGAGCATCATTCGACGAGCCCGGTCTCCGTGGTGAACCTGGCGGACGCATCTGCTCGGCCATCTTTCTAAATTCCGCTCGGCTCAGCGATCCGTTGCCATCAGTGTCCAAGCGATTAAACAAGGCTTCTGGATCAGGACGTCCCTCGGGCCGGCCCTCCGGTCCACCACGACTGGCGCGATTTCCTCTTGGTGCATCGCCCTCACCGCCGCCTCTGTTCCCGCGGCGGCTCCGCATCTGTTCGCGTGCTTTGGCGCGTTCGTCATCGCTGAGCTCGCCATCGCCATCGGCATCAAACTCGGCCATGATTCTTCGCCGCATCTCAGCGCGTCGCTGACCTGGGTCTTCGTCGTTGGGCGGTGCGTCTTGCGCCCAGGCCGTGGCAGTAACCGTCGCCGACATGGCGAGACACATGGAAGTAACTAAGTAACGCATGACTGGCCCTCGTACTGTGTTTGGGGAGTGAATTGCTTGGGTCATGATTATCTAACTCCGACCGCAATGGGAGGTTTCGTGGGAATCGGAGATTCTTGCGATTTCAAGAGAATCTGCTCTTCAGGTAGCGCAAGCTATACTATCGGTAGGGCATTGGAATCGCCTAAAATGAGGCATTCCCCGCCTCTGAAGCCCACGAGATTCCCACCGCTGATGGACTATCCCCTCTACCTGGCAACCGTACTTGCTCTGGGCATTGCTGCGCAATGGTTCGCCTGGCGATTTCGGCTGCCTGCCATCGTATTGCTGCTTGCATTTGGCGTTGTGCTTGGGAAATTCTCCGACACCAAAGGCGCCGGGGATGAAGATCTCTTCTTCGCGATGGTGTCGCTGGCAGTTGGCATCATCCTGTTCGAGGGGGGACTGAGCCTCGACTTTCGCGAAATCAAGGAGACGCGCGGAGTTGTGTTTCGCTTGGTCTCGGTGGGGCTGATCATCACATGGCTATTTACTGCGTGGCTCGCCTATGCGGTTGGTGGCTTCTCCTGGGAAATGGCAATCCTGCTGGGGGCACTTCTGACCGTGAGCGGTCCGACGGTGATCTTGCCTCTCTTGCGACACGTACAACCTGTACGACGCATCGGTTCTCTCGCAAAGTGGGAAGGCATCGTCAACGATCCGATCGGCGCGGTACTCGCTGCGTTAGTCTTCGAACTCATCCTGCACGAAACCCACGGGGACATTGCGGGAAACTCGATGGCACACCTCGGGCGAACAATTTTCTACGGATTATTGCTCAGCAGCGTGAGTGCGTGGATCTTGCTCCGGCTGCTCCGGCAGTATCTGGTGCCAGACTATTTGCAAAATCCATTCATCCTGGCGTTCGTTATCTTGCTGTTCGCATTCTCAAATTACCTGCAGGAAGAGTCTGGTCTAGTGACCGTGACGCTGCTCGGCGTGATACTCGCCAATCAGCGGTCGGTGGTAATAACCCACGTCGTCGAATTCAAAGAGAACTTGCGCGTCTTATTGATCTCGACTTTGTTCATCGTGCTCGCATCTCGGCTGACGATCGATATGGAGGCGATTCGCACGTTGGGCTGGTCAGGTGTCGGCTTGGTGGCTCTGATCATCTTGGTCGTCAGACCAACAGCGGTATTTGTCTCTACACTTGGCACTAGCTTGTCCTGGCAAGAACGGGCATTCTTGGCTTGGATTCATCCACGGGGCATCGTTGCCGCAGCAGTTTGCTCGCTGTTCGCACTTGCGATCAAGAATGCTGAACCTGCGCACGCCCTCGCCGGTGAAGCGGATCGCTTTGAGCTGATGACCTTTCTGGTGATCGTCGGTTCCGTGACGGTCTATGGCCTCACTCTCTCGCCTTTGGCACGCTGGTTGGGCTTGTCGCGTGAGAATCCTCAAGGGATCTTGTTCGCGGGAGCGTCACCGGTCGTGAGAGAGATCGCGTTGGCAGTCCAGAAAGAGGGCCAGCCCGTGCTGCTGGTCGACACGAATCCGAGTAACAACGCCGCCGCGCGGATGGCGGGGCTACCAATGGCATACGCGAGCATTGGAAGCGAATTCGTCCAGGAGGAGATCGATCTGGGCGGCATTGGTCGCCTGCTGGCGATGACACCCAACGACGAGGTGAACACGCTGGCCGCGATGGGATTCGCCGAACGTTTCAGCCGAGCCGAGGTCTACCAGGTTGCGGCCGCCGAATCGTCAAGCGAACGCACCGAGTCGGTCGGAGCC
>JANQQA010000317.1 GCA_028285205.1 Bythopirellula sp. | reverse complement strand
GGATCGACCCAGCGGCTTTCGGGCATGGGTGCTTGGGTGAGTTCGATTTCCTCGCGTGGCATTTCCATCAGGAACGAACTGGGCACGGTGCGTCGCCGTTGGCCGCGGAAATCGCGATGGACGGCGTAGCTTAGTTGGAGTTCTTCTTCCGCACGAGTTATGCCGACGAACGCCAGTCGGCGTTCTTCTTCGAGTTCGGCCTCGTCACCGGTGCTGCGCTCGTGGGGCAGCAGGCCGTGCTCGACGGCGACCAGGTACACGCAGGGGAACTCTAACCCCTTGGCGGCATGCAGTGTCATCAGTGTGACTTTGTCGTTGTCGTCGTCCCAGCCATCGGTCTCGTTGACCAGCCACGCGTTTTCCAAGTAGGTCTCCAGGTGGCCGCCGCCGGGATTGGCTTCGTCAAACTGACGAGCGTCGGTTAACAGTTCTTCGATGTTGGCCAAGCGGTTGAGGTCTTCTTCGGTGTCGCTTTCCAGCAGGTGGTCGCGGTAGCCCGACTCGTCGAGAATCGTGCCGAGGATCTCTTCCATGTCGCTGTCCGACAGATCGCTCAATCGATCAGCGAGTTCGACGAAGACGGCGACCTTCTTCGCCGAGCGGGCGGCGATCCCTTCGACTTGCACCGCTTCGCGCGCCGCGTCAAGCAGCGTCAACCCGTGACGATACGCGTGCTCGGTCAGTCGTTCGACGGTCTTGCGGCCGATGCCGCGCGCTGGTGTGTTGATGGTCCGCATCACGGCCTGATCGTCACGAGGGTTGTTCATGAGTTGGCAGTAGGCCAGAACGTCTTTAATCTCCTTGCGTTGATAAAACTCCTGTCCGCGAATCATTTGATAGGGCACGCCGACCTCGCGCAGGGCGCGTTCCAGTCCGCGCGAGAGAGCGTTGACGCGGTAGAAGATGGCGAAGTCGCTCGCCTTGCGTTGGCCGGCGGCGACGGCGGTGGCGATTTGCACGGCGATGCTTTGGGCTTCGTCATCTTGATTGCCGTATTCGACGAGTCGCACGGCTTTGCCTTCGTCGTTGTCGGTAAACAGCTCTTTCTTCTTGCGCCGCACATTGTGGTTGATCAACTGGTCGGCAACCCGGAGGATTTTCTTTGTGCTGCGGTAGTTCTGCTCCAGTCGCACAACTTTCACCTTCGGATAGTCGGACTCGAACTGCAGAATGTTCTTGATGTCGGCCCCGCGCCAGCCGTAAATCGATTGGTCGGGATCGCCGGTGACGGCTAGGTTAGGATGATCAACCGACAGAGCACGCATCATGACGTATTGCACGTGATTGGTGTCCTGGTACTCGTCGACCAGGATGTAGCGGTACCGCTCGTCCAGCGTCGCGCGAATCTCCGGGTTGGTGTATAGCAGCTGTGCGATGTGCAACAACAGGTCATCGAAGTCGACGGCGGAATTCGCGAGCAAACGCTGCTGATAGGCCGGATAGACTTCGGCGACGATATGGCTCAGCGGGCTGCCGACGCGAGCTTCGTACTTTTCGGCGGTGATGAGCTTGTTCTTCGCTGCACTGATCGCGTGGCCGATGCGGTCGGGCGTGTAGTGCATGGTTTTGAAATCGCCCGTCTCGATCACACGGGCGAGCGTCTGTTTGGCATCTGCCGTGTCGTAGATCGTGTAGTTTGGCTGCAGGCCGACGTAGTCGGCGTAGTGGCGGAGCAAGCGCGCACCGAAGCGGTGGAAGGTGCTCACCCATACCCGTTGTCCCGGTGCGAGCTTTTCGACGCGAGCCTTCATCTCTTCGGCGGCTTTGTTAGTGAAGGTGAGCGCAAGAATCTGTGAGGCGGGGATACCTTCGCGCAGTAGGTGAGCGATGCGATGCGTGACGACGCGCGTCTTGCCACTGCCCGGTCCGGCCAGCACTTGCATCGGTCCATCGACGTGCAGCACGGCTTCGCACTGCGCGGGGTTGAGGTTTTCGAGAAGGGGGTCCACTAGAGTCCTTTCGTGAGCAGCGCGGCGTATACGTCAACCATGGAAGTGGTCACGCCAGTGTGCTTGCGCTAATGTACGGCTATTCAGTACTCATCGTACGTGGATCTTGCGCGATCGCCAATGCTAGCGGAGCTTCGCTACGAGCAAAAATCCGCAGTTCTTACTGGATTTGCTGGCATTTTGTGCGACGCAATTGGTATACTCCCGATCAGTCAGTGTTGGCAAACTTGGCTAGGTAGGGCCAGTTCGCCAACGATTCAAAACTGTTCACCTACGTAGGGAAGGAGCCCGGCATGCCCCGCACGCGCGTACCTCTCAACCAAGCGGAACTGACCAATCAGGGAATGAAAGAGCGGCTCGAAATGAGCACCGCCGAGATAGGATTGGCCGTCCGCACGACGAACTGTCTGGAAGAGCGCGGAATATTTACTGTCAACGATCTGTTGCATTGCACGCGCGAAGATCTGCTCAGCATTTCGAACTTCGGTGAGAAGACGCTGGAAGAAGTTTATGCGGCGTTGGAACAATTTGGTTTCCGCAGACCGAATTCGCCCCGCTAGATCGCGTTCAACTTTTCCGGTTATGCAAGCTTTGCTGAGGCCGCGCAGTCGCGCGGCCTTTTTTATTGCCTGACTTGCTGAACGCGCGTACGATCCTCGGTGACGGAGTAGAACCATCGTCTTCTCGCGTGCGTAGAAACATCCGACACGGCGAATGTTGCTTTTTTGCAACATGCTGGCAGTTGATCGTTTCTTTCTGACAACGCGACCGGCATGATGCCAGAACGTGGGTTATAATACAGCAACAGTTGCACTGACGGCTTGCATGCGATGATGCTAGTGGCAGCGTGACTGACGTACTCCTCCGCCCGGCTGCAGGGTCGTAAGTTTCGCAGCTAGTAAAGTCTCCCCAATTTGTATTCACAACCAATTCACCAATTCTCGGCGAAATATCATTGCCAAGAAACATGGTGGGAGATTAAACCAGAAGGTTAGGGGACCGCTAGGTCTTCTGTTCCGTTTCGATTTTTCAGGACACCGATTATGAGTACTCTCTTGCGTAGCGGATTGGCCGGCATGTTGTTGGTCGCGATGCTTGTTGGCAACGCCTCGGCGCAATGCAATACTTGCGCGCAACCGACCGTCGCTTATCAACCTGTCGTCGCGCAGCCACAGCCTGTTGTTGCGCAGCCAACTGTGGCTTATCGACCGTACACGGGATGGTATCCGGGCAAGCTACTCGACCGCTGGCGTTTGCGTCGCGCGGGCGTAGGCACGACTTCCGCGGTCTACACCACCGCCTACGCGCCAACCTACACCGCCGCGTACGCCCCGTCCTACTCGTACACAGCCTCCTACGCACCGGCGACCTACACAGCTTCGTATGCGCCGACTTACACGGCCGCGTATCGGCCGTATGTCACGTCGTTCGCGCCGCTATCGTCGGCCGCCGCGACGGGTTGCCCGACGTGCACTCAAACGGTTGCTCGTCCGGTGTTGATGCGGCCCGTGGTCGCATCGGCTTGTGACACATGCAGCTTCAGTTCGCCATGCGACTGCGGTGGTTGCAGCGCGTGCGATACGTGTTCCACCGGTGTCAGCCAAGCGATCTATAGCGACGCACCCTCTGGCTGCTCAAGTTGCGCTGCCGGCGGCACGCCGATTGACGTTATGCCGCCAAGCAGTTCGGGGCTGCAGAATATTGGTCCTGCGACGACTCAACCAGAACTTGCTCCCATTCCAGAAGGCCAATCCCAGTTTCGTAACCGACCCGTTCAAAATGGTGCCCCTGCTGGCTCACCAGACAACGATACCGATCCGCTGGAGGAATTCGATCCGCTAAACGGTTCCGACCCAGGTCCAGCGGAGACCGAAACCGACTCGAGCACGTGGTATCGCAATGCCCCGCAACTGCTTGATCCGCGTAGCAACACGGCACTACGCAGTTACAAATCGCGTAAACCCACAGTGGAAGTTCACACGGCGGTGTACCGTAATCAGGTGACCCATCAAGGCGTCAGTCAACCCACGCCTCGCACCCGCACGCAAGCGGAGATCGATGCGCAAGGTTGGTCATCCGTACCTCGCAATCGCTAACCCGTTAGCGAAACTAGTAGACTGCTCCGACGCCCTCGTCGATTTTTCGGCGAGGGCGTTTTTCGTTTGAGCGCGCTCAATCGAAATCGGCTGCGCTAACAAGTCGCCCCGCTACTGCCACTCAACCAATTCCGTCCGCACGAATTCCCTCCGCCAGCCGGGTTCGTGTACCGGCCACGAGCGGACCTGAGTGATTCCTTCGGGGAGTTCGTGATCATCGCACTCGCTCGCATGGCCCGTTTCGAACGCCGCACGCCATACGTCCGATTCCGCAGCCGTCAGCTGTGGTGGTTGCCCAGCACTGTTACTCTGCCGCCATTGCAGGGCGCCTTGATCGAACATGGTGATGATCACCGTCGACGACATTTCCAGCATGCGTCGGGCGATCAATTCGTGGCTGGCGGTCGAATAGATGCGCTTCAGGGCAAACAAGTCCCAGCCGACCGACTCGCCATCGTCCGCGAACCAGTCTCGCGGCAGCAGTAGCCGGCTTGCCAGCTGATTGGCCACCCGCTCGCGGCCAGCTGGCGGAATGTCCGATAGCGAGACCCCTAGGCGGACAAACACGCGATGAGCAATCGATTCGCCCACTTCGTGCGCAACAGACCACTGTGTTCGCTCCGGCCGAGGGTCGTCCGCGACGAGGATCGTGCCGCTCATCGAACTGCACTGAGTGCCGAGATTCACGAAGCGCCCACGTACATCCATCGTGTCGTCGCGGGCAACCACCAAGTTCAGCCGGTCGGCCACTTCCAGCAAATTGACGGGCGGGCGGTACCAATCGACCTCGGCGAGGACCGCACGCGCCACTTCGTCGACAGTGGTGCTGAATTGCTCAGTAGGGATTTCAGTAAGCATGAGTGTTCGCTCCCTATTGTGAATAGGAATGTGTTCATGTGTACACTATATCAATGCGGGCTGGACATTCAAGCAAAATCTTCGTGATCGGCATAAAATCTCAGGACGCCGATCTTCCGCTGTGCCCATCGTCACCGCCGTGCGATTGCGATAAAATAATGCGTTTGCATGCAACGTCTTCGCCGTGTCTGGGACAACACGGCTTGCCTTACCACCGAGGGCCGTACTTTGCCCGACACTTACGCCACCGACGAAACACGTGCCGATGCCAAGGGCCGCTACGCCTTTGTGAGCCTCGGCTGCCCCAAGAATCTCGTTGATAGCGAGCGCATGCTGGGGATGTTGAAGCTTGATGGGTACGAGCTGGTCGACGATCCGCAGGGGGCCGACTTTGCAGTCGTCAATACGTGTGGGTTCATCGAGCAGGCCCGCGAGGAGTCGTTCGCCGCGATCGACGAGATGCTTGCGCTCAAGCAACGCGGTGACCTGCGCGGCGTGATTGTCTCGGGCTGCCTGGCCGAACGGCAAAAGGAAGACCTGCTGATCGACCGACCGCAGATTGATCATCTCGTCGGGGTGTTCGGTCGTGAAGAAGTGACCAAGGTGGCCGATCGGCTCATCGGCGGTCTCGACGAGCAGCGCACAGTGTTTCAGCCCGCACCGACGCATCCGCTACCCGACACCTCGCGTTTGCGAATAACGCCCAAACACTTTGCATTCCTGAAGATCTCGGAAGGCTGCGATCGACTATGCACCTTCTGTGCGATTCCGAAGATGCGGGGCAAACACGCTACCAAGCCAATCGAAGAAGTGATCGCTGAAGCGCAGGAGCTGGCAGCCGACGGTGTGCGAGAACTCGTCATCGTCGCCCAGGATACGACCTACTACGGTCTGGATCTCTACGGCGAAACGCGACTCACGGAATTACTGCGCCAGCTCGATCAGGTCGAAGGGATCGACTGGATCCGACTGATGTACTTCTATCCGATGTACATCGACGATGCGTTGATCGAAACCATCGCCAACAGTAACCGGATCGTACCGTACCTCGATATGCCACTGCAGCACGCCAACGATACGATGCTCCGTCGCATGCAACGCCGGGTGAACAACGCCGACACCGAAGTCCTGCTCGATCAGCTCCGTAGCGGCATCCCGAATCTTGTGATGCGAACGACATTCATCACCGGGTTCCCTGGCGAGACCAACGAGCACTTTGAAGACTTGCTCCAGTTCGTGCGACGACAAAAGTTTGAGCGCGCCGGTGTATTCACCTACTCGCTCGAGCCCGACACTCCCGCGGCCAAGCTTCCCGATCACGTGCCCGAAGACGTCAAGGAAGAACGTCGCAGCCGCCTAATGGCGGAGCAGCAACAGATTGCTTTCGCGTGGAACACGGCTCAGATTGGCAAACAGGTCGATATCCTGATCGACGCGCAGGTCCCCGGCGAGTCGAATGCCTGGATCGGACGCTCTTATGCCGACGCGCCCGATGTGGATAGCGTGACCTACGTCACGGGCGAGGGCCTCGCGGTAGGTTCGCTGGTCAAGTGCGAGATCGTGGCGAGCAAGGACTACGATCTCATCGCGGTAGCGATCGATAGTCCGCGATAAGCTACGCAAAAACCACCACAGAGCCTCAGAGAACACTGAGAGACCCCAACTGGGTATTCTCTGACATGCGGTTGTTCTGCTCTGTGCTCTCCGTGCCTCCGTGGTAAAATCTGATACGTATGAGCGAAGCTGCCCTCCCCAAATCGACCTCGGTGCTCAATGTGCCGAACATCGCCACGATCGTCCGCATCGTGCTGTCGGTGGTGCTGTTTGTGTTCTTGTCGATCGGCTGGTATCAATCGAGTCTGGCACTGTTTATTATCACGGCCGCCACCGATTGGTTCGATGGCTATTGGGCACGCAAGTACGGGCAGATCACGCAGCTGGGCCGCGTGCTCGATCCCTTTGCCGACAAGCTGTTCATCTGCGGAACGTTCATTTTTCTCGCGGCCACCGACCGCCTGACAGACGGCACGCATCCCTCGGGGATAGCCGCCTGGATGGCCGTGGTCATCGTCGGACGCGAACTGCTCGTCACAACGCTCCGCACGTTCGTCGAACAAAGTGGCGGCGATTTTTCGGCCAAGTGGATCGGCAAGTGGAAAATGGTGTTGCAGTGCGTGGCCGCCGGTTGGAGCATTGTGCACCTGTCGCATCTGAACGCCGACGGCACCGCCTGGCAGACGACGCCCCCCGCATGGATGACCAACGGACTTATCGCCGTCGCGTGGGCAACTGTGGCGATCACAGTCTATTCAGGCTACACCTATGTCCGCGCGGCGATTGCAATGCTGCGGACCTCTGCTTGATTCTCTGCACCCACCCCTGAGCTTATGGCGGAAGAAGCCCCCAACTCGGTCGTCGTGCTCATGGGCACCACTAGCCTGCTGAGTCTCGCGGCGTTGTTCTACTTGTTCCAGAAGCACATCGACGGGCGGCCACTTATCGCGTACCAGCCCCGGCGTAGCGTGCCGTGGGGGGCGGGTGTAGGCCTGTTCGCGATCGCGATGCCGTTGTTCGGCGTGGTGGTATTTATGTTGTCCCTCTCGAGCCCACCACCAGAAGTGGAACCTGTCTCGACCGAATCGCAGCTGGCGTTCGGTTGGGGGAATCTTACCTTCATGATGTTATTTGTCCTCGGTGTTGGCGCATGGATCGCTGCGTTCTATCACGCCGACGAGCATGATTTCGGCTTACCAACAAGTTTGCCGGAGGCACTGCAGGACATCGGGATAGGCTGCCTGGCGACGCTAGCGTCGTTCGTCCCAATCTATTTGGTTCAGCTCACGTTGGTAGTGTCGCTGGACATCAAGACGAAACACCCGCTCGTAGAACAAGTGGAAGGCGATCAGTCAATCTCGATGATGGTGTTGGCGGTCGCAATGGCCGTCATCGCTGCGCCGCTGTTTGAAGAGTTCACGTTCCGCTGCCTGTTCCAAGGCTGGCTGGAAAAGTGCGAAGACCAGGCGACCGGTTTTGCGGCGACCCGGCGGGAGCCGCCTGTGGATGAGCTACTCGACGGTGGTTACGACAATCTTGATGAGTCAGAACTACCACTGCCAGAAGGTGCTGTACATGCGGATCTGTTAGCGTCACAAATCGACGAAACCGAGGATCCCACTGACGAGGAAACTCCGCCGACGTCGGGTTGGATCCCCGCGCTGCCACACGGCTGGACGCCGATCCTCATCAGCGGAGTGGCCTTCGGGCTCGCGCACGTTGGGCACGGCGTCGCGCCGATCTCCCTGATTCTGTTTGGTATTGTCTTGGGCTACCTCTATCAACGTACCCATCGCCTGTTGCCCTGCATCGCCGCCCACATGTTGTTCAACGCGTATTCGATGGGCCTGCTGTGGATGCAGCTCAAGCCGCCCGAGTAGATCGACGCGCAGTGCAGCACGGCGATCGGATAGGATCACGGAACGTGATTGGCCGCGGGGCTTATCCCACTCCCTTACGGTCGCGACCGGGGGGTTGAACTTGAACGTCGTGTAGGCGTCAACCCAACCACTTGATCAACCCAATCAGTAGCAGCGCCAGTAGGCCGATCAAGATCAGGTGACTTCCGCAGCCCAGCTCCGACGTGCTGGCACCGCCGACATCACCGCCTAGTCCTAAGCCATCAATATCTGGAGGCATTATTTTGGCTAGTTACGAGCTAGGAGTAGAGAGGCGACATTACGTAACGTTGCCTAGTCACTCAGGTTTCGGTACGCTCATCGTATCAGTAACATACTATCATGATCTGAAATCGAAGGGCATTTCTGTGGGTATTTTTGACTTTTGGAAACGGAAATCTGAGCCACTACCACCGGCAAGCGGCCCTTCTCCGGATTATGTTATTGCTCACTACGCGCTACGACAGATCGCACTCTCCGATCCGATGCAGTTTCTCGCGATTCTGGCGTCACCGGACGCGGAAGAGTTTATTGATGCGATCCTTAAAGATGTTGGTGAACAATGTGGTCGTGACGCAACCTTCAATGCTTCCGCCATCAAAATACACAAGCTTCGCGTACATAGATTCCCATGCGTTGTGATAGAGCTTCCTGAACCACAGGAGATTGCAGAAGCGTTCATGGTTGCCGTAGTCGTGATGATTGATAGTACGAGTGAAAGAGCACCTGATGTGGAGGAAGTCTCGGCGCGTTTTTTTACTCTGGAGAAGGGGCTTTCATTGAGTAACGATCCTCGCACGGTTCTTGCAGAATGGGACACGTCAGCACATTCCAATTACGGGGATGGCCCAAAACCTAACGTCGAATCGTTCGCCGCTGCTCTGATCGAGTATGTCAACTAGTCTCGGTCAAAACTCAGTGCTGAAATCGGCCACCCTTCGCGATACAATGAGGGTGCTCCGCAGTCCGCTCGGCGAAGTCAGTGGGCAGCAGGGCAGGGGGTTTTGAAAGGCCTCGCAGAGCGGACCTTTCAAAATCTCAGCTGCCGCGACGGCGGTGAATGGTCGCAAGTTATTTCTGCTAAAGGACTAACGGCGATTCCAATGAGCCAAGGAAGACGCAGTTTTGTAAATGAAAACGGAAAACCTTTCATAACTCCCACCGAATAGAACGAAGCAAACCGCTTTGGCACGCTTCGCGGCACCCATCGTGTTCATTTGCGATAGGCTGCGGTATGTGAACAAGGCACTGTTACTGATGAGAGATAGGCCGCCGATAAACACCGATAAACGTTGATCTTCGTTGTCTGTGTTTGTCGGTGTTCATCCGTGGCCAATTTCAGCCGGCCAGGATCACAATTTGTCGTAGGAGCGACCCGAAACTTGGACATCCAACGCAACCCAACCCGCGAAGTTCGCATCGGCACAACCGCCATCGGCGCGGATCATCCGATTGCCGTGCAAAGCATGACCGCCACGCATACCCAAGACATCGACGCGACCGTCGAGCAGGTCAATGCCTTGCACGACGCGGGGGCAGACGTGGTGCGGATTGCCGTGGACAGTAAAGCCGACGCGGCTGCCCTGTCGGAGATTCGCCGACAGACGGAGGCCAACCTAGCGATCGATCTGCAGGAGAACTATCGCCTGGCTGAAGTCGTCGCCCCGCACGTCGACAAGCTGCGCTACAACCCTGGGCACCTCTACCACCATGAGCGCGAAAAACCGTGGCAGGAAAAGGTGCGGTATCTAGCTCAAGTGGCGGTCGACAACGACTGCGCGATGCGCGTGGGCGTAAACTGCGGCAGTGTCGATCCCGATAAGAAGTCGCAGTACGACGTCGCCGATTCCATCAGCCCGATGCTCGATAGCGCTTGGGAGCATTGTGCCCATTTGGACGACTTGGGATTTACGCGTTACTGTGTTTCGCTGAAGGACTCCGATCCGCAGAAGGTCATCGAAGTGAATCGCCGCTTCGCCGACGAGCGTCCCGAGGTGCCATTGCACCTGGGCGTGACGGAGGCTGGCATGCCGCCCGACGGGGTGATCAAGACACGGATTGCATTCGAGCAGCTGATTAGCCGCGGCATTGGTGACACGATTCGCGTGTCGCTGACGGTATCTAATCCGCGCAAGCCGGAGGAAATCGCAGCGGGGCGGCAAATTCTGGCTGATATCGCTGCCGGACGCGTGCGCTCGGTCGTCGACTATGGGCTTGATACGCTCAATATCATCAGTTGCCCCAGCTGTTCGCGTGTCGAGAACGAGGCGTTTATCGATCTGGCTGAGCAGGTCAAAGAAATGACCCGTTACGCTGCCGACCATGCGATCACGATCGCCGTGATGGGCTGTCGCGTGAACGGGCCGGGCGAGACCGACGACGCCGACTTAGGCCTCTGGTGCGGTCCCAGTTACGTGAATCTCAAGCGGGGCGAAGAAGCGATAGGGCAATATACCTATGACGAGATTCTTCCCAAGCTCAAGAATGAACTGGATGCGTTAATTGCCGCGCAAGTGTAGGCATACGAACCACGAGCGAACAGAATCGTCGTTGCATTCGCGCCTACGGTAGCGGCATCACCTGCACCGCGTCCATGAACACGCCGTCGTCGTCGACTTCTGCCCGGCTGACACTTGCGCCCATGAGCCCGTCCAGTTCCTCGTCTGCGGGCAGCATGGCACGCATGAGGTCGAAGATAAACATGCCTTCCTCGTCCTCGTCGCCGAACCCGCTGAGCATGGTTTCCATCTGATTGAACTGATCTTTCAGCTGGCGGAATACCATCCGCAAGTAGCGGTCGTTGTCAGTGATCTCGCCAAGCATCGCCGGTTGCAAGGTGATGAGATCGCCCGCAGCAGCGAATAGTTCGCTGCCGCGCAGAGCATTGCTGCCGCTAGGGGGATTATTCAGCGCGGAGAGCGTTGTCTCGATAACGCCCTCGCCAATGCCGAGGACCAGATAGCCTTTGCCGACAAAGAGGCCTCCTTCCATCTGGCCGTTCTTCATACGATAGCCGCTGAAGCCTTGCTCTTCGACCGCCTCGGTACCTGGAGCCATGCCCGCGAATGGGGCGAGCACCTTAAGCAACTTCGACCAGACCTGTTCGTCAGTCAGCTGCCAGACGAATGCCGTCCGGTCGAGTACGCTCGGTCCCATGTCAAAATCGTCATCCTCGTCGTCGGACACCTCAAGGTCGACCGCTTGCATGCCAAAGGTCATGATCGTATGGCGGTCGCCCAGCGAGCTGAGCAATTCGGAGAGTTCGACCTGGGCGAAGTTCTTCACTTGCAATTCCGCCATCTGGAAGCCGGCGGCGGTTTCCTCCGAGAACTCACGCAGGACCTCCGCTTTGATGGTTTCATACGCTTGTCCCAAATCGAAGCTCAACTGGAAGTAACTAACGGCGCTGGCCGGCACCCACTGCGGTGCGTCGATCTCATGCATCTGCTGGTCGAACAGTTGCATCAAGCCGGCCCGCGGTGCGGGCAGCGACATGGCAATCAGCGTGCGCCAATTGGGTCCGTCAGCCGTTTGTCTCAGCGCGAGTGGGCCCATGCCATCGAGGCCGAAGAGCCGAAACCACTTGTCGAATTGATCTTGGTCTTCGACTTCAGCGCGAGCGGCTTGGATGATCGGTCGAAAGTCTGCCAGCAGTTCCATGACCGGTAGGCCCTCGCCCGACATCGCGCGGGCGACGCTCGGATCGCTTGAGAGGCGTGGTGCAAAGCCGTCGGAGCCACCAGAATTGTGCGCCTCGATTACGCGGGCGAACAGGGTGCTGAGTCGCTGGTCGACTTCTTCAATTTCATCCTCAGCCGATGCTCCAAACTGATGAGCAACCAGCAACCGATCGCCGAGCTGGCACAGCAAAACTGTGAGATTGACGCTGGTCTCCACGACACTGTCTTGGTACGCCTGACGGGCGTCTTCGTAGGCTTCGCGCTGCTCCTCGTCGGTCATCTCTTCGTAGTCGTCGGGCAGCTCAAATTCGTCGAGGTACTCTGAGCGGGTCTCTGGGAAATGCAATTGCATCACGCTCTGGTCGGCTAGATCCAAGTCGAAGCGGGTAATTGGTGTCTCGGTATCCTGCTCGTCGATTGCTTTGCCGATGATCTCAAAGAACTTGGCGGCCAGCCCTTCGCCCGGTTGTAGCCACCCGAGTCCCAAGAACAGAGCCTCGTCGTTGGAGTCTTTGGTGAGCGCAACCGCGTAGCCCGTCTCTCCCGCTAGCAGGCGGAAGAAGTCCTCGGTGGAGAGTTCGTACTGCTCCAAGACTTCGAGGTACTCCGCCCATTCTTCATCGCCGTGTGTTTCCCAAACTTCGACGAGGGCTTGCTTGCGCTCCTCGGTAAACATCACTTTGCCGAACTTCGTAGCGCGCAACGCGTCGAGCACCTCGGTCCCGTTGGGAATCCTCAGTGCGCCGACCGTTTCCTCGGGCAGGCACTGCCAGATCGGTGTGTTGTCTTGCGCGATGCACACAGACGAAATGCAGAGGCAAAGGGCGAATGTTGCCCTGGAGAGACAGCGTACGAGGTGGTGGCTTCCCATCCTTTGGTGCTCCTTCGAGTTATTCTTGTGCGGCTGGAGCTGCGGAATCGGTTTCCACCGAAACACTGGCTCCTGGAACCAAGACACTGTCAGATTGACGAAACGGGGGCTGAAAGTACTTCACGCCGTTTTGTGGTTGCGTCGGATCGAACAAATACGCGTCACGATTTCGCAGGAAATCGATCAAGTCGGTCGCCGGAATGCCGAATGCCAGCCCACTGAAAAAGCTGTACCCAGCACATACGACACCGACGACTTCGCCGCGTGCGTTGAACATCGGCCCGCCGCTGTTACCCGGATTGATCGAGGCGTCGGTCTGAATGAAACGCAGATGGCCGAGCGTGCGGGTCGTCGAACTGACGATACCTTGCGTGACCGTGCGTTCCAGACCGAGCGGGTTGCCGATCGCGAACATCAGATCGCCGACCCGAACGGACGGCTTCTCGGCGATCACCACGTGTTTCAGCTGGAAGTCGCCAAGTTCTTTCTTGTCGAGTTGGAGCAGTGCCAGATCGCGGAGTGGATTCAATGCTAGGATTTTGACTTTCTTCAGCTGACGCTTTTCATACCCTTGCCGCTTCTTCTGAAAAACCGTGACGCTCACCTTCAGTTCTTTTTCGACGACGTGGTAGTTGGTGATCAGGTGCCCTTCGTCGCTGATGATGAAACCGCTCCCCAATCCGCTGGGGGTCGAAACCGTGACCACCGCGTCGCCGAAGCGACGCACCAACTGTGGCACTGGCATCTCGTCCAGGCGGCCCAGCGTGTAGAACTCTCGCCGGGAAGTCTGACCTTTCGCTTGCTCGCCACGGCTGACTTCACCGAGGACGCGTTTCTTGTCGATCGTGACTACTTCGTCGCCCAAATCAAGCACGACGCGGTCGTCGGTCTCTTGCAACAACGTTGCCGTGAGCTGCGCACCGCCGGACAGCTTGACGGTGACGATCTCTTCGCATGCGGCACGGCTGGCGCAGGTCGAGAGCAACAGGAGAGCGATGTATCTGCAGTGTTTCATGTTTCTCTGTTCTCGTGATGCGAGGCTCTAACAGCAGGGTGGTCTTGGACAGCTCAATCAATCGCCAGGTAGATCAGTAAGCGATCGTGGCAGAGGATCGCCAGGTCCTGCGATTCGTCACCGTCGAAGTCGGCCGCAAGGATGGCCCGTGGTTCTTTGACGAGGTTGTCGGATTGGTCGGTGTATGGATAGACCTTGTCATCGAATACAGGCCACGAAATCTTTGGCTGCAGAATACCGTCGGCTTTCTCCGCTTCTTCGCCCAGCACCGTGAGCCGATGCTCCAGCTCGTCGATCAGCAGCAAATCGTCGTAGCCATCGCGATCGATGTCGGTCGTGCTCAGTCGGTGGAATCGTGTCTTCTTAACGCCTCCTGATTGGGCGACGCGTTCGTCGATCAGATCGACCAGCTTCAGCTCGCTGGGTTTGCCTTCGTCGAGTCGGGTGACGCGGTCATTGCCAATCAGCAGCATGCCTAGCACTGGATCATCCCGGAGTTTCTGCCCCTCGGCGATCTTGATTCGCTCGACGGAGCGGCTCAGACGGGCGTCGTTGATTTCGATGCGGTGAACGTACGGGCTGTCGTGCTGCAATGCCCAGCCGCTCGTCTCGCTCACGACGACGTAGTCACTCAGCTTCTGGCCTTGCGGCAACATGATTTGTTCTTGCGAGCGGAGATCGTCGCCCAACCACTGCAGGACGCCGTCGGTCATGCGAGCGAGCCGCACGTCTTCGCCAACGGCAAACAGTTTGAACTCCGAGAGCGTCGCCTTCTTCAGATGCGTCGGGGAACTGGCTTTGGCCTTCTTGCCATCCAGGTTGATCAACTTGAGTGCCCGCCCATGTGTCTCCTTGACGAGCAAGCGATCATCGCCGATCCACAGCACCTGATCCGCTTTGCTGCCGATCGCTGGAAAACGAGTCTTGATGTGCTCCTGTGAATCCGGTCGCGACAGATAAAGGTCGAGATCGCGGCCCACCTTCTGCACCCACCAGGTGATCTCTCCCACCGAGTCGAGTGCCAGAATCTTGCGATCGTCAACGTCCTCTGCTTGCGACCAAGGTTCCGGGTAGCTGAGTCGCCCGGCTTCCCAGCGACTCATCCGCAGATCGGCGGCATCTTTGGTCCACAGCAGCACCGTGCCCGGCTGCGACCCGAGGGGCTGTATGGCTTGAATATCTGTGAGCGCCGGAAACGCTTGCTCCGTCTGCCACCCGTTCGCGTCGAGCCCGTAACTGAGCAGACGAGGGGCTTCGCTATCGGCAACCACAAGCGCTCGGTGCTCGCCTTGCCGCATGCCGCACCAGACAGCTTTCATTCCGTCTTCTAAGGCCAGCGGGAGCTGGCGGCCGAAGGGGCTTTCCTCTCCATCGGCCAATTCGTAGCGGCGGAGGATTCCACTTACGGTACCATCTATGACCGCTAGTTGTGTGGTCGCGCCGGCTCGCAACACTTCGACATCCTTGGCGGCTCGGTCGTGGAGCACGGCGGCTGGCAATAGTGCCCCAGACTTAGTTGCTTGATACCACCGCACCGATTCGTTGGACTCGCGCGTTTGCTCGATCAGATCCTGATCTCCATCGCCGTCCAGGTCGGCCAACCACCAGGCGAGTCTTCCGCGCTTTTCCCGCGGCGTGAACCATTTCGCTTGCCCACCCGGCTTGAGATCGAGCTGTTGTATGCCATTGTCCATACTGACGAGCAACTCGAATTGCCCGTCCTCGGGTGAACGTATCAACAGCGACTCGCGCCGCCGGGGAACGTCCCCTTCAAGCAGATCGATCTTGTACTGCTTCGACCACTTCTCCTCGGCCAGCTTGTAGACCAGCACTTGATTCGGTGAGGAAACCAAGACGACCAACTCCGGGCGGTCGTCACCGTCGAGATCTTTCGCTATCACGTCCTGCGGGACATGTTCCAGCTGCAGTTCTTTGTGCTCGAAGTCGGGAGCGAGTGGTAATTCGTTGGGATTCAGCTCGTCGACGCTTGACTTCGCAGCAGCCGAATCTGCTTCGCGTTTGGCGTAGATGTCCAGACGAGAGGAGCGGCTATTGACGACGATCAACTCCTCGCGGCCATCGCCGTCCAGATCCGCTGCCCGCAACAGCGTCGGACGACCCTTTTGCTCGATCACTCGCAACCCCTGCCAGCCCGGGAACTGAGCCCCACAGATTTGAAGGTTGAGAAGGCAACAGAAAAGCAACGTACCTGTAGCGTGTCGCACCATGAAAGTCTCTTCTCAGAAGGCCGTGTGGCAGTGTTACCGGAACTGCCAGCTTTACTATCCTACCATTTTAGACGTTGCCGGCTGCGGGTTTTCCAGGCAAAAACTTGCGGGATTTGGGCCGCTAAAGTGGTCTTCGACGCAAGCTGCCAGCTCGCTAGAATGCTTCGCTTCGCCGATCAATCGAACTCTATCTCGACTTCATCGACAGGCAGCGACGGAAATGCAGCTAACGCAGCACTGCGATGGTCGCCAGAATGGCTACAACGGTTTGGTGTTGCTGTTTGCAAGTTGTTCCGTCCTCGGCTGCCAGTCTCTTCACAAAGCTGCCAAGCCAAGTCTGTTCGCACACCAGGTCCAACGTGAGCAGATCGTGCTGCATAGCGACTTCCCACTGCAAACGCACGACAGTCTAGTCGAGGAACTTTGTGCTCAGCGCGAGCGAGTGGCGTCCAGGTTATCGCTGCCGCTGACCGACGTGCCGATTCACGTCTATCTATTTGCCGACGACCAATCTTATTACGATTTCCTCGACCTCCGATTTCCAGGCTTCCCGCCGCGGCGGGCGATATTCGTCGAAACGGATGTTCAGCTGGCGGTCTACGCTCACTGGGGCGAACATACTGCTGAAGACCTGCGGCACGAAGTCACCCATGGCTATTTGCATGCGGCGTTGCCGCACCTCCCCTTATGGCTTGACGAGGGGATTGCCGAATACTTTGAAGTGCACCACACGCACCGCGGGCTAAACTTGCCTCACCTCAATCATCTGATCAACCAGATCGAATTCCGCCCGAATCTGCAGCGTCTTGAGCAACTCACCAACGCCGCCGACATGACGCAACAAGACTACGCTGAGTCGTGGGCGTGGGTGCATTTCTTGCTAGAGTCTGATGGGGCCAAAACCAACCTACTGACCGACTACCTCGCCGCTTTGCAGCAAGACACGACTGCGCCGCTGAGCGAGCATGTGCACGAGCGATTCACTGCTCCCGACTTGGCTTTGCTAGAGCACTTGCAATCGCTCAAGTAGCTGCGATCAACGTCTTGCGTGGGCCAGCAAGCGACTCTGCCGTGCTAAATTGGTTTCACTGCTTCCTGGAGCACTCCGACGTACGACGAGAATATCTGGAAGATGAGCATGATGATCATTGTCGCGACCAAGAGCCAGATCAAGTAACCGGCGGCTTGGGCGAGGATCGAAATCGCCGTGCCGGCGCGTTCTTGATATTCCTTGGACAGCCGGCCCATAACTTCCGCCAGCTGGCCGCTTTCTTCGCCGACCGCGACACTCTCAAGCACCTCCTTGGGGAACGCCCCTGTAGCGGCGAGCGACTGGTGAATGTCTTGGCCATTTTCGATGCGCATCGCCACCTCACGACCATGCCGCGCGTAGTAGTCGTTGCCCGTGGCGTCCAGCACCAGCGGCATCGCTTTCCGCAGATCCATGGAAGTTCCCAGAACGAGCTGGAACGCCCAGGTGAAGCGCGCAATGGCGAGCGTCTGAAATGCTTCACCAACCATTGGCAACGTGACAATCGTTCGTTGCAAAGGTTTCACCCATGCGGCGCCGCGACGAAACGCTTCGATTAGTAGCAGCATAACGATGGCACAGAGAAACAGGAAACCTCCATACTTGATGAGCCCCGAAGTGCCGACCAGCCCGAGCCCGAGTATATCGAAGGCCTCGCCTTCGCGGTCCCCTTGAATAATCCCCATGACGTAGATGAGAATCGCCACGACCAGCAATGCGATCCCTAACTGAAATGCCGGCCACGCAAGCCTGCTGAGAAACTCTCGCTTGGCTGCCAACGTCCGATCATAGTGCTCGGCGAGCCGTTTGTAAGTGCGGTCCATCTGACCCGACTCATCGCCGACTTCTACCATCTGCAGGAACAAACTTGGAAAGTACTTGCCCGTGGAAGCGAGTGAGGCTGGCAAGGTGTTTCCAGAGTTTAGTTCGCTGACGACCTGTTCAATCTTAAGCTGTTGCTGTCGGGAGCCACGCTGCGCCTCGGTCTGCCAGACTTTCAAGTCCTTGATGCCTGCGGTTGTCGCAATGGCCAGTCGATGGCAGAGCTCAGCGAGTGGTTTGAGACCTATGCGGGGAGCGAACATGAAGTTGGATGTCTGATCGATGATTGAAGCGGTGAAGGATTTTCGACATCATCTCTCTGACATCTTACTGCTAACACTCCCCAATGTCTTCATTCCACAAGACCGGATGCTCGGCAATGAACTGCTGCATCAGTTCGTAGCACACCTCGCTATCGACGATGTCGAGCTGGACACCGCGCGAGCGGACGTAATCCTCCGGTCCTTGAAAGGTGCGATTTTCGCCGATCACGATGCGCGGAATTTCGTATAGCAAAGCAGTGCCGCTGCACATGTCACACGGCGACAGCGTGGAATATAAGATTGCTCTGCGATAGTCTGATGCTTTCAGACGGCCGGCGTTCTCCAGGCAATCCATCTCGGCGTGGAGAATTGCGCTGCCGCGCTGGACGCGACGGTTGTGCCCTCGTCCGACGATCTCGCCGTCGATGACCAGCACCGAGCCAATTGGGATGCCACCCTCCGCCAACCCCGCGCGGGCCTCATCGATTGCTGCTTGCAGGAATTGGTCCGCCATGCCTATTTGCTCCGCGCTAACCGACCAAATCGGTGAATTCAAACTTGCCGCCATCGAACAAGCCCAGGTCGCTTAGCTTCAGCTCTGGTATCACCAACAATCCCATGAAAGACAACGTCATGTACGGAGCTCGAAGCGGCGAACCCCAACCCTTTACCGCAGCGTCGAGTTCTTGGTAGGCCGCACCAACCTCCTCGCAGGTACCGGTCGCCATCAGTCCCGCAACCGGCAGAGGTTGCACAAGTGAGACGCTGTCTGCCTGGCACACGGCGCTCAGGCCACCGCCAGCCTGCATGACTGCGTTGATCGCGTCGGCCAGATCGTCGTCGGATACGCCCACGGCAATCACGTTGTGCGAGTCGTGCGCGACGCTCGAAGCCAACGCGCCGCGCGTGATGCCGAAGTTTTTGATGAAGCCGATGGCCGGCGGCTCACTGCGATAACGGTTCACAACGGCCAGTTTCAAAATGTCGTGATCGACGTCGCTAACGATATGCTGATCAATGACTTTGGGCGCGACTTCAATACGATTTGTGATTAGCTGGCCATCGAGCGCCTCGATTGCCTGCAGTTTGCCAGGCTGCGCGTCAACCGCGAGTTGTTGGGGTTGGACCTCGGTGGCGACAAATTGGTTGACGATCGCTGGTTCGGTGCGCGGGATCGTTGTTTTGCCGTTCACGGCGACGAGTTGTCCATCAATCCAGGTGCGAGTCACGTTGAACTCGGTCAGCGAATCGACCTCGACGAAATCAGCCGGATCACCGACACGCAGCTGACCAACGTCCAGCTTGTAGTGCTCGATGGGGTTCAGGCAAGCGGCTTGCAAGGCGTCGAAGACGTCGATCCCCGCGGAAACGGCCCGCTGTACAAGCACGTTGATGTGCCCTGTGAGTAACTCATCAGGATGCTTGTCGTCGCTGCAGAGCATCGTCTGGTGGGGGTGCTCGCCGATCAGAGTGACAAGCGCATCGAAGTTCCGCGCGGCCGAGCCCTCGCGAATCGCGATCTTGCACCCGGCCGCCAGTTTGTCGAGCGCTTCGTCTCTGGTGAAGCACTCATGGTCGGTCGTAATGCCAGCGGCGATGTACTTGGCGGCTTCCTCCCCGCGCAGTCCTGGGGCGTGCCCATCGACTGGTTTGTCGAGTTTGTGTGCGGCGGCAACCTTGGCCAGGCAATCCGCGTCGCCGTAGAGGATGCCTGGGAAATTCATCATCTCGCTGAGATAGCGAATGCGTGGATCGGCGAGCAACTGCTCGACCTGTTCGACGGTGATCGTCGCGCCGGCGGTTTCGAAGGTTGTCGCGGGAACACACGAGGGGGCCCCGAAGTTGAACTTCAGTGGCGACTGAGCGGCGTTCTCCAGCATGTACTCCACGCCGGCGACTCCCAGTACGTTGCCGATTTCGTGGGGATCGCTCACCGTCGCGACCGTGCCGTGCAGCACCGCGGCGCGAGCGAACTCCGTGGGCACGAGCATCGAACTCTCGATATGGATGTGCGCGTCGATGAAACCGGGAAGCAAGAATTGCTCGGGCGCGGAGTCTTGCGGTTCTATCTTCGCGATCCGACCGTCAACGATGCTGACTTCGGCGGGGTAGATCCGTCGCTCGACAATATCAACCAACTGCCCTACGACTTGCGAAGTACTCATCCAAGATCCTCCGCGTGCGCCAGGCGCGGGTAACGACTGAAAAACCTGGTGTTGCTCACTTGCCTTCCGACTTCTTGCCGCCGCGACGTCGGCCCCCTCGACCGCGGCCACCGCGTGAGCTTTGCGGCTTGCTGGGGGACTTGGCCCGCTCTTCGAGATTCGAATCGACGATCATGCCGATTGCTTCCGACCAGGTGGGAATATTGCGATGACGCTGGCGACCACGACGTGGATTCTCGCCCTCGTCATTGTCTTCGCCAGTGACCGCTTCTTCGAGTTGGTCCTCAGCTGCGCTTTGGCCATCCCCACCGTCTGCGCTACCGCGCGATCGGCGTCGACGACGTCGTTTTGGCCGTGGGCTGTCACCGTCTTCGGCAAGTTCCTCAGCCTTCTTTTCATCTGCATCACTTGCAGTTTCGTTTGACGCTTCGAGGTCGGCGGATTTGCGTCCTCGACCGCCCCGGCGACGACGGCGGGCACGTTTGCGTTTTGGGCGATCTTCTTCCTCTTCAGACTGGTCTGGTTCGTCACCTGATGTGGCGTCCAAGGCATCGGCGCGGCTGGTCAGCTCCGAGTCGTCGCCGAATCGGCTTTCGTCAGCGGCTGGTAGGTTGTCACGCTTCGGTTTATCAAGAAAGGCACTGCCCCAGGCGGAAGCTCCATCGGAGAACAAGGCGTCAAACGCGCTGCGGGCCGCCTCACCCGAGATACCTTGACCATCGGCGTCGTCCTCGGCATTCGCTTCGCCGGCGTCCACGTCCCATGCTGTGTCACTGAGCGCCTCCTCCATCTTGCTTGGCAGGTGGGGAAGTTCATCCGGCTCGGAGTCCTCCGCTGCCAACTCGGCGCCTGCCACTTCCGCGTCTGCGGTGTCGCCCTCCGCGACCTCGTCTTCGGCCGTTTCTTCCTGCTCGGCTAGAAACCCACCAAAGGGCCCAGGTTCAGCGGATTCCGCGCTGGTCGGAGCATCGGGTTCCTCTTCAGCTTCCGACTTCGATTCAAGTTCGACTTCCTCGGACTCGACAGCGGCTTCATCGCTCGCGGGTGTGTCGAGTTTTGGCGTGTCTTCGGATACAGCTTCCGCAGCGGGAGTGTCGACTTCCGGCTCAGGCTCATCCTCGACTTCGATGCCCAAGGAGGCTGCAAGGCCGCCCCAATCGCTTGGATTTGGGCCCGGTTCAGCCATTTGTTCAGCCTCTTCCCAATCGAGGGTCGGTGGGATTTCCTGCGCTTCGGGCTGCTTCCGCTCGAAGGCGGATTCGTCGGGCTGGGCTCCCAGATCATGAATCAACTCGTCCCAGGAGTTGCTTTTCTCGTTCTCGTCCATTTTGCGTTCGTTCAGTGGTGCGGAGATCGGCGGGCCGGCATCGCCGATGGCGGTGGTCCGCTGCTCGCAGATGATTGCTGATCAGGCCAGATGGCCGAGCTGTTAATATACGGCGAGTCGCTGGAACCGCAAAGCCACGATTCCGATCGGCCAGTCCCTCGCCTTGCGGTCCCGCTGAAATCCCTGACATACTACGGACATGAGCGAAGCCAATAAACCTGCCGCAGGATCGCATGTCGAGGAAGTGGAGGTCCGCGGCCACGTGATCGATAGCCTGATCTTGCCCAAAGTCCTCGATTGCATCACGACTGCCGGCGGGTCGTTTCAGATCAAGAATATCGCGATCGGGCAACAGCGGACCGATCCGAGCTTCGCCGTGATCCAGGTTCAAGCAGAGACAGCTGACCAACTTGAGTCGATACTCGCTCAGATCGGCGACCACGGCGCGGTGTCCACAGCCGGGGGAGATTGTCAGCTGGTCGAAGCCGACATGGACGGCGCATTTCCCGAGGGCTTCTACAGCACGACCAACCAGCGCACAGAGATTCGAATCGACGAGAAATGGCTACCCGTCACACAGCAAGAGATGGACTGTGGCATCACGGTGGACACAAGCGTTCTGGATGCCCCCCGCTGCATTCCGATGTCTGATGTCAAGCAGGGCATGCCGATCGTCGTCGGACACATGGGCGTACGCGTGTTCCCGCTGGAACGGATCGAGCAGGACCACTCATTTGCGTTCATGAATAGCGCCGTCTCGACCGAAAAGCCTAAGGGCGTCGTCATCCGGGAAATCGCACGGCAACTCTTCGACAACAAACAAGCGGGCCACAAGTCGTTGTTGGTCGGGGGGCCGGCGATCGTTCACACTGGCAGCGGCGACCTGGTTTGCGAACTGATTCGAGATGGCTATATCCACAAACTGTTCGCTGGTAACGCGCTGGCGACGCATGATATTGAGCAAGCACTGTACGGAACGAGCCTGGGCGTCAACGTCCACGAAGGGAGTTTGGCAGACGCGGGGCATGAACATCATCTGCGGACGATCAATCGCGTGCGCCGCGCGGGTTCGATTGCCGGCGCCGTCGAGCAGGGTGTGATCACTTCGGGAATTATGTACGAGTGCGTCAAGAACAACGTCGAGTTCCGACTCGCGGGCAGCATCCGCGACGATGGCCCGCTGCCTGATGTCGAAACCGATGCCCTCGAGAACCAGCGACAAATGCGCGCGAGCATCGCCGATGTGACGTTCTGCCTGATGATTGCGACCACGTTGCATTCGATAGCGGTCGGCAACCTGCTGCCCGCTTCGGTAAAGGTCGTGTGTGTCGACATCAACCCATCGACGGTCATCAAACTCAGCGATCGCGGCAGTTTTCAAACGATCGGGCTGGTTACCGACGTCGAACCGTTCCTACGCTCGCTCGTCACGGAAGTGCGAAGGCTGGAAGGAACTGCAACTGCATAAACCACGCAGCCGCGCCGATTGGAAGACGCGTCGCAACTGGAGTGTCGACAGGGTCGCGTTTCCTCACGGACGCGGCTCGGGGTGGAA
>JANQQA010000311.1 GCA_028285205.1 Bythopirellula sp. | reverse complement strand
AATTTCGCGCGAGCGGCCAAACCCAGCAGCTACGTGCGTGGTCGCAGGGCACGGCGCCACCCAGCGCGAGCCGCGGTGTTCTCGTTACACCGCCGGACGACGTCTTCCGCGGCCAGCGAGTCCTCTCGCCCAACACCAACCAGTTCTTTCGTGTCGCGAAGCGACGACTAGCAAATCCGCTGGTCGTGACCGGGACGATACTCACTGCGGTCGCGATTCCGGTGGCGATTCACAACGCGGACGACGACCCCCCCGCAACGCCGTGATGCATGCATCTGCGTGTATTCCACAACCGCGCCACATACGAAGGCTGGTCAGGACGAACCTCGACGGGTACAACTTCTTCTGGTTGGAATATCTGTCCGGAGGAGGCATTGCCGATGCGTCGCGCGTTTGGTTCGTTGTTGATTTGTTGCTGTTTAGTCCTGGTTTCTACTGCCAACTTGGTCGCGCAAGATTGGCTCCAATGGCGCGGCCCGACGGGCGATAATTATGCACCCTCGGGCTCAACGGCTCCCGTCGCTTGGAGCGAATCTGAGAACATCGTCTGGAACGTGCCCGTGCCGGGACGCGGTCATTCTTCGCCAACGGTCGTTGGCGATCGGATTTATCTGACGACGGCCGACGAAGCGGCACTAACTCAGACGCTGCTGATCTACGATCGCCACAGCGGCAAGCAACTCAAGGAAACGGTGGTTCACCGCGGAGGCGTGACGGCGAAGATGCACCCCAACAACACGCATGCCAGCCCCACCGTTGCGTCTGACGGGCAAAGGGTCTTCGCACTGTTCAACAACGGAGACGCCGCCTGGCTGACGGCCTTCGACCTCGATGGCACACAACTTTGGCAGCAGCGAGCTATCGGTTTTGACCCACAGCGATATCAGTTTGGCTTTGGTTCTTCGCCGGTTTACATCGATGGACTGATTGTTGTCACCAGCGAGTACGACGGCCCAGAGAGCGGCATCGTCGCGCTCGACGCGTCGACCGGCCAGCAACGCTGGAAGGCTGAGCGGCCGCAATCGCTGTCGTATTCCAGTGTCGCACGAGCGCGGGTCGATGGGCAGATTCAGCTCATCACCAGCGGCAACAACACGTTTTCCTCCTACGATCCACAAACGGGACAGACGCTCTGGTCGACCGAAGGCACGACCTATGCCACCTGTGGCACGATGGTGTGGGATGAGCAGCAGGGCCTGGCGTTCGGTAGCGGCGGCTACCCCGACACCTTCACGTCTGCCGTGCGCACAACGGGCAATCACGACATTGTGTGGACCAATCGCAAAGTCAAATGCTACGAGCAGTCGATGTTGATCGTGGGAGATTATCTCTACGCGGTTACCGACCGCGGACTGGCACACTGCCTCCGCACCTCCGACGGCGAAGAGCAGTGGAACAAGCGCCTGGGCGGACGCTTCAGTTCCTCGCCGCTACTGGTCGATGGCAAGATTTACGTCTCGAACGAACGTGGCACGACGTTCGTCTTCGCCGCCACGCCCGACGGTTTCCAGTCGCTTGGTGAAAATCAGCTCGGCACCGAGTGCTTCGCCACCCCGACGCCCGTAGGCAATCGGCTCTATCACCGCTACGCCACAGGTTCCCGAGCCGATCGGCAAGAGTATCTGGCCGCGATCGGGGAGTGATTGGTCCTCTGCGCAATAGTGAGTTCTTGGCCTTCGCGCGAGGTGTCTAACGTGCCGCCAATTCGGCGACGGCGGCTCGTGATATTTCCGCGCGGTCGAGTACAATGCTCGTCAGCACTGTGTCCATTTCCGGTGGGAGTTACTCATGCTGTCCAATCGTTCTGCCTGCTTGTTTGCCGTCGTTGTTGCACTGACGGTTTCTGAGTTCCTGACCTCGACCGCCAACGCGCGGCAGCCCAACGTCGTCTTCATCGTTGCCGATGACCTGGGTTATCGGGAGCTTGGTAGTTTCGGCCAAGAGCGGATTCGCACGCCAAATCTGGATGGCCTGGCGGAACAGGGCATGCGGCTTACTCAACACTATTCGGGCAATGCGGTCTGTGCCCCTTCGCGCTGTGTGCTGATGACCGGCAAGCACCCGGGGCACGCCTTCATCCGCGACAACAAGGGCACTCCGCCCGAAGGCCAATGGCCAATTCCGGATTCGGAAGTCACCGTGGCCGAACTGATGCAGCAAAGCGGTTACGTCACCGGTGCGTACGGCAAGTGGGGACTCGGTGGCCCCCAGTCGTCGGGGCGACCACTGCAGCAGGGTATCGAACACTTCTTTGGCTACAACTGCCAAGGCAAAGCCCACTCGTACTATCCCGAGTATCTGTGGAACGACGAACAGAAGTTGATGCTGCGCAACACGCCGCCCGTGCCGGGCCACAAGGGCTTGGCTGCCGACGCGGATCCCGCGGATCCGCGGAGCTACGACGAGTTCAAAGGAGCCGACTACGCGCCGGATCGCATCAACGAGCAGGTACTCCAGTTCGTTCGCGACAACAAGGACCGCCCGTTTTTTCTTTATTACCCGACGATTATCCCTCACGTTGCGTTACACGTGCCCGATGAAGAACTCGCCCAGTATCACAAGCTCGGTTGGCACGATCCGCCATTCACACGCACTAAAGGAGGCTACACTCCACACTTCACGCCGCGCGCCGCCTATGCAGCGATGATTACGCGAATGGACCGCTACGTCGGCAATTTGCTGCGGCTCCTCGACGAATTGGAGCTTTCCGACAACACGATCGTCGTCTTCACGTCGGATAATGGTACGACGCACTTGAAAGACGAAGTCGATTACGATTTCTTCAAGAGTGTCGGCGAACTGCGCGGTCTGAAGGGCTCGCTTTACGAAGGGGGAGTCCGCGTCCCAACCATCGTACGCTGGCCAGACCATGTCGCACCAGGATCGGAAAGCGATTTCGTCAGCGGTTTCGAAGACTGGATGCCCACGCTTTTGGAACTCGTCGGCAAGCCGAATGCCGTAGCCGACGGAATCGACGGCATCAGCCTCGCCCCGACACTACTGGGCGGTCAACAGGAGCCACGCGAATATCTCTATCGCGAGTTCCCCGGCTACGGCGGCCAACAAACCATCCGGGTCGGCGATTGGAAAGCTGTCCGCCAAGGCATGAAGCGCGGCAAACTGGAGATCGAGTTGTACAACATCGCCCAAGACGTCGGCGAAAAGAACAACGTCGCCGACGAGCATCCAGAAATCGTCAAGCAACTCGCGCAACGGATGACCGAGGTGCGCACGCCGTCAGAGTTGTTTCCGCTGCCGCCATTGGACTAGCTGGGGAAGCGTAGCTCTCCGTGACGTCACAGAGCCGTGCCGGCTGGGCCAGCGCGGTGGCCTAGCTACGACAACGTCGATTACGTCAGCGGAAGCGGCTCTTGTGCAGTGCCTTCAGCGAAGAGTCCGGCCGCTTGTGAAGAATCTACCAATTTGCGACCGCGCACGTTAGCCGGACTATGACTGGCTCAACTCAGCATGTAGCATGCGACGAAGCAATGCGGAATCGCACCGGTAGCCTGAGGACGGCCGTTACTTTTTGTGAGACTCCGCGTCTAGCCTCAAGCGGTGGCTCGTCGCGACTTCCGCGAGCTCAAGCCTCCGCAGGCGATTCCGACCAAGCTCAGAAACAGGAATGCCGAGGGCTCAGGGATTGCCTGGTAGGTGCCGATCGGCATGGGGACCGAAGTTGCCGCGTTGGTCGTGCCATCGAGCCCGCCGGGTTCGATCGTCCAATTGCTGGCCACAAACGTTGTACCATCAGGGCCCGTAGTGTTTTTGCGATAGACCCAGCCCTCAGTGTAATCCCAACTCGGGCTGCCGCCGTGAACGATGTCGCCGAAAACGTCGATCACGCTGCCATTCTGGTACAGTTCAACCGCATCATCCCCGTTGACTCCGACTGACCCTGGATAATTTGCGGCAAAGCCGAAGAAGTTCTGGAACGCGGTCAGTCCGGTCGTGACATAGATATAGTCTCCTTGGCTTGCCGAATCGGCCGGGAAACTGTACTCCAGTCCGTCGCTACCACCGCCGTCATTGGCAATCCCGATTCCGTATATGCTCAGATCGGGGATGTCGGCGAGGGCATAAACCTCCACGCCCTTAGGCGTGCCGGCGAAGACGTCGTAAACGCCAGTGAGCACGAGATTGGCGTGCGTCGAAGATGCGAATACGGCAAGACAAACGAAGCTGAGCAAATAACGCATGGGGATTCAAACTCCAGTCAAATTAGCTGAGACGAATTAGATGCGTCTCGACGATTCATGATGTCGTACAAAGTTCGTCTAATCGGTCGTCCCAATCGGCACGACCCGCCTATTGTTCTCAGATTAACTTTGGGTGGACTGGCAGTCAAAGAAATTATGGGCATAGCGAGGCAAATTGAAGCAGGGGAGCGGTGAGTTACCCGGCCAAAAATCGTTGCTGAAACGCCCAGTGCGATCTCGTAGAATCCCGGTGGCTTGCAGTAATTCGTGGGCAATTCCATCGTCGGCCGCGCGGCGCTCAACGGTGTTAGAGCTGCGTACGCACGATTATTAGGACTTCCGCGACACCCGTCGCGTGACGGCAAAGGACTTGTTTTTAAGGTCAAAACACGCGTCGAAGTGCTTAAACCACCCGAGTTGTACGACACATTTAGGACCCGAAGTCCGAAAAATGGGGCCCAACAGGGCGCGGAGCATGGCGTAAGTTGTTACACGCATGGGACTTGAGTCACGATTCCACCGTGTAGGCGGTCGGTTTTTCGGACACGTCGGCCAGTTTATCGACGTGTCCAAAATACCCAATCGAGGGGGCGTCGCCAGCGGTCAGGCGGCGGCGCGAATGGGTTGGCCCGGCTGCTGGAGCGGGATGATTTCGGCGAGCGCGGCACGCAGCTTTTCATTGGGCTCGTCGGCCAGCCGCGAGAGGTGGCCAATGTCGTTGAGCACTTGAAGCAGGTTGCGCGGCTCACTGGCAGCGACCATGATTTTGCTGTGGGAGGTGGGCCGATGTTGTTCTTGATCGCTGTAGAGTTCTTCGTAGAGTTTTTCGCCTGGTCGCAGGCCGGTGACTTCGATCTCGATGTCGTCGCCGACGCGCAGTCCGGAGAGCCGAATCATGTCGGCGGCCAGGTCCATGATCTTCACCGGGTCGCCCATGTCGAGGACGAAGATCTCACCGCCCTGCCCCATCGCGCCTGCTTGGATCACCAATTGCGCGGCTTCTGGAATGAGCATAAAGTAGCGAATCATCTCGGGATGCGTGACGGTCACTGGTCCACCACGCGCGATTTGTTCACGGAAGATCGGCACCACACTGCCCGCCGAGTCGAGCACGTTGCCGAACCGCACCGTGACGAGTCGGCAGTTCGACGTCGAAGCCTTCGCCTGCACGTACTGTTCGGCAAGTCGTTTGCAGGAGCCCATCACGCTCGTCGGATTGACGGCCTTGTCGGTCGAAATCATGACGAAGCCCTCGGCTTGAAACTCCTCAGCCAAGTCGACCAGATTGCGCGTCGCGAGGACGATGTTTTTGACGGCTTCGCCGACATGCGCTTCCATCAGTGGCACGTGCTTGTAGGCGGCGGCGTGAAAGATGATGTCGGGATGATGCTCGGCGAACAGCGATTCCATCCGATCGCGATCCGTGAGATCCGCGAGAGCCACGGAAATTTCGGTGTCGGGTGCGAGCCTGCGAAGTTCGCGTTCCAGAAAAAACTGACCAGTCTCGCTACGATCGACGACAACCAGTTTCGTCGGCTCCAAGGCAAGCAACTGCCGACAGATCTCGGAGCCGATGCTGCCGGCGCTGCCGGTCACCAGCAACGTGCGTCCGGTGATCCACTGCTGAATGCTCTGTTTATCAAGTTCGACCGAAGGACGCCGCAACAAGTCGGCGATCGCAACGCTGCGAGGAGCGACGTCCACTTGCCCGTGCAACAATTGCTCGTGGCTTGGAAGTACCTTAATCCTAAACCCATGGGAGTTGCCTAGTGACATCAGACTGCGAACCTCTTTGCCCGGCAATGAACCTGCCGTAAGGAGAATTTCTTCGATCTTGTGTTGCTTGACGAGGGAGGAGATGTCTTTCTGGGTTCCCAAAACTGGGAGCCCTGCGAGCCGTCGGCCTTGGAGTTCAACACGACTGTCGACGAAGCCGAGTGGTTGGTAGTGGAGGTCGGAGCTCTGCCGAATGCTGCGTAGCAAGACCTCGCCCGCATCGTTCGCACCGACGATCAACGCCTTAGTTCCCGTGGGCTGCGATAGACCTTGCCAATGCTGCAGCTGATCGCGAACGAGTCGTGGCAGAATCCGTACGGCCGTGAACAATAGCAGCGATGTGCCCCAGTCCAGGAGAACCACACTGCGCGGGATCGCGACCTGACCAAGCACCATCGCGTCGAACAGCGTTATGCCAATGGAGCTGAAGGTCACCACGCGAGCAATGATCAACAGGTCGCGGAAGGTGACGTATTGCGTGTACTCCTGGTGCATTCGGCTATGCAGGATGACTGCTGCCTTGACGGCAATGACCCAACCTACCGTGCCAACAAACGCCTGCACATGGTCGGGTTCGAGCATTCCGCCAAAACGCAACAAGAAGGCGATGTAATAGGCCAGCGCCGCAAACGGCGTGAGAATGGCAGACGCGGCGATCAGTCGAATTGTCTTTCGCTTACGCATAGGTTTACAGAAGCGGAGTTATTGATAGTGGAGTCTTCGTGGCCGACTAGCGGTATCGGGCAAGCGAGTTTTCGTTGCTTCGATGAGTTCGTTGCGCAACCCAAGATTGTCCGGTTTACGCGCGAGGCACCATCGCAGGTGAGGTTGGGCTTCCTGGTATCTGCCTGCCTCGACGAGCGCGTGTGCTAGTGCGCGACGAGCGGGATAGTTTGTGGGATCGAGTCGATATGCTCGTTCAGAGCTGGCCAGGGAAGCCTGCTGACGCTGTAACTGCAGCTGCATCGTAGAGAGCACATGCCAAACGTGGGCTCCTTGCCTTGAATCAAGCTGCTCAGTTTGCCACTGTGCGACAGCTTCGGCGTACTGCAGGAACACTTTTAGGTCGGGTTCGCTACTGACTGGATAGAAGCTGCGCCAAACCTGCCGCATGGTTGTCCAATCGGGTTCGAACAGCTTGATGAACGCTTCGGCAGGCATTTGGCCGGCGAGCAGCCGGATGATTCTAGTTTGATGGATTCCAGCGTCGCGGTAGATGCTTTGCCACAGCTCGAGCGCGCCGGTGATGTCACCCTTGAGTAGGCGCTGGCGACCGACTTCGAAGACTACATCGCCGTCATAAGGACGCACTTGAAGCGCCTGTTGCAAGTACGCATCGAGTGCTTCGCCGTTCTGTCCGCGTAGGAAACAGAGCTTCGCGAGGTAAACGTAGCCGTCACCCTGCAGCGGGCAGAGTTGGAGGGCGCGTGTGGTATGGTAGTGTGCTCGATAGAGCAGCTGGCTGTTGCCTTCGAACGCCGTCACGAGCCACTGTCGAAGTGCGACGGAGGTGGGGAACCGAGACGCCATGGCCGCGTCGCGGACTTGGTCGACGGACATCGCGTTATCGGTTTGTTGCTGTCGAAGATTGAATAAGTGGAGGAACTTGGAGGCCAAGCGAAGATGGGCCCGCGCCGAGTCGGGATGGCTCTCAACGATCTCCGACAAACGGTAAACCATCGCTTCAGTCCGAGCGATCTCGAACTCGGTATCGATCTCGACAGCTTCACCAGACCAGAGCTGTTCGGAGACCTGATCGGCATGCTGAGCCGACGAGAGCAGATACTTGTCCCAGTGCAGCGCCGACTTAGCAGGCCCCACGGTTGCCAACACTGCCCAGATCGCACCGCAGGTTACGATGCTCGTATGCAACAGACCGGTGACGCGCAGCTTGTTCGTCGCACTGGTCGAGTCACCTTGATCACCGTTCTCCGGCATGGTGAGTTGAGCTAACCGCAAGGCGCACGCCGCAAGCATGATTGTCAGCGACATGCACGCCGGAATGAACCAGACAAAGTCGACCAGCGAGTGCACGAGGCTCGCGATCAGGCTCGCTGCAACCGCTGCCGCTAGCATCAGGTGCGTCTCAGACGTAGCTTGGCGAATCGCTTGCCAACACCAACTCAGCACCAAAAGGATCGTGATTCCGAGCAGTGTCAAACCAACGAAACCGGTTTCCGTTCCAATTTGTAGGTAACCATTCTCGGCGTGTGTGAACTCTTTGGTCTGTGACCTCGGGTAGTAAATGGGATAGATCTCACGATGCGTACCCACGCCAGATCCGAACAGGGAACCTTGTTCGATGGATGACAGATTGGCCGACCAAATGTTTCGTCGTCCCGATTTGTTGTCGAGCGTCTCGATCGATGCGGAGGTCAAATCGTCGAGCCGAGAGGCCACACGATCGTAATCGGATAGCGAGAGGGCACCAACAACTAACAGCCCAAGCATTGCGAAGCCGTAGCAGTAGCTGCTCGACAGCAGTCCGCGATAGCAATAGATGATTACGGCGAAGCTGCACGCAGTTGCTAGTGCCGTGACGCCGCCGCGTGATAGCGACAGCAGGACCGCCAATACTGCCAGCCCCAGGCCCGCGTGCAGAGCGAAGTGTTGCAGTAACCAGCTTCGCTCATCGTCGGGAGGCGTGCGGCCCTCGCGGCGAGCCCGGAGTCTCAGCGTGATCCATGCGAGCAGCGGGCCTGACCCGAGCGCAATGAAGTGTGCAAAATGGTTGCGTGTTGTGAAACTGCCCTTCGCGGCTCGAATCGTGGTGTTGTAGGGGTACTCATAAAACCAGAAGAATAGGCCGTTCGAAGTGAAGTACTGCAGAATTCCGAAACCGGCCATGAAGATCGCGGCGACGGCGACGTATCTCAACAAACGTTTGATGTCGCTGACCGTACGTAGGCGTTCCACGGTCGTGATGAACAGGAGAACGTACGCGATCACGGTGGCGAGGGCGATCTTCGTGGTGCTTGGCGCGAGCGATAGTGTTGTCCACTCTCCCAAACGCAAGTCCGATGGAACCTCCGTTCCCCACATTGTCAGCAGCGACATGTTTCGCGGTGCAAATCGTTGCAGCAGCTCTGTGCTAAGTGGAGTCAGCTGCAAGATGACCAAGAAGATTGCTGCCAATCCAACAAAGATCGCCAAACTGCGTGTCTGCCGATTAGATCCGGACAGAGTCTGGTACCCACACCATGCGATTGCCGCGACACTTGTGAGCGCGATCAGAACAAAACGGCCCAGCATGTGCCGTCCACCGAAGAATAGCGGCGCCAGGAAGAGCACACCGAGTAGACTGACATCCACTAGCTGTAGGCAGGCGATCGCCAGGGGCGTCTCGTGCTGCTGACGACCGCGAGACGCGCGTGAAGTGTGTTTTCGTGATGATCGCCAACTTTGCATTGGATCTTTTGCCAGGGAGTCAACGAATCATCATGCAGCTCGACGGGGCCGGATTGTTTGCGACTGCGGAGCCGTGGGTACTGGGATGGTGACCGGCGGATCGATCGGTGGCACGTCGAATTCGCGATGTGAAACCTGTGTGTCGACGTCTTCGCTGGTGTGTCCATAGCTCTCGTCGTAGCCGTAACCGTACCCGTAGCCATATCCATAGCTGCCGGTGTCGTTCGACAACCCATTGGCAACGACACCGAGTACCGTACACCCGGCGGATCGGAAGCTGTCTACGGCCCTGATAACGGAACGACGATGGTTTTTCTCAGGTCGGACGACGAGGATTGCCCCGTCTACGAGCTGACCGACAATCTGGGCGTCGCTCACCGCCAGCACTGGCGGACAGTCGACGATCACGCGATCGTATTGGGAATCCGCCCAGGCTAGAAGTTCAACGAATGCCGAACTGCTAAGCAATTCCGACGGGTTCGGACGACGTAGTCCAACCGGCAGGACATCGAGCCCGGGTACCTCAGTTGCTTGGACCAGTGGTGGGGCGGCTACCTCGGGAGGCTGTTCCGACGAGAGTACATCAGCTACGCCCTGTAAACCTTTCAGGTTAGCAAGTGCGGTAAAGCCAGGTCGGCGCAGATCCGCGTCAATCACCAAGGTGCGCTTACCAGCTTGAGCGAATGCCACCGAGAGATTCGCCGAGATTGTCGTCTTGCCGTCGCCGGGTTCAGAGCTGGATACAAGGATACGTTCGCATGTATCTCCGCTCAGCGAAATAGAGGTTCGTAAGGTGCGGAACGCCTCGGTTTCCACTCCGGTCGGCATGGCATTGGTGTGCACGGCGGCGAATCCTTCGCCCGGGAGCTGTTCCAACTGTCTTACCATCGCCAAGACTGGGACCCCCAGTTGCGACGACAGTTCTTCTGGCGAGTTGAATCGATCGTCGAGAACGTCTTGGACGTAGACGATCAAGGCACCCGCGCAACTTCCGCCAAGTAGGCACAGGGTCGCGACAAAGCGAAGTTGCGGATTCACTGGTATGTCACTGGGGAGAGGCTCGCGGACTACCGTAGCCTTGATCGGTGCTCTGATCTGCCCAATATCGATACTAGCGATCTTTTCGGAGAGGGAATCGAACAGTGTCTCCTTACGAATCACGTCCCGTTCGATCATCCGCAGCCTGACGAGCGCGTCGCTATGCTGAGAGGCTTCTGCTCGAGCTTGTTCAAACGATGATAGCAATTGCTTCTCTTGCTGCTGAGCTTGTCGCACCGATTGTTCGAGCATGTTCACGATGTTCTCGGTCGGCAATGCGCTGCCCAAAGAGTCAAAGCGTTGCCGCGCGCCGGAGTGATAGCTACTTACGTATTGCGTCAGATTTTGAACTTCGGCCTGCAGTTCCAAAATGCTCGGGTGATTGGGCCCCAGATGAGGTGAGAGGTTTTGCAGCTTCTGCTGTGCCTCCAGCAGCTTCTTCTGTTGCTCGCTGAGCACTTGCAAATCTTGCGGGCTAAGCCCCATTGACGCCAATAGCATCTGCTTGCCAAGCGTGGATTCGATGCTCGTGAGGTGTTGCGAAATGTCCTCGCCACGATTCAGTGAATCTTGAATTGCCGTCAGCGTTGCTTGGAGTTTTAGTCGCTTTTCTTGAGTTTCAAGCAGGGCTTCGTTGAGTCGAATGGCTCGCTGGATCATTGGTTCCACGACGCCGTCGTCGGATGAGATAGCCAGGTGCCCCACTTGCCGGCGAAACTTCTGTAGTTCGATCTGCTGCTGATTGAGACTCGCCTGCAACTGATCTCGCTCGTCCGTCAGCACGCTCAAGATCTCGCCCGCCGTGCCTTTGTGGTTCTTTTCAACGAATGCAAGGTAGGCTTCGATGACGGCGTTGACGACGGCCGCAGCTGCTTCGGGATCTCGCGAACTGTAACTGACATCGATGAAGTTCGTTTTGCGTGTGATCTTCGCGCTTAATCGCTTGCTAATCGTCTTGACCCAGTCTTTGGGATCTTTGCCTTGCAAGTCCACTCGATGCTGAGGGGCGAGTTGTTGAATCGCTTGTTCCACGACGACAGGGCTGACGACCAACTCACGATGGGTGGCCATCGTGTTGCCAGTGCTATCGTGTTCTCCGACGGCGGATAGCTGATCGACCTTTTGCTCGTCAATGAGCAACTTTGCGGAGGAAGAATAGTAGCGTGGGGCAAGCCAGTAGTAGGCCCCGCCCACCAAAATGAAACAGTAAAGTGTCGCGAAGATGACTTTCTTCCGATGGCGGAAAATCCGCAACAATCGCATCACCACCGGGATAAGATCCTGTACCGATGCGGCCGAAGGTTCGGTGTAGCTCTGACTGCTCAAATCTTGATTGGACACGCTAACTTGCTCGGGGCTGCGGATGACCTGCGGGTGGTAAAGTGGCAAACTGCCAGTGACGGTCGCCAGCGGCTAGAAAATCGTGTTGCTCGCGACGCCAAAGCTGAGGCGGAAGAATCTGGAAACCGTATCAACGACAGCTGTCGCTGGTGTTTGTTCGATCGTGACAGCATCCCCCGGACCGAGTACCAGATTCTCTCGCGGGTTCTGCTTCGCGGTTGCGAGACTTGCTTGAATGACGATCGCCTCGTCTTCGCTTGGCAGCTGACGAATCACGAATACTTTGTCAGCCACGACAGAGCTCCGTCCACCGGCCATGGCAATCGCATCGAGCAAGCGGATTTCTTGGTCTTTGGGCAATTCAAACTGCCCAGGCTCGTTAACCAATCCGGCGACGTGGATGACTTCCTTTTTCCGAGCGACGACGCGTATGATGTCGCGATCCTTCAACCGATAATCCGCGCGTCGCAACGCGTCGCTATCTGTGAGGTCGATGCGGACAGTCTGGGTTGGTAGCCACGATTTCTTTCTCCGCGCTGGTCCACGTCCAGGGCCATTGTATCCGGCGAGCTGAATTTCATCCGATGTCGGCGACTCGGTGTTTGGTGACGCAGCGGCCTGGTTGGAATATCCGTATCGCGGTTGGGTGATGATCTCAATTTCCGAGCCGGCGTCGTCGCTCAGGCCGCCCGCGGCAGCCAGCGCGCTGACCAAATCGCACGATCCACGAGGAATCTCG
>JANQQA010000299.1 GCA_028285205.1 Bythopirellula sp. | reverse complement strand
CAACACCGAAACCAGCGAGGCCATGATTTACATTTCAATGATCACCCTGATGTCTCGCCGAATCGCTCGCGAACAACGCCTTTGAAGACTTGTTCTTAGCCTGGATGATGAGATTGTGGTCGCGGGTGAACGCGTCTACCGGAAAACCCGTGGCCTTCCTGAAGCACTCACGTTCATTTTATGCTAGAGGGGGCGATGGATGCGGTCCGAGAAGGTTTTCAAGAACTGACGACCGCAATGGATGACGATCGCGAGGTTCAATTGAAACGGTGGTCCGGGTGTCTCCTGAAGGAATTGCAGGTTCCAAAAAAATGTGGTCCAGTCGAATATCACGGCAATGGTCTCCTCCCTGGGGTGCATGAAGGCGAGGCGGCACTTTGGGGAAAGCCTCTACCCTCAGGTTGCGTAGATCGATTGTTGGAATTCATTGTCGACCTGAGGGTAGTCGCCCTGGCCACCGACCTCAAAGAAGAGATTGATTCTCAGAACAAGTCTTCAAAGGCGTTGTTCGCGAGCGATTCGGCGAGACATCAGGGCGATCACTGAAATGTAAATCATGGCCTCGCTGGTTTCGGTGTTGTGTTCATAGTCGCGGCTGTATCGGCGGTATCGCGCCAGCCAGGCAAGGGTGCGTTCCACGATCCAGCGCTTGGGCAACACCACAAATCCCTTGGCTTCCACCGGACGCGGGACCGTTTGCAGGACCCAGCCGAAGGTGTCGTTGCTGCAACGCACGCCTCCGCAATCAGGCCCACCAGCGAGTCCTTTCTTGTATCGCTTCGCATTCCGTTGCCGACAGGCCTGGTCGATTCGAGCCAAGGCAGGTAAAGCGAAGGCTCAAATGCTACCAGTGGATGATGGCCCCAATGCACGAAGCAAGACGACAACTCGTCAAAAAACTTGCGTAATATCTACGTACCATTCGCGTTTCACACCGACGCTATTTGGTGCTCGACAAGGCTCCTCGCATGAACAAACGTATATACACAATTTCTTCCAGAGAGCCTTTCCTCTACTTATTTTTTGGCGATAGAATGTTCGGCTTTCCCGTCCTTGGGCGGAATCTTCACGATCGTCGCACTCGAGTGATTCTTTTGCGGCGACCTGCTTCGCTTAGGTCAGTTTATTCCTGAATAAGGGACGATTATGCGAAACAACAATTCACCTCAAAAGCGAAGTAGCCGCCTGCCTCGCTTAGCGCGCCCACTTCTTTGCGAAACGCTCGAGTCACGTCGTTTACTTTCCGTCGAAGGGCCGGTTCTGCTCGATGGTGGGCTGGAATTTCCTGTACAGCCAGACAATGCATTCAAGCAGGCGCAAGGAGCGGGTACTGGTTCGCTGATCGGTGCGCAGTGGACGATCAGCGATGGTGCGGGGATCACACGCAACTTAAGTCCGTTTCAAAGCGGTAACATTCCGGCTCCCGAAGGTGATCAACACGGACTGATCGAGAATTCTGGTAGCTTTCAGCAGACCGTGTCGGGATTCGTCGTAGGTCGCGAGTACTCACTGAGTCTGTTAACGATGGCTCGCCAATACGGGGATGGGGGCAGCGACCTGGAAGTCATTTTGGACCTGGGGCTGGCCTCGGAAATCTCACTGATTGACATTCCAGAGGTTACGTTCAGCGCGTTCACGGAAATTTCCAGTCCAACGTTCATGGCGACAAAATCTTCCTATGTTTTGACGATAGATTCCGACAATGACGAAGGCAACCTTTCCGGTGACCGAACGACGTTTTTCGACGACGTGCAGTTCGACGTGTTTGCGCCGATGGGCCTCATTGTACCATCGAGCGGGCCGAATGCCGGGCGGCTAACGCGATACAACTCGGTCGGCGATTCCGTTCAGGTGCAGGCGTTCGGTGTCAACTATTACGACGCCTTTGATCGATATATAAAGGACATCGATGACCGCAGCTTCGAAGATGGGTTTGACTACCTTGCAGAGCACAGTATTCCTGTGGCCCGTGTCATGGCCGGTGGATACTGGCCGGGCGAATGGTCCCTATACTTCAATGACAAGTCGGAATACTACCGGCGATTTGACGATTTTGTCGCAACGGCCGAACAACGCGACATCGGGCTGATCCCATCGCTGTTCTTCCATATCCCCACGGTGGGTGAGCTGGTCGACGACGCCGTCGCTGCTGGATACCTCACCCCGGGAGTCGACTTTACGCCCCTCAGTACGCTCAACACCGACACGCAGGGCAATGATACCTACGCTGAATACCTCACGGCTCTTGGTCGCGCCGACAGCGGAAGCAATGCGTTTATCACGTACTATACGAACGAGGTTGTATCGCGGTATCGGGATTCACCAGCTATCTGGGGCTGGGAGTTCTCGAACGAGGTCAACATCACAGTTGATCTACCGAATATCAACGAGTGGCGACCCTCAGAACTGCCAGTGCTGGGAATGAACCTGTCGAGAGACGACGATACGATAGACGCGTACACAAGTCCGGACGACTTCACTCGAGCTGACGTTCACGTTGCGAAGGTTAACTTTGCAAACACGGTGCGGGCGATTGATCCGTGGCGATTCTTATCAACTGGTGATACGAGGCTTCGTCCGTATGCGTACCACAACTGGCAAGAACATTCATGGACTCTTGACACACGCAACGAGCTGGCACAGGTGTTGCCCATCGACAACCCGAATCCGTACGATTCGGTTAGCTTTCATCTCTATGCAAATAATGAAACTTACTTTGCGGATTCGCCGCAGGTCTCGACTGCTTGGGAAACCGGCGACTACGCAGAACTGCTGGAATTTTTCGAGTCCGAGTCCGCTAGTCTTGGCCAACCGCTCTTTGTTGGTGAATTCGGCGCTATTGGTGACGGGACGACCACGGGTGAAATAATCACATTCCATCGATTGATGCAGGCGCTGATGGACGAAAACGTGCAGTTGAGTCTGCTTTGGGATTTTGACAACCTAAACCCAGGGCACGAGAATAAATGGTGGGTCAACCCTGGCACCGCCAAGGAATATCAACTCACAAATTCTGACCCGGGCCTCTGGGACCTACAGCAGGCCAACGAATCCTGGGGTGTGTGGAGTGCCAATACGGCGCCGACCGCTGTCGATGATCTTGTTTCGACCAGCGAAGATGATGCGATCCTGATCAATGTGTTGGCTGACAATGGCAACGGTGCTGACTATGACGCCGAATGGAATATCGATCCCACAGAAACCGTCAACCTCAGCTCTCCCGGGCTTGGTACTTTGATCAACAACAACGACGGCACATTCACCTATGACCCCAACGGAACCTTCGACTATCTCGCCACCGGTTCCTCCGAGATTGTTTTCTTTGAATATCGCATTGAAGACGCCGATGGTGAATTCGATACCGCAACGGTGACCATTACGATTAACGGTGTGAATGATGCTCCGATTATCAGCGATGGACCGGACAGTGCCGATTTCGATGTATCCGACTCAATGTTGAGTGCTACCGGGACTCTGACTATCAGTGATGTGGATACGAGCGATGTGGTCATCGCTTCGGTTGATTCGCTGTTGGTTAGCGGAACGTCTGATCGGCTTGATCCGATGGCTCCCAGCGACGCTCAACTGCTGTCGATGTTGTCGGTCACACCGACCGACATTTTGGATGGGACGGAAAACAGTGACACTCTGACTTGGAATTTCTACAGCGGCAGCGAGCACTTCAATTACATGCTGCTAGGCCAGACGTTGGTACTGACTTACACGGTCAGGGCGACCGACGACGACGCGATACCGCTAAGCGACACGGAACTGATCACGATTACAATCACGGGTACGAATTCCGCGCCCACGGCGTCGATCACTGGACCGTCAAGCGGAGTTCCTTTCCAAGATCGCACCTTCACGCTGACCGCGACCGACTCCTCCCCTGCAGACCAGGCAGCCGGATTCTTCTTTGATATCGATTGGGATGGTGATGATGAGGTCGACCAGACGGTCATCGGCCTTAGCGGCACACA
>JANQQA010000178.1 GCA_028285205.1 Bythopirellula sp. | reverse complement strand
TCAAACCTGGTGCAACCCAAGGTCAGTTCGAAATCGACGTACCTGCTGACCGGCGACCCGAGCAGACGCGCCTGGAAGTTCGCTACACCCCGACCCTCGCCGGCGCGATGGTCGACGCCCTGCCCTACCTTATCGATTATCCCTATGGCTGCACCGAACAGACGCTCAATCGATTTTTGCCCGCGGTCATCACACAGCAAACGCTCCGTAAGATGGGCGTCGACCTCGCAGCCATCCAAGAAAAACGCACCAATCTGAATTCTCAGGAAATCGGCGACGACGTCGAGCGTAGCAAAGACTGGAAGCGATTCGACACCAATCCCGTCTTCGCGGAAGCGGAACTCAACAAGGTTGTGAAGGCGGGCGTCAATCGGCTCACCGAGATGCAGCTCTCCGATGGCGGTTGGGGCTGGTTTAGTGGCTGGGGCGAACGCAGTGCGGCGCATACCACCGCCGTTGTGATGCATGGGCTGATTGTCGCTCAGGAAAACGGTGTTGCGATCGTTCCGAGCGTCATGGAACGCGGAATCAGCTGGCTAGAAGACTACCAATCCAAGCAGCTCCGATTGCTCGACAATTGGGACAAGGAGCAGGACGGAGAAAACCGTCTACCCCGGAAACAATTTGCCGGCAACTTGGACGCGCTGGTCTACATGGTCCTGGCCGAGGCCGGAAAGAATAGCGAGTCGATGACTCGCTACCTGTACCGCGATCGCACGAAACTGGCCGTCTACAGCTTGGCGACCTTCGGTCTGGCGCTGCACATACACGGCGACGAAGAGAAACTCGTGATGGTCATGCGCAACCTCGGTCAGTACGTCCGCCAAGACGAAGAAAACCAAACTGCCTGGCTGGAGCTGCCAACCAGTGGCTGGTGGCATTGGCACGGCAGCGAGTACGAAGCACATGCCTACTACTTGAAACTCCTCGCGGCAACCCAGCCCGACAGTGAAATCGCCCCGCAACTCGTGAAGTACCTACTGAACAATCGCAAACATGCAACCTACTGGAACAGCACACGCGATACGGCGCTGGTCGTCGAGGCGTTTGCCGACTATCTAGCCGCCAGTGGTGAAGCCACTCCCGAAGCAACCGTTGAACTACGCATTGATGGCGAGTTGCTCAAGGAAGTCAGCATCACGCGCGACAACCTATTCACGTTTGACAACAAGCTGGTACTGACCGGCGATGCCTTGCCGGCCGGGCGTCACACCGTCGAAATTCGCAAGCGTGGTGAATCGCCAATCTACTTCAACGGCTACTTCACGAATTTCACGCTGGAAAGCGACATCCGGGCCGCGGGACTGGAACTCAAAGTCCAGCGCAAGTACTACAAGCTGATCGAAGCCGACAAGAGCGCGCCCGTCGCTGGTGGACGAGGGCAGGTCGTCGATCAACGCATCGATCGCTACGAGCGTCAGCCACTGGTCAACCTCGCTGAACTCACCAGCGGCGATCTCGTCGAAGTCGAGCTGACCGTCGACAGCAAGAACGATTACGAGTACATCCTGCTGGAAGACATGAAGGCCGCCGGCTTCGAGCCCGTACAAATTCGTAGCGGTTACGGCAGCAACGGACTGAACGCCTACACCGAACTGCGCGACGACCGCGTCAGTCTGTTCCTATCCCGCCTCGCACGCGGCAAGCACAGCGTGTCTTACCGTCTCCGCGCCGAGATCCCTGGCAAGTTCAGCGCGCTGCCGACGCGCGTCTCCGCGATGTACGCGCCGGAGCTGAAGGCCAATTCAGACCAGATGAAGCTGCGGATTGTGGATTAAGACAAGTGCTAGTGTAACGAGCCGCAGAACGGTAAACTGGCTTCATCGCGAACCGAATTTGAAAGGATTCACCATGTCGACCGTTGCCAAACCCGAGGTTTCTGAGGAGCGTGTTCTCGTTCTTCCCACCAGCGAGTTTCATGCGCTGGGGCACTTTCAGGGATTCTCGAAAGATATCGACACTTATCTACCGGCGATTCTGGAGAGCGACAACCTCAGCTACCGACCGCGTGGCGAAATGGAGCAGGACCCCAGCTTCAAGCAGCTGATTCCCTACGTGCTCTTCCGCTATGTCGATTCGACGGGCACGGCACGGCTGTTCCAGTACAAACGTGGCGGAGGACAAGGTGAGCAACGGTTGCACGCCAAGCGAAGCGTCGGCGTTGGCGGACATATCTCGACGCTCGATGCACAAGCGGGCACGGCTCACGAAGTCTATCGCGAAGGTATGCAACGCGAATTGGACGAAGAAGTCGTTATCGAAGCCGGTTTCACGGACAAGCTGGTGGGGCTGATCAACGACGACGAAACTCCCGTCGGGCAGGTGCATCTGGGAGTCGTCCACCTGTACGAGGTCGACAGCCCGAATGTCCATCCGCGCGAAGACGATATCCTCGACGCGGGATTCAAGCCAATCGAGGAGCTACTTAACGAACTCGACCAGTTCGAAAGCTGGTCAGAAATCGTCGTGAAGGCGCTGTTTGGTTGAGGAACACGCTAGACGGCCGCCGCTAGTCGGTGGAGACTGGAAGCAGCATCCAGTCCCTCTCCCACGACTAGCGTCTCACGATGATCTACCTCGACAATCATGCGACCACCCGCGTCGATCCACGCGTCGTCGATGCGATGCTGCCGTTCTTCACGGAGAAGTATGGCAATTCGGGCAGCGTCACGCACGCACTTGGCGAAACCGCCCACGATGCCGTCGAGGCGGCGCGTAATTCGATCGCCCGCGGCATCAACGCTGAGCCGAATGAGATCGTCTTCACGAGCGGCGCTACCGAGAGCAACAACCTGGCGATCTGCGGCGTTGCCCAGCGCCCCCGAAGGCGTGGGAACCACCTCGTCAGTGTGCAGACGGAGCATCACGCGGTACTCGGACCGCTGCAAAAGCTCTCCAAACGCGACTACGACGTCACGCTGCTGCCAGTCGAACCTCATCCCAGCGAATCCGCTGGCTGCCTTGATCCGCAACGAGTCGCGGACGCCCTCCGCGACGACACCGCCTTGGTGAGCGTCATGCTGGCCAACAACGAAATCGGCGTGATTCAACCGCTCGCCGAAATTGGCGCGTTGTGCCGAAAGCATGGCGTGTTGCTGCACTGCGACGCCACGCAAGCCGTCGGCAAGATCCCCGTCGACGTAGATCACCTAAACATCGACCTGATGAGTTTTACGGCGCACAAGATGTATGGCCCGAAGGGTGTCGGTGCATTGTTCGTTCGCCGCCGCAACCCGACCGTACGACTCGATGCACAGATCCTCGGCGGCGGTCAGGAGGCTGGACGCCGCAGTGGCACGCTCAACACTCCAGGCATTGTCGGCTTCGCCAGAGCCCTGCAGCTGTGCCTCGCGGAACTGCCAGCAGAGGCCGAGCGGCAAGCCAAGCTTCGCAACCACTTGTGGACCGGACTCAACGAATCGCTACCGAATCTCGAGCTGTGTGGGCCGCAGCTCGAGGAGTCTGTCCGTCTGCCGGGGAACCTGAACGTCTCGTTTGGCAACGTTGATGGGGAGGCGTTGCTATTGAACATGCCACAGCTCGCCGTCAGCTCGGGGGCCACGTGCGCATCGACCGATCCTGGGCCGAGCCACGTCCTGCTGGCCTTGGGGATGTCCGAAGACCAAGCCCGCAGTAGCTTGCGGTTTGGCCTAGGTAGATTCAACACAGCCGATGAAATCGACCAGACGATCGGAATTGTCGTCCAGGCGGTCGAAAAACTGCGGCACCTCACCTAGGAATTCGCAGTGGAATCGCCCGGTAATGCCCGAGTTCGGCTTTTCCTGTCAATTTTTTTGCTATAATCTAGGTGGATACGATTATTGTACAGAGCCAGTGGCCCCGGTTCGCCACTGGCGAAGTACTCCAACGAAACACGCAATTTTATTTCCAAGAGTCGAGGAATGTGATTATGAGCGTTGTCGTCACTGAAAAAGCGGCCAGCGAAGTCAAACGAATCATCGAGGACCAGAAGCTCGAAGAGGGCACCGTCCTGCGGATTGGCGTAACTGGCGGCGGCTGCAGCGGATTTAGCTATTCTCTCGGGTTCGATAAGAATTTCGACGCGAAAATGGACTCAAAGTACGAGCAGCATGGCGTACCAGTCGTGGTCGACAAGAAAAGTGCACTCTACCTAGATGGCACCACAGTCGATTTCTACGACGGCGTTGAAAAACGCGGGTTCACGTTCGACAACCCCAATGCCGTGAAGTCTTGCGGCTGCGGTAGCTCGTTCCAGGCGTAAGCAGGACGTGCACGCGATCCAGACGAACATTCGACCCACGGCACCAGCCGTGGGTCATTTTTTGCGCAGTTGGAAACGCGGCATATCTTTGCAAGTGCAGGACGCATAACTGCTACAGTCGTTCCCAGCGTATTTCTCCAGGTTGGGGAATAGCTCATTTCCCGATCGACCGAGAAATCAGATCTCACACGTGCCATTTCCGACCTATGCTTGAGTTGAATGCAGGACTGATTTCAAGCGTCTCACCAAGGAATCTTATCGGAATGGAACGGTGCAATGAAGGAATTCATCTATCGCTTGGCTGTTGAGGAAGACGGACCAACCGCTGTGGAATATGCGGTCATCCTCGCGTTACTCGTTGCAACCTGCATCGGCGCAGTCAACCTACTCGCTAACGAAACGGCTGCCAGCTTCGACAATTCAGCAAGTGCCATCAACACGGCATTCGGCTCGTAACGTACTCGACTGAAGTCACGACGCGTGCGCTGAAACGCTTCGGTATGGGTTTGTGAGATCAGACTCGTGTGACGTGGTGCGCTGGCAACTTCGGATTACCGCATGCTGCGGCCGACGCGCGGACAAGGCTGTTTTGGCCCCTGTAGAAGCCAACGCTGTCTTCCGGTGGACTTTCATAAAGTGCATCGGCAAGGTGGCCGATCAATAGGCTGTAGTGATCACACCATTGATGGGCTGCCCCGCGTAAGGTGACCGCTGCCCTGTTACCTTGTCGCGGGAGCCCAGATGTTGCGGTTGCGAGTGCGCTCACACGATCAGCATCGCATCGCCGTAGCTGTAGAATCGATACTCTTCGCGAATGGCTTCCTCGTACGCCGCCCGAATCAGTTCGGTGCCACCCAAAGCTTGCACCAGCAGTAAGAGCGTCGTCCGTGGGAAGTGGAAATTTGTTAGCAGCGCATCCACAGCACCAAATTCATAAGGCGGGCGAATGAACAGATCGGTCTCTCCTCGCCAGGCGGCCAGTTTCGGTTCCGTCGAGGATGCCGCCGCCGCTTCAAGCACGCGTGTGACGGTCGTTCCCACGGCGATCACGCGTTGATTTGCCTCGCGACTGGAGTTGATTTCACGCGCCGCGACATCGGTTAACTCGCCCCATTCCGAATGCATCGGATGCTCCTCGACATCCTCGACGTCGATGGGCCGAAATGTCCCGCGTCCAACGTGCAGCGTCACCGCCGAAAAGTTGACGCCCGACTGCTCCATCGCCCGCAGCAAATCTTCGGTAAAGTGCAAGCCGGCGGTTGGCGCAGCCACCGCACCTGGCGTCCGCGCAAACACGGTCTGATAGTTCTGCACATCACTATCGACCATCTGACCGCCGCGAATGTACGGTGGCAGCGGCACCCGTCCCAGCCTGTCGAGCAGTTCCAGCGGCGTCAGTTCCGATTCTGGACGTGCCAGCCACTCCCCATCGCCGATCTGCTCAAGCAGCCAAAGCGTCACGGCCGGCTTACCATCGCGGTCGTGCAAGATAACCTTTTCCATCGGCTGCAATCGACCGCGGGTCTTGCACACCAGCGACCAATCGCCCGCGTCATTGGTCCCGAGGAACAACCCCTGCCATCGTCCGCCCGTCTTGGCGCGCTCACCGCGAAGTTGTGCCGGTATCACCTTCGTGTCGTTGAGCACGATGCGATCGCCCGGCTGCAGAATTCGGGGCAAGTCGCGAATATGATGATGGTTCAACTCGCCGCGCTGGCGATCGACAATCATCAGTCGGGCATCCGTGCGGTTGTTCAGCGGCTCCTGAGCAACTAGCTCGGGCGGCAATGTGTATTCAATCCAAGGTTCCATCTGCTCAACGGTACCAAAGATTTAGCCGCAGCGTAATGCACGACAAGGTCACGCCTCAATCGAGATCTGCCAGGGCTCTCGTGCTGGACGTGAGAAGAGTGCCATCGCCGCCGAGCTGTCGGCAAACGTCTCGTCGGGGTTGATTTTCAGCCGCTCGCCGTGCAAGCGATAGCTGATGTTGGCGTAATGGACCAGCAGCGCACTGCGATGGCCGTCCTCGATATCCGCGCTTGGCCGCGTCCGCGACCGCACCGATTGCAAGAAATTCTCTTTGTGCTCGGGATCGGGAAAACGACCATAACGAGAAGTCTTCACCACCGGTTTGCGATCGTGCGGCCGAGCATAAACCTCCCACCCCCCGCCATGACGACCGACGTACATGACCCCCTCGGTGCCGTAGATCTCGATTCGCGTTGCGTTTTGCTGCCAGAACGGGAACAGATCGTTGTTGCGAATACCGGCATCCGTCTTGAGCATGTAGGGCGTAAACAACGTCAACTCCGAGGTCATCACCAGGTCCTCGAAGTCGTAGGTCGCGATCTGGGTGTCGGGGGTCTCGGCATCGCCCTCCCCTGCGAACCTGCCGCCGGTGCAATGCACCGATTTGGGAACATCGACGCCCGCCAACCATCGCGCCAGGTCGAGTTGATGAA
>JANQQA010000273.1 GCA_028285205.1 Bythopirellula sp. | reverse complement strand
AACTCCGCAAACAGTTCTTCTGCCGTGCCCCCTAGCTCATCCTGCAACAGCTGCAGCACATAGTCGGTGTCGTCTGCCGGGGTGTTCGACTGGAGTTCGGTCAGCTCTTGCGCTAACTCGTTCCCTACCAAGTCTGGCCGCGTGCTGAGCACTTGTCCCAACTTGATGAACGTGGTGCCGAGATCGGTGAGCGCGTGCCGGACCCTCTCATTAGGGCTCAGTTCCGTGATCCGGCCCCCGTCAGCGCCCTTGAGCAGGTCGTGCACCCAGTCGATGCGCACCTCGCCCAACCAGTCGGCTAAGCCGTACTTGGTTAGTACCGAAACAACCTCGCGAAACCTTGCGCTGTTCCGGGCGAATTGACGCACGCCTGCGATGTCAATCATCAGCGTTAGAGCGCCTTGCGGATGCGGTCGAAGCTTGTCAGGACCTCGTCAGCCACGAGTTTCATAGATTCGACAACATTCTCGGTGCACTCCGCCACGGCCTCTTTCAGCGGGTCATACTCCTCTGTGAGTTTGTCAAGCTTGTCGGTTGCTGCCTCGAACTCGTCCTTGGCCTCGGCCTCTGCCAAGTGCATCTTCAGCTTAAGCTCATCCCGCTGCTGCTTCAGTGACGAGATCATCTCATGGATTGGGTCTTGTGGAGCGGACATACTGTACCCCTTGGATCGAGAGAGTTGGACGAGAGAGAATACTCCCAGTTTAACGTTCGTAGGCAGCTGGCGATTATCGAGTTATTCACAGAGGAAGACAACCACCCGGATCGGCCTGCCGACAGGTTGAGTCGGCACTGAGACCTAACCGTCAGCCCCAGGCTTGGGTTGCCTGCGACCATGGTTGATGGTTGGCCAAGCGATGATGGATTACAATGTCGATCCGAATCGGGTTCGTGTAGTGGGGAACTCGTTCGGAGTGCCGCGAACTTGGGATGTGAACAATAGACTTCGTCATCGATTCAGATGCTGACCCAATGACCACTAACGAGCGACTAATGGCAGTCTTCTTCGACGTGCAGCGCGGGCTGCCACGGCAGGGGCCTGGGTCGCATGACAGCACCAGCAAAGCGCTCGCCCTCTGCGCGGACTTGCCCAGCGAACCAAGGCTGCTCGACGTCGGCTGTGGCCCGGGCGCGCAGACGATGGTCCTCGCCGCGAACTTGCCTGGCCGAATCATTGCGGTTGATAACTGCCAAGAATATTTGGACGTGTTGCGCGACCGTGCCGCGCAAGCCGAGGTGGCCGACCGCGTCGAAATCTTGAACGCAGATATGGCAGCATTGGAACTGCCAGCTGAGTCGATCGACATCATCTGGTGTGAGGCGGCGGCCTACGCCATCGGCATACCCACGGCTCTCCAGGCCTGGCGGCCGCTGCTCAAAGACGGTGGCTATTTGGTCTTTTCTGAACTGGTCTGGCTCTGGCTACAGGAGCACGCTCCAGCTGCTCTCCGCGAGTTCTGGGCCAGCGAGTATCCGGCGATGACGAGCGTGGACGCTGTGCTGAAGTCGATTGATGCGGCCGGCTACCAGCGCGAGGGCGACTTCACGCTGCCAGATGAAGCTTGGTGGGCTGAGTACTATGGTCCGCTGGAGGCGAAACTGCCCGGCCTGCGTGAAAAGTATGCCAGCGACCAGATGGCGTTAAGTGTGGTCGAGGCCACGCAGGCCGAGATCGAGATGCGACGGAACTACCCGACATACTACGGTTACCAGTTCTTCGTTACGCGAAAGCTATCGGGGCCGTCGCCCGCGCCGTAGGCGGTTGCGGTTGGACACAACTATGGGAATCTGCCACCGCCGTGAATTTAGTGGTCTCTGTAGATTGAAGGTGCTAGAATAGAGAAGCCTGCTAAGACTCTTTCTGGGAGTTTGCGTTATGTTGCGTAAGGTAGTCTTACTCATTGCCGTCGCGTCGTTTTTCTCTCTCGCCCCTGCCGAACCAGTTCAAGCGCGTCAGTGGAGCCCCGGTAATCCCGGCATCCACGGTAACATTCACGGCCTGACGTACCGTTCGTCGAAGTGGGAACGCGACAAGGGGAAGCGTAAGACGACGTATGTGCGTCGTAGCCGTACACGTTTCTTCCGCTGGCGGTGAGGCGCGTTTGCTCACAAGATTCTCTTGAGCCACATGAAGGCAAATAGGTGTCGCGGCGTGCGGCGCCTATTTGTCTTCGACGTTTTGCTGCAGGAATCCAGTCACGCGTTGCGGGCTGACGATACCGACGATGTTCTTATCCAGGTTCAGCACTGGCACATGCCGATAGCCGCTCACCGCCATGACCGATAGCACGGCCGCGGACGAGTCGGTGTCGTACACAAAGATGGGCTCTTTCGTCATCACGTCGGAAACGGGTCGGTCTTTCATCTTCTCGAAATCCAACGCGACTTTGTCCAAGATGTCACGATCTGAAAAGACGCCGACCAGCTTGCCGTCCAATTCGACTAAGAAGCACGCCACATCGAGTTTAGCCAACTGTTGGATGGCTTCTTGAATTGGTGTGTCCGGCGGAATGCTTGCGAACGGCGTTGCTTGAATCGAGGCCACCGGCTGGTCAGCCAACGCCTGCTCCAACGGATCGTCGTAGGTCTTGTGCGAGTAATCCTCCAGAGGATCCTGAAATTCACCCGCGTCTGATTGCTGTTGGGATGGCGACATCGTTACGCTCCTTCGCGATCGAGGTAAGGCGCGCAGCCCACTCGCTGCACCATGACTTGGCCGGGGAAATGATCAGCGACGAATTCCATCAGGCCCTTTTGACCTGTGAGCCCCGTGACGCGGCCTTGCTCATCGCACACACAGATGAAGCGTACATTCGCGGATTGCATCGCATTCAACACGTCAACGACCGGATCCGTGGTCTGCACGCACGGCCAGTTCTCATCGAGCTGCGTACTGATGGCGTCGTCCAGCGGAGCAGGGCCCTTGGTGAGCAACTGCGTGAGGCGGTTTTCCGTGAACATTCCGACCGGTTTGCTCTGTTCGTCCACCACAATCACGCAGCCGAGCTTCGCTTGCTGCATTTGCTTGATCGCTTCGCGAAGGGTGTCTTCCGGTTTGCAGAGCACCGGCTCACGCAATGCGAGCCGACTCACCGGTTCGTTGAGCATATTTTGATGAAGACCCATCGACTCAGTTCTCCTGTCTCCAGCATAGACTTATCTTCGCCAAGCGGTGTCCATCTCTCGCTTGGTGATCGATTGTTGGACACACTCAATTATCCGTACTCTTCCACCAGCTTGGCAAGGCGTTCATCCCTGGAAAGCACGAACTTACCGCGAAAAGACCCGAATCGAATAATCGATTAATGCTGCGTTTGCTCAATCCGCAAATGTTGAGCCCACGCGGGAGGAAAATTGACCAGCACGTTGTCTCTGCGGATGCGGTGGTTGGCAAGATGCTCGGTGACGATGGCGTTGACGCCGTTGATTTTTTGCCGGGTCTTGCCCAGCGTGAGCTTAGTGCGGAGCGGGCGAATGTAGGCGTACTCGAAGTAGCTGAGTGTGCCGCCCGGTTTCAGCAGGCGGAAGTACGACTGAAAGATCGTGTCGACCACAACAGGCGGGAAGTTGACGTGCGGCAGTCCAGAAATAATGAAGTCGTACGGCTCGCTGTCGTCGAAGTCTTGCAGCAATTGCTGATGAATCTCCGACTGATCGGCGACTGCCTGCCAGTGCGGTTCATTCGCGAAACGCTTCTCGAGCACGTCGACAAATGACTCGTTAAGTTCGACCAGATCGAGCCGATCGCCCTCGCGCAAGTGTCGCACGATCTGATCGGTAAAGGCCCCGGTACCTGGCCCGCACTCAAGTACGCGAATCGGAGTGTCACCTCGCTGCTTCAAGTATCGTGTGATTGCCCGCGCGAGATAGCGGCTACTGGGCAGTATCGAGCCGGTGGTTTCAAACTTGCCTCCAAACTCTCGCAGAAAGACAAGCCGTTCGCTCAAAAACCGCAGCATAGGATTGGATGCGTCCGTGGGTACGAATGATGGGAGGACCGAGCAACCAATATAGTCGGGCGTCCCGTGTCAGCAACCGGCGCGAAGCGGCCCGTCCTCGACATGGTTTGATGTGTGCGGATATGCGTGGATGCCATAGAATTTGAACAGGAGGCAACAGCGCCCTGCATCCTCGGGGTTGCTGCGTGCATCTCCTCGGTTCTCTCTGCTGCCTCTTGTTCATTTTTACCGAATCGCCCGCCGTAATCGTATGTTCCGCATTCTCGTTACTGCGCTGCTCGTGTGGCAATTCGTTGCTACCCAGGCGATCGCGGCGGACTTACCCGCGCCGCGGCGCGTCGATGAACGACGGGCGGCGCAGCTGGGCCTGCGAAAGATCGTGGGACGACATCTGCGGCTCTATACCGATCTGCCGCCCAGCGATGCGGTTGACGGCTTGGCTGCGGTATTCGACGCGGCCGTTCCTCAGTGGGCGGAGTACTTTGAAGTCGATCCCACGCAGCTACGTGATTGGAAAATGCAGGGCTTCCTGATGGACGATCGCGCGAAGTTTGCGGCGCTGGGCTTGTTGCCGCGCGAAAGGACCGACTTCGTAAACGGCTACTGTAACGGCTTTGAGCTGTGGTTGGTCGAACAGCCGAGCGACTACTTCCGACGGCACCTGTTGTTGCACGAAGGCACACACGGTTTCATGGCTGTGTTTTTGGGAAACGAAGAAAGGCGGGGAGATACCGGTGCCGGTTGGTATTCCGAGGGCATGGCCGAGCTACTGGGCACGCATCGATGGCAAGCAGGCCAATTGCGGCTGCGCGTGATGCCACAGTCGCGCGAGGAGGTGCCGATGTGGGGGCGGATCCGACTGATCCGCGATGCGGTGGGCGAAGGCAAGCCGCTGGCGCTGGGTGAAGTGTTGGCGATGGACAAGCGTCGTACGTTTTCGACCGACGAGTACGCATGGTGTTGGGCGCTGTGCGCGTTTCTCGATACGCACCCGCGCTGGCATGCCAAGTTGCGTGCGCTGCGCGAACATGTTGGCGAGCCTCGGTTCAACACACTAGTCCGTCAAGATCTGCGCGAAGATTGGTCTGACCTGGAAGCCGAGTGGCAGGCGTTCGTCGCGACGCTCGACTACGGGTACGACGGCCAACGGATGGCGATGCAACATCTCGAAAGCGCGGCAGTGACGGAGCAGAAACGCGCGACGATCGCCGCCGATCGTGGCTGGCAATCGACAGGCTGGAAACTATCAGCAAATCGTGAGTATCGAGTTTCTGCTGCGGGGCGGTTCGAGATCGCGCGCGAACGGGGCGAAGACGGGAACGAAATCGCGTGGCCCTGCGAGCCCGGGGGCGTGACCATTCGCTACCACGAAGGCCAGCCGCTAGGCCTGTTGTTGGGGGCGTGGCGCGAGGAAGGTAATCATCAGTTCTCCGCCGCTTTTCCGCTCGGGCTGTCGCGCGTGATCAAGCCACCAGCGGATGCGGTTCTCTACTTGAGGGTGAACGATTCTGCCGCCCGACTGTCTGATAATCGGGGTTCGCTCAGCGCCAGCATCGAACCCACCGGCGATTGACACTCTCGGCGCGTGAATCGACAATAGAAGTGAAATGACGAATGGACCCAAAGCTCAATGGGCATCGACTTACCAATCTCGTCATTGGGTAGTTCGTCATTTAGCATCGGCTAGCTTTCGCGGCGCAACCTATCCCTTGTGCCGCCCCAACTGTTTAACCTTAACCCTTTGAAATACCGCCGAGATCCTAGATGACAAACTTTCTTGCCGCCAACGATCCTGAAGTCTGGTCTGCTGTCGCTGATGAAATGCAGCGTCAGCACGAGGGCTTGGAGCTGATCGCCAGCGAAAACTACACCAGCCCGGCCGTCCAGCAAGCAGCCGGCAGCGTACTGACTAACAAGTACGCCGAGGGCTACCCGGGGCGGCGGTACTACGGCGGCTGCGAGTATGTCGACGTGGTCGAAAATCTGGCGCGCGAGCGGGCGAAGGAGCTGTTTGGTGCGGAGTTCGCCAACGTGCAACCGCACTCCGGTTCACAAGCGAACACGGCGATCTACTTAGCGGCGTTGGAGCCGGGCGATACAGTGCTGGGGCTCGACTTGGCACACGGCGGACATCTGACGCACGGCATGAAGCTCAATGTCTCGGGCATGCTGTACAACTTCATCAATTACGGAGTGCGCGAAGAGGACCATCTGCTCGACTTTGACCAGGTCGCACGGCTTGCCAAGGAACACAAACCGAAAATGATCGTGGCGGGAGCGAGCGCCTATCCGCGCGAGATTCCTCACGGAAAGTTTGCTCAGATCGCCAAAGATGTTGGCGCAATGTTCATGGTCGATATGGCGCACTATGCTGGCTTGGTCGCTGCAGGTTTGCACGACAATCCGGTGGCTGTGGCCGACTTCGTCACTTCGACGACGCACAAGACATTGCGTGGACCACGCGGTGGGATTTGTTTGGCTAAAAAGGCACACGCCAAAGTGATCAACAGCCGCGTCTTTCCCGGCATTCAGGGCGGGCCGCTGATGCATGTGATCGCGGGTAAGGCGGTCTGCTTTGGCGAGGCACTGAAGCCGGAGTTCAAAATCTACATGCAGCAGGTGCTCGACAACGCAAAGTGCCTGGCCGAGACCTTAGCCAGCGGCGGCCTCAAGCTGGTCAGCGGCGGCACCGACAATCACCTGATGTTGGTAGACGTCACGCCGCTGGGCGTAGGCGGCAAACTGGCGGAAGAAGCCTTGGGTGCGTGCAACATTACCGTTAACAAGAATATGATTCCCTTCGACCAGCGCAAGCCGATGGATCCGTCGGGCGTGCGTATCGGCACTCCGGCGCTCACGTCGCGAGGCATGGGCCAGGAGCAGATGAAGCAAGTTGGACGTTGGATTCTAGAAGTCCTACGCGCGCCAGAGGACATCAAGGTGCATGGACGCGTGCGGGACGAAATCGGCCAGCTCTGCGAGCAGTTCCCCGTGCCCGCAGCCGCATTGAATGACTCGTTGGCAGCGGCTGCTGTGTAACGGATCTTTGTTTTTGAATATTCCACCACGGAGTCACGGAGGGCACGGAGAAGTCGCCAGAGCGGTCGCGTTGGAGAACCTGGTGCATCGGAGCCCAAACGGGACCCTCTTCATTGTTTTTCATCCCCGTACTCTATGAGGTAGAACGGTTATTTGCTGGCGTGGGGGATTTGATGCCGGGTCGCAGCTTTGCTATGGGCGAAACTAGCAAACCGCGAATTCTGATCGCCGACGCCAATGAAGCAAACGTCGAACTGATCAAGGACTACCTGGGTGGGTTGGAAGCGCATACGGAGGTCGCCGTCGACGGGCTGGGCACTCTCGACAAAGCCGCGTCATTCAATCCTGATCTGATCGTGCTCGACAGCGAGCTGCCCAGGCTGAATGGGTTTGACGTATGTGAGCGGTTGAAGGGCAATCCCGACACTGCGGGCATCATGATTCTGATGGTCACAGCTCTCAATGAATTGGGCGACATTGAGCGCACCGTTGAGGCCGGGACCAACGATTTCCTGTCCAAGCCGGTCAACAAGATCGAGCTGAACATCCGCATTCGCAACCTGCTGGAACTTCACTGAACCCACTACCGATGGGAGCCTTGCAAGACGATTGACACGCCTTCCGGCACGAGATTGCCTGAATACGGCTTTCCCAGCGATTCATCACTGGGCTATGATCATGGAGTCGTACCACTAGAGGTGTCATTGCGAGCCTCGACGCTCAGATCGTTCTAGGGTCCAACAATTTTTTTGCTAAGCACTTCTCCTTTCACAGATTTTAATATGAGCGAAACCAGCAAACCACGGATTCTGATTGCCGACGACAATGAAGCGAATGTCGAGCTGATCGAGGCCTACCTGGGTGCACTGGACGTGGACACAGAGATCGCCGTCGACGGGCAGGACACCCTCGACAAAGTCGCGTCGTTCAATCCTGATCTGATTCTGCTGGACATCATGATGCCCAAGCTGAGCGGCTTTGAGGTGTGCGAGCGGCTGAAAGGCAATCCCGAAACTGCGGGCATCATGATTCTGATGGTCACCGCTCTCAATGAATTGGGCGACATTGAGCGCGCCGTTGAGGCCGGGACCAACGATTTTCTGTCCAAGCCGGTCAACAAGATCGAGCTGAACATCCGCATTCGGAATATGCTGGAAGTGCGCAACGAAAAGGACGAGAACGAACGACTGCGGAAATACATCGAAAAGATGGAAGGCCGCTGACAGCCGCAGCCTACCAGATTTCCTGACGTGAAGAGGTGGCTATGAAAATGATGCTCAGATTGATCCACTGCTTAGTGGTGACGGCGCTAGTCCACTCCAACCTAAGCGCGGCGCCAACCGGCGAGAAGGGCGAAGCGAAACCCGACGTCACGCAGCTCATCGAGCAACTCGGCAACGACGAGTATCTGCTTCGCCAGCGTGCCGAATCGCAATTGCTTGAACGTGGCGCGGAGGTCTTCGCCGAATTGCAAGCGGCCGCAAAGAACGCAGATCTGGAAGTGGCCACGCGAGCCAAGTACCTGCTCACCCAAATCAGCATCGAATGGGTGCACCCCAACGATCCACCCGCGGTGCGCTCGATCATGAGTCGCTATGGCGAATTGTCATTGCAACTCAGGTTGCGCAAGATCCGCGATTTGGCCAACTTGGAAGACCAGGAAGGCTTTGGCGCGTTGTGTCGCATCGCCCGATTTGATTCGTCGTCGGGGCTGGTCGCGCGTTACGCTGCTTTGGCGGTCGTCGATAACGGCTTGCTGCCCACCGCTCGTGTCGAGGCGGCGGTCGCGATGCTGCGCGAGGAACTTGGCGAAGATCCAGATGCGCCCGTTTCGTGGATCGAGGTCTACGCGGATCAGTTGCAGTCGCCCAAGCAGATTGATCGGCGTTGGGTCACACTCATCGATCAAGAGTTGGCGTTGTTGACCGACAATCCTGGTGAAACGAGTGACTTCGTGACGCTCGCGCTGCTGCAGACGTTCTTGGAGCTTGGCGACAAGCTTTCTGATCAGGAGGCAATTCTAGCCGGGCTGCAGCGTCGTATTGAGTTTTCTCGAGGGGGTGAGGAGTCTGCCAACGAAGGGCTGATCGATGCGATCACATGGGTTGTGGATCGCGACCAGTGGGAGGCGCTGCGGCTGCTCGAAGAAGGTTACGCTCCCCAGATGAAAGCCAGTCGGCGTGTGCTCTACCATTTGGCGTTGGCACGTGAGAAGGAAGGACTCATCGACCAAGCAGAAGAGGTCGCGCGGGAGGCTATTGCCTTGGAGGACGACGATTTCTACGAGCACAACGAGTGTGCCGACCTGATTGCCAGTCGGGGCCATCACGACTGGGCCGAACGTGAGTGGTATGCCGTGGTCGAGGCGGCGAAGCCGGTCGACATAGAATCGCTGCTGGCGCGGACCTCGCTGGCGATGTACCGCTTGAACGATCGACTAGAGCACAAAGCGGCGGCCGATATGCTGGCCGAGGCGATTGATGCGATCGAGGCCAATCCGCAAGTATTGCAATACTACGAGACGCAAATCTACGCCAAAAACAAGCAGCGACTGCTTGGCTATTTGGAGCAAGCGCGAGCAAACCGCGATTTTTTCCTGGCGGCACACTTCGCTAGTCTGGGAGAGCACGAGCGAGAACGCGAGTATCTGGAGAAGGCTTTCGTGCGCGAGCCGGCCAATCCTGACATCATCATCGCGATGTACCATTCGAAAGATGCAGACGAGGCGCATCGCAAGAAGACGCTGGCGAGGCTGCAGTCGGTGAAGAGCGGACTTGAAAAGGATATCAACGAATTCAAACGCAAGGTGCGACGCAGCAGCCCCGAACTGAATCGTTATCTAGCGCACAAGTACAATCACTGGGCGTGGCTGATCAGCAACACCGAAGGGGACTTCGACAAAGCCGTGCAGTACTCGCAGCAGTCGCTCGAATTTCAGCCCGGCAGCCCCAGCTATCTCGATACGCTCGGACGCTGCCACTATTCCGCCGGCAATGTCGAAGCGGCCCTTGAGGCGCAGCGTGAAGCTGTTTCCCAGCAACCTCATCTGCTGGTGATGCAGCGACAACTACAATTGTTCGAGGATGAACTCCAAAAACGTGAAGCCGGTGAGGCGCCGTAACGATGGCCGAACATGTTTTTTCTGTGAATGGCACTCAAGTCACCTGTCACACCGCCGGCGCGGGTTCACCGCTGGTGTTGATTCACGGGTTTCCGTTTGATCACACCATGTGGCAGCCACAGATTGATGCCTTGTCGTCGGTCTGTCAGGTGATTGCCCCGGACCTGCGTGGCTACGGAGGTTCCACATTGGGCGATGCCGACGCGAGTGAGGGCATCGACATGGCCATCTACGCGGCTGACGTGGCCGGCGTGCTAGACAATTTGCAGGTGAGCGAGCCAGTTATCTTGTGTGGATTTTCTATGGGCGGCTACATTTTGTGGCAGTACGCGCTCAAGCATCCTGAGCAAGTGAAGGCCTTGATCCTGTGCGACACGCGCGCCGCCGCGGATTCCGCGGAAGCTGCCGCGGGGCGAATAAAAATGGCTGATTCGATCGCCACGACAGGCGTTGAGCCCGTCGTCGAGGGAATGGTGCCCAAGCTGCTCGCCACCGACACTCTTGAAAACCGCCCGGAGATCGTTGCAACGGTGCAAGCAATGATCCGCGACGCTTCGCCGGCAGCGATCGCCGCATCGCAACGAGGCATGGCACGACGCGAAGACGTGCAGGGCAAACTTGGCACATTCGAGTGGCCCTCGCTAGTGCTTGTGGGAGCAGAGGACGTAATCAGCACTCCCGAAGAGATGCGAGCCATTGCCGACGCTTTGCCCAACGGCCAATTCCACGAGATCGCTAGCGCGGGGCACATGACGGTGCTGGAGAATCCGGCTGCTGTGGACGAGGCGCTGCTGGCCTTTGTCGATCGCGTCACTTAGGCCAAATCCCCGGTTAGCCTGCGTTAGCCGTGGTTGCGCTCAGACTTTCTTCGGCAGCTGAAAAGACGATTGGATCTTCAGCACGGCGCAATCGTCGGGGAAGGTGTGAAATGCTTGCACGCGAAACAGTTTGTCGCGCGAGTCGACGTTGATATAGCTGATCGCGCCGGTCTCCCAGCGGCCACTGGAATCAAACTGATGTAGCAGACCCTTGCGTGTGGCTTGTAGCGTCAACTCTTTCTGATAGGCATAAAACCGTTCGGAGTTGGCGGGTTCGAGTGAGAACGCCACCTCGTATTTGATTCCGCCTCGACACTCCAACTGATCGGCCCGATCACCCCGTAGGCGGTGCGACATTAGCCGTCGTTTGGCAGGAAGCGGATGGTGTGCAGCGGTGGCAATCTCGGTGAGTGTGATGCCCGCGTAGCGCCATGTTACCAGGTGTCCGGCACTGGTGATCTGCACGAGCGCTTCGTAGTCGCCGCGCTGAATCGTCCGCGACTGATAGACCTCAAATAGTTCAGGATGCAGCGATCTTCCGTACAATTGGAAGACGAGTTCGGCAACTTTTGGTCTGGCAGATAACACCGTAGATTTCTCAGCTAGTGACTGATGATCGGTTTGTTGGCCGACAAGAATCTTGTCGGGTCTGCCTCGATTATAGTTGGCAGTTGCGAGCATCTCAAAGGGTGATTCTTCGACGCGAAACTTGCCGGAGATTCTCTCTTGACTTTTGCGCGTCAAGTAAGTCTCTGACGAGTCTGTTGCTAGCAGTAGCTGGACGAACAGTCGACGGCGCGCAGTATTTTTTGGTGAGCAACAACAGAGTGTCCAAGCGAGCGAATCGTTGAAGACAACGACGCAGAAAGTTTTTGACCAGTTGCTTGACAGTTTCGGCCCCCAACATTGGTGGCCTGGCAATTCGCCACTGGAAGTGATGGTCGGTGCGGTCTTAGTGCAAAGTACGAACTGGAAGAATGTGGAACAGGCACTGGAGAATCTTCATGCGAGCGATGCAATGGATGCCGCGAGGATTCTTGCATTGGACGAACAGGAACTGCAGCAACTGTTGCGACCAGCGGGCTACTATCGTCGTAAGACGCGGCGACTACGCAGCTTGATGCAGTTTTTCGTTGAGCATTACGCTGGGTCAATCGAGCTGATGCGGCGAGCCAAGCACTTCGAGCTCCGGAAACAGTTGCTTGCCGTGCATGGCATCGGACCCGAAACGGCGGATGCGATTCTGCTCTACGCGCTCGACAAACCGGCAATGGTTGTCGATACCTACACACATCGCGTCTTCGCGCGTCACGGTTGGGTGGATTTTGATGCGGATTATCACCAGTTGCAGGCACATCTGGTGAGTGAGTTGCCCGAGGACGTGAGCACTTATAACGAGTTGCACGCGCTGCTCGTGCAAGTTGGTAAAAGCTACTGTCGTAAAGTACCTCGCTGCGAAGCTTGTCCACTTGTTGACATGCTACCGGAGGGTGGAGTTTGTGCCGGCTAGCCTTGTCAGAAGAGTAGCGGTGGCGCGGCACGCACAAGAATACGCAGATTCAAGGCAGCTCGTCGCGTAGGGCGTTGAGCAACTCGCGGATGTTGCGTGGATTCTGGCCCAGGTCGCCTTTGCCGACTCGTGATTCGCTGTGGACGTCAACTCTTGTGCCGGTCTCGGTCGGCTGCAGAAAGACTTCCACATCGTCAGCAAAGCGAAACACGCGCGTCGTGCGGACCAGGGCAAGTGCCGCGTTGTCGTCACTCGGATTCGGATTGACCTGCCATGCAGGCGTGCGCTCTACGAATTGCATGATCGCCGCTTCGATTTCCTCTGCGCTGGCCGCTAGTTCGAGTGAGCGAAGGGTTGGGTCGGCAGAATCGGTGCTTGTGGCGGCGCGATTGGTCGACAGGTCGCGGCTCCAATCGTCGATCTGCATGGCCAGGGAGATCAACATTGCTAGCACGACGAGCGCGATCGTAATTCCCATTTTTTGCCATTTCCGCAGCATATGCGTTCCGTCTCCAGATCTAAGTTCTCGCTACGCTAGCATAATCCAAGGTCGTGTGGCTGGCGAGCGTCGCGGTTGTCAGCATTGCTGTAGCTTGTCCAGAGCAGTTTGCCTATTATCCGCTTCGCAGTTCCAGCGCGTTCGGCGTTGGTCGTCTCTGAAATAACCGTTGGCAATTCGTAACGATCACATTCGATCCGTCTGCCGATCGATGATCGTTCTAGAAAAAAAGATTCCTTGGGAGTGCGAGCCGTGAGTTCGATCCGACCGCTTGTAACGATTACTGTGTTGGCAATAGTCGGCGCTTTCTTGTACGCGAAGATCAATGAGACGGAACCACCACTTCCTGAGGGAGTGGAAGATTGGGCCGTTGGCACCGATATCGAAGTCGACTTTGGCGACACGGAGTCACTCATGGCGCCAACTTTTGAGTCGGCGTCACCAGGTGGTCCTGCATCGGCCTATTCCGCGGACGCCGCGTCGGCACCCGCTTTCGACGCCGGCGATGCCGCATCGCAGGCACCAGCTTGGACTCCACCGCCGGCACCAGAAGCACCAACGGCAGAAGTTTCCGCAGCGCCTGCATTCGATTCGACAACCAGCGAGGTCGCTAATCCCGATCCTCTCGCCGTTCCCGATTTGCCACCGCTCCCTGAGATGCCACCGGAAGTCTCTTCAGCGGCAGCCGACTCTGGGTCAGACATCACCGCGGCGAGCGAATCGCAAGCGACCACGGCGGAGGAAACACTGAACTCGCCCGTGATGGAGGCTCCAGAAACGACTTCGGCCGAAGCCGTATCGGGTAGCGAAACTCAGGCACAGTCTTCGCTGTTCGCAGCAACGCGATTGGCGGTACAGGCGGCACTCGATCGTGGTGAACTGTCGCAGGCGCTGTTGTTGCTGTCGGACTGGTACGGCGATCCTTCGCTCTCACCTGACGAAACGGCAGAAGTCAACACGCTGCTTAGTCAGTTGGCAGGTAGCGTGATCTATTCGACCGAGCCGCGTCTGGAACCACCGTACATGGTGCAACCCGGTGAGCGATTGGAAACAATCGCCGAACAATACGGTGTGCCCTGGCAACTGTTGGCGAAGATCAACGGCATCACCAGCGCTGATCAGTTGCAGGCCGGACAGGAAATCAAAGTTCTGCGAGGTCCATTCTCGGCAGTTATCGACATCAGCAGAAGGACATTGACTCTGATGTTGGATCGACGCTACGCCGGCAAGTTCGCGCTTGATATCGATCCCAGCGTCATCGTGGAAGAAGGGCATTGGGAGGTGAAGCAGAAACTGTTGTCACCAGCGGACGTGAGTTTGCCTGGCACTGGCCCGACCACGCCGACCGAAGAGCGAAGCTTGATGCTTTCCAGCTCGGACGGGGGCGTCGAGAAGGTCGCTGTACTGAAAGGCACCACCTCGCGCAGTCCGCTCGCTGAACCCGCGGGACGAATTATGCGTTTGAAGCCCGCCGATGCCGAAGACATTTTCGATATTCTGTCGAAGGGTTCCAAGGTCGTCATTCGTCGGTAGGCGATGCCAGAGGGCACTTAAGTTTGTCGTCGGTCCGTGGTACATTGCCGGGCTCAATTGACCCTGCCACAGCCAGTGAAGGTGCCACCATGTACGATCGACAAGCGCTGCAAGAATTGATTCGAGAGAAGGCCCTGCAGTTTGGCGACTTCACGCTCGCCTCAGGAAAGCAGGCCAGCTTCTATCTCGATTGTCGCAAGGTGACGCTTGATGCGCAGGGTGCCAAGTTAATCGGCGCAGGCATGCTTGAATTGCTTTCCAACGACATGCCCCCTCTGGTGGGAGGAATGGCGATCGGAGCCGACCCGATTACCGCATCGATCCTAACCTTGGCGGGCACGAAGAGTCAGCCACTGCGCGGGATCATCGTCCGGAAAGAAGCAAAGGCACATGGTACCGGAAAGTTTGTTGAAGGACCGTACGTAGAAGGCGAGGAAGTCGCGATCGTCGAAGACGTGGTCACGACCGGCGGTTCGTCGCTGTTGGCGATCGAGCGTTGCGAGGCCGTCGGACTGAAAGTCAAACGCGTGCTGGCGATCATCGACCGTCTGGAAGGGGGACGCGAAGCGTTCGCCGAGCGCGGTTACGAACTGACGACGTTGTTCACGGTGAGAGACTTTGGCATCGAATAGACGGATTGCGGAATTCGGGATGCGGATTTCGGAATCTTCTGTCGCGCAAGTTGCTGATCCGCATTTCCAAAATCCAAGCCCATCCAAATCGATCCATGGAAACTTCGCTGCATCGGCAACTCAAGTTGCACTACGCTCACGACGAGAGCCAGGTCGAGGTTGCGCTGGGCGACTATCGGATCGACGCGATTCGACGTGGGCGATTGATCGAGATTCAGCATGGCTCCTTGGGCGCGATTCGCGATAAGATTGCCAGCCTGTTGGAGGATCATCGTGTCACGGTCGTCAAACCGATTGTGGCGCTCAAGCATCTGGTGAAGCTGGATGGACGCGGTGGCGAAGTTGTCGATCGTCGGCGGAGCCCTAAACGTGGCGGGTTGCTCGATGTATTTGACGACTTGGTCTATTTCACCCGCGTGTTCCCACACCGCCGTTTGGTGTTGGAAGTAGCGCTGGTCGAGGTCGAGGAGTTGCGCTATCCAGGTCACGGTCGCCGCAGGCGGCGGCGGGCGAACGACTTTGTGATCGAAGATCAACGGCTTGTGGAGATCATTGAGACCCGTCGCTTTCGCACGCTTGCCGACCTACGCAAGATGTTACCTAGCGGGCTGCCGAAGAGCTTTCACACGGGCCATTTGGCTCAGCGGCTCCAGGTGCGCCGACATATTGCTCAACGCATTGCGTACTGCTTGCGCGAGACAGGCGCTATCCATCCGGTGGGTAAGGAAGGGAATGCGGTGCTGTACACACGAAGGCGACAGGCGGCGTGACCAAATCGATACAAGCAACGACACCGCGGACCAGGGGATCGCGGTGATTCCATGGTCATTGCGGCTTTGTGAGGCACCCTTGCGGTAGTGCTTGGCAGGGCGTAACCTAATCGGTTTCTCGCTTGCCTTTCCTCTGCGACAAGACACAGCCGTCATGAGCGATTCCAGTACGCCGTCATACCAATCGCCGATGCGGAAGCTGACGGGCGTGCAAATCGTTGGCACCGGGAGTTTCGTTCCTGACAACGTGGTCACCAACGAAGATTTGGCATCGTTGGGCTGCGACGCGGATTGGATCATCCAGCGCACCGGCATTCATGAGCGACGACACGCACCGCCGGACATGGCGACCAGCGATATGGCGATCGCGGCGGCGGAACGTTGCATCGAGGCCAGCGGCGTCGATCGCTCGGAAATCGACCTGCTGTTGTTAGGTACTTTTACACCGGATCGATTGTTTCCGGCCACCGCGACAGTTGTCCAGGATCGGCTGGGTCTCAACTGTGGTGCGATGGACCTGGTGGCCGCTTGCTCGGGATTCGTGTATTCGTTAATCACCGGCATGCAGTATGTGGCTACCGGCGGCAGTCGCTACGCGCTGGTCATTGGCGCAGACACAAACTCACGTGTGGTCGATCCGCAAGATAAGAAGACGTATCCCCTGTTTGGCGACGGCGCAGGGGCGGTATTGCTAGCCGCCGGTAGCAGCGAGCAAGGCGCGCTGTCGTACACGTTGGGTGCAGATGGGTCGGGGACGGAGTTGTTGTGCCGCGATTCGGGTGGTGCGGCTAAGCCTTACGACCCGGCCGGCTGGTACGTGCGGATGGACGGTCGGCCGATTTTCAAGTGGGCCGTGCGCCTGGTTGAGGAAGTTTCACGCAACGCGATTGAAGCGGCGGGCCTGTCGATTGAGCAGATTGATTGGTGGCTACTGCATCAAGCGAACGCCAGAATCCTTGAGGCGGCAACCGAATCGTTGGGACTCGACCGCGATCGCGTCGTCATGCATCTTGATCGTTACGGCAACACGTCGGCGGCGAGCATCCCGATCGCGCTGGATGAAACGTTCCGTGCAGGCAACATTAGCCGCGGAGACCATCTGCTGCTGTCTGGCTTCGGCGCCGGATTGACGTGGGGCACGACTGTGCTTCGCTGGTAAATCGGAGTGGCAGGTGTTTGGAGAGGAGCCGTCTCGGTTGGTGTCTTGTCGTCTTGTTTCGATGTTCTGTCTGTAATTAAGTCAACCTAGCAATTTCGAGAGTTCCCTGCGAGTATGGCAACCGCTAACAAAAAGAAACGACAACGGACTCTTCCACCGCGCAGCAAGGTTAAGGAGGCTGATACGTGGGACCTCGGTAGTCTGTATGCCGATGACGCGGCATGGGAGGCGGCGTTCGTCAAATGGGAAAAGCAAATCAAGAACTATGCGAAGTACCAAAGTACATTGGGCAACGGCGCCGCACAGCTTGCCGCTTGTCTAAAGTTCGACACTAAGTTTGATCGTCTGGCGGAGCGGCTTGGGATCTACGCGTTTCTCAAGACAGCCGAAGACACTGCCGACGGCGTGTATCAACGGATGATGGGGCGATTTCAGCATGCGGCGAGCGAGGCGAGTCAGGCGGCCAGCTTTATTCGTCCCGAGATTCTCGCTATTCCCAGCGCGAAGTTCAAGAAGATGCTCGCGTCGAAGGAACTGAAGCCGTTCCAACTGATGTTGGAACGACTTGTTCGCTACAAACCGCATACGCTCAGCGACGGGGAAGAGCGTTTGCTGGCCATGCAGGGCCAGATGGCCGACACGTCGAATCATACGTTTAAACAACTGACCGACGCGGATTTCAAATTCGGCATGATCAAGAATGAAAACGGCGAGACGATCGAATTGTCGCACTCGTCGTTTTCAGCGCTGCTGCATTCGCCGAAGCGTTCAGTCCGTAAAGCGGCATTTCATCAATACTACGACGTATTCCAATCGCATGAGAACGCGCTGGCCGCCACCTTGAGCGGTTCGGTGCAGCGCGATGTTTATTACGCCCGAGCGCGCGGCTACGAGGGCGCGCTGCAGAAGGCGTTGTTCGCTGACAACGTACCTGAGTGCGTGTACGACAATCTGATCCAAGCCGTACGCGGTCGTCAGTCAGCGATCATGCGCTATCTTGAGTTGCGGCGACGTAAGATGAAGCTGAAAGAGATTCATCATTACGATACTTATGTGCCTATCTTGAGCGACCTCGATCAAAAGCGTACTTGGAATCAAGCGGTCAAAACGGTCTTGCGATCTTTGGAACCACTGGGCGACAACTACTGCAGTGTGCTGGAAGCGGGCATGACGACAGAGCGTTGGTGCGATCGCTATCCCAATCGGGGCAAGTCGAGCGGCGCGTTCAGTTGCGGGAGCTTCGATGGGGCGCCGTACATCCTGATGAACTATCAGCCGACGGTGCTCGATCATGTGTTTACGCTCACGCACGAGGCGGGGCACTCAATGCACAGCTACTTCTCGGCGAAGAGTCAGCCGTTTCAGTACTACGACTATGTGATCTTCGTCGCGGAGGTTGCCAGTACTTTCAACGAGCAACTGCTGAGTCGTCATCTGATGGATCAGGCGAAGATCGACCAGGAGCGTGCCTACCTGATCAATCGCGATATCGACGCAATCCGCGGCACGATCATTCGACAAACCATGTTCGCCGAATTCGAGAAGGTCGTTCACGAATTGGCCGAGGCAGGCGAGCCGTTGACGTTGGACTGTTTTAAGTCTGAGTACGGCAAACTGTTGGAGCATTACTTCGGCCCCGAGTTCGTGATCGACGAGCAACTGAAGCTGGAATGCTTGCGCATTCCGCATTTCTATCGCGCGTTCTACGTTTACAAATACGCGACCGGTTTGTCTGCGGCAATTGCCCTGAGCGAGCGGGTCCTGAATGGCGGGGCCAGAGAACTCAATGACTACCTCTCTTTCCTCAAAGGTGGTTGCTCGAAGTACCCGTTGGATCTGCTGCGCGACGCGGGTGTAGACATGGAGGAGCCCGCGCCGGTCGAAACCGCACTGGATCGCTTCGAAACGCTTGTCGATCAGCTCGACGAGTTGCTGTAGCACAGACCGCCGAAACAACGCGATTACTTGACTTCCAACTCGAGCAGGGCTAGCTTGTGACTGAACCCAGCACGGATGACTGGTTCACACTGCCTGTTTTGATTGATCGCTAATTTACGAACTGCCAAGTTTGTTTCGGAAGTCGGGCACGGTGGTGCCTTCTGCCGCAACCAGCTTGGCGGTTCCTTTTTGTCAGGGAGATGGAAATATGGAAGAGTTGATCAAGAATGCTGTTGCGCAGTTGGGCATTGATGAGACGGCCACACGCAACGCGACCGGTTCGCTATTCGGATTGATCAAGGAGGGCATCGGCGACGACTTTTCGCAGATCGCCGATAAGCTCCCCGGCGTCGACGACTTGATCAGTCAAGCATCTGGCCGACCGCCGATGCGGAGGGAGGCGGTATTTTGGGAGGAATTGCCAAGGCGGCCTCGTCAGTGCTTGGCGGCTCGGCCGGTGAAGGCCTCGAGCTGGTCAGTATTCTCGAAAAGCTGGGTTTGTCGACCGACCAAATCGGGTCGCTGGTGACGATGGTCATCAGCTTCATCAAGGAAAACGTTGGGGACTCCGCGATCGACTTGATCGTCGAGAAGGTTCCCGCGCTCAAGCCCTTCTTGAGCTGATCGCGCGGAACTTGACTACTGGTCGCGCGGGTCGCGGCGTTTGCCAGGGCGCGTGGCCGGACGCGTGACCAGATAGGTGAGTGCGCTACCGAGCACCAGCCCGACCACCAGCATCATCGCCAGCGCGGACTTTCCCGACATGGTCGGGAACACGTGTAACAAGTTGGCACCCAACACCGACGACAAGGTTGCCAGCGGAAAGAAGAATGCGGCGAGCACGTTTAGCCGGTGTGCCGAGGCGGCCATTTGGTGGCTGGATTCCGCTTGCAGTTCCGCCTGATGAGCAACCTCAAAGTTGAGTGTGGTCTCGGCATCGCCCTTGAGCAGCTCTGCACGCCGCGAAAGCTCATAAGCCATATCGCGCCAGTTGATTAAGTCCTCATCATCGGTTCGCAGTTTGCGAGCTTCCTGCAGCGTCGAGTACATGTTGCGGGTCGTGCGCACGATCGGACTGAGCTGGCCGAGTACGCGAAAACAAGTTTCGCTGTTTCGTGCATCGTCCACAGCTTCGTGCAAACGATCGAACGCTTTGGCGTATTCCTGGAGATGTTGCTCAAGTCCCTTCGCGCCTGCGCCAGGCAGCGAACTCCGCCACGTGCCATCTGGTAGGCGCCAAAATAGCCGCCCGACGCGCTCGTACTGGTGATGCTGAGGAATTTCGTGGAGCACGATCAACAGATGCCCCTCGTTCTCCAGCACGCGCTGGCGACCCGGACCATAGCCGAGGCGAATGCGCAACACGGCGGGGAGGTCCCAATCGGCGGGAATCATCGGGCACGACTTCATCACAGCTCCTTGCTATTCAGTTGCCCTGGGACTGTCCTTGCCAAACCGAGTGACCCACAAAAACGGCTTGTCGAGTTCATCAACGCGCAGCTCATCGGACAGTCGCGCCTGACCGAACATCTTGCCGAGGGCCGATTTTAAGTGCGTGCGCTTCTTTGGCAATTCAACCTGCACCGTGCTGGGGTCAATCTGGTTCCGCAGGAGGATCTTATCGTCGAAGATCACTGGAATCTGCATCGCAGGTTGCAGGGCCGTCAGTGCTTGAGCGAGGGTGAATCCCTTGATCTCAATGTTTCGCTTTTCGAACAGTTGAGGAGCTGCTCGCCGAGAGAGCACTCCAGGTTTCCAGCCGACGGGCCAATAGTCACCCGTCGCGTCGTACGGTTCGATGGTGAGCCGAAGCGCTTGCCCCGGAAGCTGCTCTGGCACAAGCATCAGTCCGTTCTGACGTAGCGCAAATGCCAAGGTGGTTCCTAGCGAGAGGCCTTTCAATTCCGATGTAATCGGCTTGCCCGCTGGCGAGGCAGTCGGCTCCAGTCGTTCCATTGGCGTCGTGATCTGTTTTTCCGCGAACCTGAAGATTTCTTCAGCAGTTCGTCCCACCGACGAAAAATCGACGGGTTGCGACAATTCGGCGAATACGCGTTCGAACTGCGCCTTCGTTAGCCCGAATCTACCGCGTTCTTCCGCGTTGTAGGCGGCCTGCTCAGGCAGCTGCTGGAAGTACTTTTGCATGGCACTTCGATCACTCACGCGGAAGCGGCGATCGGGCAGGAGCAACTCGTCGCGTCGCGTCAGAATCGCGACCACTCGATAGCGGACGGAATTGCCGATCTGCTTCGTTTCGATTTGCGCTCGCTCCGGTCCGCGCGCGTCGCGAATCTTGACGCTGCCCAAATTCATTCGTCCTAGCAGTTGCGCCCATTGTTGAGGAGCGGTGATGGAAACGCCGCGCTCCTTGGCGACTTCCAGGTCGATCGGTAGCGCCGCAAGACTACTCTTTGCGAGCCCCCCAAAGCACGCGACCAATGAGCACAGAATCAAATTGATGTGTCGGATATTCATGGCGTCACAAGTATAGCATCGTCTGCGGCAGGGCGTTTTGGTCGATTTCCCTCGAAGCGATCGATAGCAGCTTGTCAATCAAGCGGTTTTTGCGAAAATACGGGACCGGATACTTATCGCTCACGCCAGTCTTTGACACCCATCCCGAACATATTCCATAGGAGTTCTCCATGTCGCGTCCCGTCACACTATTCACTGGCCAGTGGGCCGATCTTCCGTTGGATGACTTGGCGCGCAAGGTGCGCGAATTCGGCTACGACGGGTTGGAACTGGCATGCTGGGGCGACCATTTTGAAGTCGATAAGGCAATCGCCGACGACGGCTATGCCGCCGCAAAACGCGAGCAGCTGGAGCGTCACGACTTGCAGTGTCACGCGATCAGTGCCCATCTGGTCGGCCAGGCGGTCAGTGACAATATCGACGAACGGCATCAGTCGATTCTGCCGGACTACATCTGGGGCGATGGCGATCCAGCAGGTGTCAATCAGCGTGCCGCCGAAGAGATCAAGAACACCGCCCGCGCCGCACAGAAATTTGGTGTCGAGGTAGTGAACGGCTTTACCGGCTCGGGTATCTGGCCATTGCTGTACTCTTTTCCGCCCGTGCCCGATTCGATGATTGACAAGGGCTTCGCCGACTTTGCGGCCGCGTGGAATCCGATCTTGGACGTCTTTGGCGAATGCGGAGTACGTTTCGCGTTGGAGGTCCACCCGACGGAAATCGCGTTCGACTTGTATTCCGCCAAACGCGCGTTGGAAGCCTTGGACCATCGCGAAGAGTTTGGTTTCAACTTCGATCCCAGTCACCTGATTTGGCAAGGCGTCGACCCGGTCGAGTTCATTCGCGAATTCCCCGATCGCATCTACCACGTGCACATCAAGGACGCGATCGTCACGCTCAACGGCAAGAGCGGCATCCTGTGTAGCCACATCAATTTCGGCGACGCGCGACGTGGTTGGGATTTTCGCTCGCCGGGACGCGGCGGCGTGAACTTCGAAGAGATCATTCGCGCACTTAACGACATCGACTACCAGGGCCCGCTCAGCGTCGAATGGGAAGACGCCCGCATGAATCGCGAGCACGGCGCCCGCGAAGCGTGCGAATTCACCAAGCGGCTAGATTTCACGCCAGCAAACGTGCAATTTGATGCTGCGTTTTCCGAGGCTTAGGGCCATCGGTGAGCATGCTACACTAAAGGTATCCTGCTTAGGTTCCTCTGAAGGTAGGTTGTCGTGTGTAGCTGGACTAGTCGTCGACTTAGAGGTTTGATGTGCGCCGCGCTGACGGTGTTGATTGCGCACTCAGAGCTCTCGCGTGCCGAAGTCGTTCCGCTCGCCGCCGACGTTTATTCCTCGCGTCCAACTGAAAAAGCTGACGACACGGCAGACCTACTTCGTCGGTCTCGTGAGGCCTGCGAGGCGGGCGACGTCGGCAAGGCGCTGAAGCTTGCGACCCAAGTAGCGAACACAGCTACGGAGGAGGCCGTTGTTGCCCGCCGTGTGCTCGGATATCAGCAAGTCGACGACCGGTGGGCAGGGCGCTACGCAGCACGTCGCATCGAACGCGGCGAAATCTGGAATCGCAAGTACGGTTGGATCGATGCGGCTGAGTTGTCGCGTTACGAAGCCGGTGAACGTCCACTAGGCAGACGGTGGATTTCTGTGGAGGAAGACGCCCGCCGACATGCGAGCATCGATGATGGTTGGCAAGTGCGCACCGATCATTTCCGCGTCGTGACCAACCACAGCCGCGAAGCGGCCGCCGAACTGTCGACACGGTTGGAGATGCTCTACCAAGTTTGGCAACAGCAGTTCGGCGGCTTCGCACTTAAGCCGACCGACTTGCTGAAGCGATTCGACGGCAAGCAGATCAAAGGCTATCGCAGTAAGCCCTTTGAGGTCGTCTACTACCGCACGCGTGACGAATACAACGCGATACTGCGCCGTAAACAACCACGCATCGAGATGACGTTGGGGATCTACTTCGACGACCTGCGGGAGACCCATTTCTTTGCGGGGAATGACCAGGATCCGGGGACCATTTATCACGAGGCGGTGCATCAGTTCTTTCACGAGTCGCGCCGCGCGGACCGCAACGTGGGAGCGACCAGCAACGCATGGCTTATTGAAGGCGTGGCTTGCTATTTCGAATCGTTGACCGAACATCCGGACGCTGAAGGTGTCCTCAACTACACAATTGGCACGCCATCGGCCGGCCGATTGCCAGCTGCCCGTCATCGGCTACTAGTCAATGACTACTATGTGCCGCTAGCAGAGCTTTCGTCGTTGGGGATCAAGGATTTTCAGCGCAGAACCGATCTGCCGCGGTTGTACAGCCAGTCCGCGGGGTTGGCGACATTTTTGATGCAATTCGAGCAAGGGAAGTACCGCCCGGCGCTGGTCCAAACCATGCAACTTCTCTATGCAGGCCGCGACGAACCTAGTACTCTTGCCGACCTGACCGGGCAGAGTTTCGCGAAACTGGATCGCGAGTACCGCCAGTACCTCGAAGCGCTGCCAATCGAAACGTCGACCGTGTCGCCGTGATTTGTCCCAACCAATCGAGAGAACTCCACCATGATAAACTTCCTGGCCCACTTTACAGCCGTCGAAGCCCCAGCTGGATTGCTACTATTCCTGGCGGGTTTTGTCGCGGGCATCGTAGCCCCAAAGCTCTTACAACGACTGCGCCCACGTTGACGTCTGCGGTCAGTTCCTGGGCCCGCGCCCTCGGCCATTCAACTTTCGACGCACAGACCGACTAGTTGACCGTTCGCGCATCTAGTTGGTACGATGTGAGGCTGCTCCATGCGGTGGCTATAGCTCAGTTGGTTAGAGCGTCGGATTGTGATTCCGAAGGTCGTGGGTTCGAATCCCATTAGCCACCCTTGACCTAAACCATTTCCGAGCAAGAGTTTCTGTTACCTGCCGATGGTCGGCAGTGCGGCGTTTCCCAGAAGTGCAAAACGGTACATACCGTTTTGGCTTCCAATCGCTGGGAGAACCGCACAATGCCTCGTCTTTCGAACGCTCTTCCCAAGTACCGCAAGCACCGCGCCAGCGGACAGGCAGTCGTCACCCTCTCTGGTGTGGACCACTATCTCGGTCCTCACGGCACTCGGACAAGCAAGCGGCAGTATGACCGCCTGATTGCCGAATGGCTGGAGCATGGTCGGAACTTGCCAGTAGCGACTTCAGATCTCACGGTGGTTGAGCTTTGTGCGCGATAAGTGACGACGGTGGCCAGACCGCTGCTCCGCTCATCTGCAGTTTCCGCCCGCCGGCGTTTAGCCCACCGAGCGCAAGCCATGACTCACAGAAGCACTGTCCGACCGCGGAAATGCGCATCTCAAGGAAGCCCAGGTTCGGAATTGCTCGGCAGTCAACTTGATGACAGTCGCCAGTCTTCTCGCCTACGACTTGCATGCTTCGCGGGGGCCGGTTTCGGTATCAACCGCTCATCGAGTTGCGCGCATGGGAGAAATTCTCTTCCGCTGTAATCGCAAGAGACGCCATTTCGTGTACAGGACTCTTCTTTGCGTAGCTTGCTGGCTGGGGTGAAATCTTCGGAAGGCGGGAACTTGAAGTTACTGCCGGGATTGGGTTCCACCTCACGTAACTGGTTAACGAGATGGATTGTCTCGCCGAGAAAGCTGACGTTTTCTTAGACTTCGTCAACCAGAATGATTCACATCCGAGAAATCGCCAGAGCCGTGCTTTCAACGAGCCGACCATATCGACATAAACGATTGTTCGCTAAGAAGCATACCAAGTAAGCAGTTGCTCTGATTTAATCGGCATCGGCGTGAATGTCTTGCTGCAATGATTTACAGACATGATCAGCAAGCTGGCTCTCCTCAAAGATCCGCCCAAGCCCACTTAACGCGCCATCGTTCTCTATAGATTTGTATCTCCATCCCCATTTGTGAATGGCAACGTCGGCTGCGTGGACTGCGTTAGTCTCGAACGAGGAACTCAAGGGCCTCTGGCATCCAGCCACTATCCCAACGATGGTCTCGAAAGGACTCCATGACATAGCGATGAGGGATCCCCTGCTCAACCATGAGCTGATGGATTCGCGCTCCCCCGAGCGCCCGGTCATGCCCAGCTCGGTTAAAGTAAAACAGTCGCACTTCGTCTCCCAACTCATTGCCTCGAGTCTTCAGCAGCGCGGAAAGTCGAAACCTTTCAAAGTTCTCGTCGCTGCCGAAATCTCTGCGAACACGCGGTTCGCGATCGAAACCTTCGCGCAGTGGTCCCACATCGACTCGAACTCCAGGATCCCAAGCGACCGCTTTCTGGAACTTCTCTGGATGACGCAGAAGCAATGTCATGGCTCCCCACCCCGATTTGCTGAAGCCAATCAATAGCCGTCCCTCTTGATCGGTTCGAACGGGGTAATTCTTTTCCAAAAAGGGAATCACCGTCTTCATGAGGTGGCTCTCATCCTGCTTGTCGGGATTCTGATCGTGATCGGCATACCAGGGCTTGGACGAGAAAGCGGGGGCAACGCAGATCAGCTGATGCTCGTTGTGGATGTTCAACTTTCGCAGCTCAAGAAGGCCGTCTCCGTGTTTGAAGAGGCCGTCTTCGTGAACCGGTAACACAAACAGCACCCGGCATCGCCTGTCTGCTTTCAATTCCTCAGGCACCACAACCCGCAGCGAAGTTTCTTTCGCCTGATAAGGAGACTTCAGTTGATGGACCCGGATGCCGCTGTCATCATCCTCGGCTGATCGCGCTAAGTTAGCGAGGGGGTAGAGTACCACTACCGGCATCGCAATCCTAGTCACAATGAATGCAATCAGCGTGATCGGAAAAAGAGAGCCAGAGTTGTCTATTCGACGGATCATGTGATGCTACGGCATATTAGTTACGGGTGGGATTCAACCTGGCGAAGTGCAATAATAGCAAACGTCACTTATGTTAACAAAGAAGGTTCGACCTTGCTTTCGTGCCCCGGGTTAGTGCCTGTGGTCGAACAGTTCTTATCGACCGCTGCGCGGCAAATGAACCTAGGGCGCCCAGCGGAAGCGCGAGTTTTAGTGAGCAAATCGCTAGCAGTAGGATCATTAGCTGCGCAGCAAATTCGTTTGATTGAGGATATGAATTTCGTCGATCTTGCTCCTACTTTTCACGAAGTGGCCGATCAAACGCCTACCCAGGAGATGGGCGCAAGAGTCTCTTGGGCGTATTGATGAACAAGCAAGATGGACTCGTCGATGAGTCCCGTAAGTTCGTCTTCAGTGCGCGAGCGGCATTCGAGTTCACGCTGGAAAATCCGTGCGTATCCACAGCGAGCCATTCGATCACAGGTGTACTTGCTCATTCACAACTTTCGCCCTGATCGCCGGCCCGCCGGAGCGCCGCAACATTATGCGGTTGCCGGTGGTAGACTATGACCGCCTCATGGGGCCAATGACGATATCGATGCTTGCCCGACGCTAAGCTACTTGGTGAATCATAGGGAGAATGCCAATGTGAGTCGTTTCTTTCACTTGGCAGTCGACAAATGACCCGAATGGGAACTGTTCGACATCCAAACCGACCCCGGCTGTCTGACTAATCTTGCCGACGCCCACGAATACCAGCAGGGGAGGCAGCGACTTGTAGAGCAGTTCACCAGCCGCGTGCGAGCAACTGGAGACCCCAGCGAGCTCAATGGTGGAGAAATCTACGAAACTCACAAGCGTTACGGAAAGATGCGCAGCTTTCCACAGCCGTAGGCAAATAGAATTTCTGCTGCTTAACGGCTGTCGATCCGCCGTCGGGGAAACATGGCAGACTCGGTTCTTGCGGTGGAAAGATACAACTCGAATCGTTGGACAACAGAGGAATTCAAGTTTGCTACGTTCGTTGTTTCGCCTGGATCGTTAGCCAGATCATAAAGTTCTAGCGGCGCATCTACTTGCAACCGTAGACACTTCCAATTACCGCAACGAGCCGCCTGCTGATAGCCGGATTCGTAGAATTCCCAGTACATAAACCGCTGCGAGAAATCTTGATTTTGACCCAAAAGCGTTGGCAGAACACTGAGGCCATCCGTGCGATATTCCACAGGCAAGCCGGCCATTTCACTCAGGGTTGGCAGGACGTCGGCGAAACACCACGGAAGATCGCTCGTGGAATTCTCAGCGATCTGCCCCGGCCAACGCACGATCATTGGAGTTCGAATTCCGCCTTCATAGAGATCTCTCTTCTTTCCTCGCAATACACCAGAACTGTCAAACAATCCGTCGTAACGCTCGGCCGCCCCATTATCACTGCAAAAGAACACAACGGTGTTCTCAGTGAGCTTGAGTTCTTCGAGCAATGCAGAGATACGACCGACGTCGGAGTCCATGCGCGTAATCATAGCCGCGTAGATCTTCGCTTCTTCTGGCCAGGCTTTCTGTTCATAGGGACCAAGATCGGGAACTTCGAACCGACTATGTGGAATGGTGTAAGGCAAGTAGAGAAAAAAGGGCTTCAATGCTTCGGCGCGAATAAAATTTAGTGCGTAGCCCGTAAACAAGTCGTGGCTGTACTGCTGCTGTTTTCCATCGCTATTGCCCGGCAGGTCGAATCGATGTTCACCATGCCAAAGATAAGTCGGGTAGTAGGAGTGGGCGCGACGCTGATTGAGATAGCCGAACCACCGGTCGAAGCCTTGTCTCAGTGGCTCGCCGGTCGTGCCGGGCTCGCCTAGGCCCCACTTTCCAGTCACACAGGTTGAGTAGCCTGCAGTTTTGAGAAGTTCCGCGACAGTCACATCCTCGTCGCGTAGAGGCACTCGCCCTGGAATGCCGGACAAGCCCACGACACCACCCACACCAAAGTTTCCTCGCACCGTCGTATGACCGGTATGCAACCCCGTCATGAGTACACTACGCGAGGGTGCGCACACGGGCGATCCAGCATAGCAGTTGCTAAATTTCATGCCCTCCATGGCGAGGCGATCAATGTTTGGGGTACTGATAAGTTTGCTACCGTAACAACCTAGATCGGAATACCCTAAATCATCCGCCATAATAAAGATGATGTTTGGTAGATCGGTCTTGGCTGATCCGTTAGCGCAAACAATAAGCACAAAAAGAAGGCTGCAAACTGATGAAACCACTCGAAGATTGATAGTACGGAGACTCACAAGCATGTTTGCTGACTTTGGATCAGTTCTGAAAAGAAGAGATTTCAGCATTCTCAAAGTTGGCGGTTAGCAGCGGAAAGCTAGTTAACCCGAAACAACTTTGTCGGACGAGTTCGATGGAAGCACTCGTATCGTCAGGATTTCTTACTAGATTACCATGTCCGAGAGCGGCCATGCAACTCCAGAGAATAGTAAGCCGGAGCTACTTGCGCATAACGGGATTTCCCAAAAATCGCGAAACTGTAAAGCAAGATTTCGAATACAGATTGGTCCCTCAGTACACGCACGACGATATCGCGAAACCAGACTTCGCGCCATGGTCTTGCAGCATGATGAATCCCGCGGGATTTTTCCCGAATGCCGGCTACTCGTTTCCGCCAGTATGACTAGAAGTGTCGAAACTCGAGACCTAAATTGCCTGGAGTGGGCACCTGCGATACCATACGAAAGCGATCCTTGAAAATTGTCTCAAGGACGAAACAGAGCAATTATGAATAGATCCTTAGTCTCGGTCAGCCCGTTTTGCCTGTTGCTTGGCTTGGTCAGCTGCGTTGGGGTTGCGCAGGCGGCGAGCCCTCGCCCGAATATCCTCTGGATATCAGCAGAAGATATCAGCCCCCACTTAGGTTGCTATGGCGATCCGCACGCGATCACACCAAACCTTGATCAGTTGGCCAACGAGGGTGTCAGGTATTCCCACGCATTTACCACAGCAGGTGTTTGTGCGCCCTGTCGCAGTGGCATCATTACTGGCGTCTATCAAACCACTCTCGGCACGCACCATATGCGATGCCAAGCGAAATTGCCAAAGCACGTGAGGCCATTTCCTGCTTACCTGCGAGAGTCCGGCTACTATACGACAAATAATTCTAAGGAGGACTACCAGTTCGCCACGCCAGCCGATACCTGGGACGAATCGTCGCGCCAAGCACATTGGCGAAACCGCGGTGAAAACCAGCCATTTTTTGCCGTGTTTAATTTCACAGGTTGCCACGAATCCGGCATCGCCAGAGATGACAAGTACTACGCGGTCACCAGGCGTTTAAGTGTCGATCAGCGCCAAGACGCCACGCGTCTAACGACGTTGCCCCCCTACTACCCAGATACCCCGCGGGTGCGCGAAGACTGGAAGCGCAACTACGAGTTGATCACCGCGATGGATGCGTGGGCGGGCGAGTTGATCGGGCAACTTAAAGCGGACGGGTTGTACGATGACACCATCATCATGTTC
>JANQQA010000261.1 GCA_028285205.1 Bythopirellula sp. | reverse complement strand
TGACCCGAAGCAGCCCTTCGCACGTGGCTCAAGACCATCGACATGTTTCAAAGTGACAGTTCTCCTCATTTCGAATCGGAATTGAGTTTCCACTTTGCTGGACGCGATGAGAATCATCGAAGCTGGTTCATGTTTGGCGAAGACTTGTATCGTCGCGTTCCAATGGAGTTCGACGGAGTAGATGGGTTAAACACTGTGGAGTTATTCGCTGAACAGTCGGGTAAATTTCAGGCCGGAGACACAATTCACGTCCAATGCAGAATAATGTCGCCTGAACTGTTTAGTGAGGCGCTGGTCTTGGGCGCCTCCTTCCGGCTTTGGGACGGCTACTTTTTCGCGGATGGCAAAGTAGTCTCGATTGGCGATGTTTCGACAACTTCTAGCTGATTTCTGACGGCCGCTGCTGGCCGGCAACGGTTGTTGGTAGATCAAGCAGGCAAGCATGAGATCCGTACTCACAGTTGTCGTCTGGCTCTACCTGTCGGTTGGGTGGCTCCTGGGGTACGGAGTGTCTTCCCGCGACATGAGGACCTACAGGTGCGACGCGCCAAGCGAACCGCACGGCTACATTACGATGATGACCAGCTCGTACGAGAACCCGAACCCGGCGATTTGCGAGCGTCGCGGGTCACTGCCAGCCACTATTGTCCGCGTTGCCGTTTTTCCCTTCTACGGTCTTCTGATACTTGCTGTGCGGAAGCTCGCTGGCGGAGACTGACGTCCGCTCCTGGCCGGCAGCGGCAGCTCGGGGACGTAGATCGCCGCTCCTGCTGCTACGGCCGAAAGGGGCTTGCGTCGAGTTCGGTACCTGAAGATGGCCTCCAAGCGAACAGCCAGGGCAGTGCGGATCGTGCGCACTACTTTGCGTGCGACGATGAATACCCATCTCCTTTGGAGCCATCTTCTTGTGCAATACCGATTTGACGTAGGTCTTGTGCCCAAGCTACCGCGCCCCTTGTTGCCCTTCACCGTCATCTTGGCGGTGCTTCAAGCCAGCTTCACGGAAACAGTTGGCGCAGCGGATGGATTCTACGTATCGGGGGGATTGGGCTACGCGTCAATCGATGGCGCTGGTTCTATAGATCGTCAGTCCGCGCAACTCCGGCCGACAAGCGTTAGCTTCTCCAGTGAATCGCTACCCATAAACGATACCGATTTCGATTGGTTTGCGTTGGCAGGGTATCGCTTCAACCAGTATGTGGGGATCGAAGCGGGCTACTTCGATTTGGGCTCCTATCGAGCCGAATCGAACATTCAGGTTCGCCCGCCGGATCTCGCTGAGCTTGACATTGAGCAGCTCTACATTGGCGCTCGATTTCGAGTTCCCGTTTATGAAAAGCTGTCCGCGACATGGAGCATTGGAGTTTCTCGCGCTATGTTCAGCGCACGTGGCGCGCTACCAGTTGACGGCGTCTCCCTTATCGGTCCGTCTATTGAGCCGCTGCCTCTTCCGCCCGCTACTCCGCCAGAACCGCCGCCTCGGGTCATCGCTATTCAGCCGATACCTTTCAGCGACCCAGGAGATGAGACGGGGTTTGTGTTTGGATTTGGCTTGGAGTACGCCCTGACGAGAAAAATGTCTCTAGGTCTCGACTACCGTCGGCATGATGTTCAAGTCCATAAAGTCGAGACTTTCGACCTGAGTGTCTTGCTGAATCTCTAGGCCAAAACTTGCTCGGGTGTTTCCGAAGATTGGCAACGAGACTCGGTTTGCGTCAGTTGATCTGCCTGCCAATCCAAAAGGGTGCCCACGCTGAGGGGGTCATCCAAGAGGCTAGGAGAACAGTCTGATCGGTTGATTCGAGCCGTCTCAGGCTGTCTGGTAGTCTCTTGATGACCCTTTCCCGTCGTTCACCTTGCCGCATTGACTAGATCAGAATGCACAGGAGCGCGAGACATTGAAGGCGCGATTCGTCGCCGGCACAGCGGCGCTCATTTCGGGCGCACTACTGATGTTTGCGCCGCTGCTCATTTTCCGAAGTCTTGCGGGCATTCCATTAGATGCGAGCGGCCCAAGCTGGGAGATTTGGTTGCTAATCTTTAGTGGCGCACTCGGTGCCGGCATTGCACGATTCGTACATCATCGCGTCATGACTCAGATATTCTGCGCTACTGATGAAGACGAGGAGACCGCTTGGCGAGGTTAGTCGGCTGGCAGCTCCTGGCCGAGTCCCGCCGGTTTGGCGGCTCCTGAGCAGCCTAATCAGGTGATGCCGACCGTCTCAGGCCATCTGGTAGTCTCTAGTTGACCCAAACCAGCCAATCGCTCTCTACATAAAATCCTCGGTGAATTCCTCATGGCTCAAGACCCGGACGACAAGTTCTATGACAGGGCCGACGCCCACATTCACTTGTCGAACGATCAGTTGAAAGACGTGTCGCGAGGGAAGGCCAGCGCGTCGATGATGTACGCGACCGCAAGGTTCAATGCCTGGGTTAGCGCATGTGGCTTTGCTGATGGCGATCAAATGAAGGCTGCTAGAGATGAAACGGTCGAGTACTTCTTGACCGAGTTTCAGAAGATGCTCGAAGAGAACCTCGACGACTATATCGGCAACTTTGAGAGCTACATGAGAATGCCGCCACCGGAGGATGCGTAACTACGTTTCGACTGACTGGTGTTGGCCGTGCTAGGAATTCGAAGCTGCCTCTCGGGCCGTCTGATCGCTCAGTGACGCGCTTCTTTTCGCTGTTTTTGAACGAATACCTATGGTGGACGCGCAGACGGGCAGCAGACCAAATAGACTCGGCGCATGGCTGATATTTCTGGCCTTACTAGGAATGGCGTATTCAAACATGGGGGACGCATCACCAGTCTCGGATTTCTGGAATTGGTTCGAATCCAATGAAGTGGACTTTCCGTCAACCAATGAGTTTGACGAAGTCTACGGAAACGAGTTGTCGAGCCGACTTGAGGTGATCCGGCCTGGTCTCGTGTATGAGATTTCGATCCCAAATCAGGGCCAGAAAGAACTAGTCATTAGCGCAGATGGGATCTCGGAATTGATACCTTTCGTCGAAGAGTTAGTTCAGTCGGCACCGGATTTAGAGGGCTGGAAAGTAACAGCTTATCGACCGCGGATGGACGACTACTCGCGTTTCGCGCTCAACTATGGTGACCGTGACTTCGACCCGAAAGAGTTATGGTGCTACTCGCGGGTCGAAGATGGCTACTTCGACTTGATCATCTACCATCCAGACTACTCGAACGAAGATCGAGATTTGCTGGTCAGCGGCACCTACATCCTCCTTGATTTGGCCCTAGGTGAGTACGATGTGATGACCGGGATTCGATATATTGACCATCAGCAGCGGCCTGACGACCCGGAATCCGCTGGACTCTATCGGTTCGAAGAACTCAGAACGGTTTTCGACCAGTACAAGGAGGCGCACCGACTCTAGTCGGTAACGGCTGCTGTTGGCCGTTCTCGGGCGTTAGGTTGCTGGTAGATCCGGGCGGTGAACCTGACCCGTGAAGACGTTCCGATCATCGCTCTAGCGCTTCTTGGCGCGATTTATACATCCCACGAGGGCGTGCTTGGGTGGTACGGCTACGAACCTAGCAACATCGCACAAGTGGCCTGGAACGTTGCGTGATTCGTCTTATTGGCTTAGTGGATGCCGACTAACGCGTCTACGAACTCCGTTCAGTTGCCCTTCGACTTTGGCGCCTTGCTGTACTTCACCGTCCCAATTCTTCTATTTCGGTACTTATGGGAAACGCGGCGTTGGCGTGCGATATTTTCGGGCATTGCTCTAACGGCGTGGATTATGATCCCTAGCGAAGTGGGTGAATATATTTGGGTCATTGCTTCAGAGTGACGAATGCAACCTCTCCAGTGCGAATAGTGGAACGTCTCGTTTGTCACGCTTTTTTTCGCAAAAGCTGCTCTAGTCGAATCCCGTCTCTGTCGCAGGCGCTGTATGCCGTGAGATCGATAGCCCTAGTTGCTCTTTTAGGAATCGCCGCCGCGTCGGCCTCTCCTGCTGAAGAGATCGACTATTCGGTAAAGAAAAGTGTGGCTATCTACGTGGAGCCTTTCAAGGAAACCCAACATGAGATTGATGGTTGTACTTTCGATACCGCGCTATGTCGCATTGACGGACGTGTACCGTTTGGTGTCGACCACGAGATGCCAAGGTCTACTCTAGTGGGGATTAGAGTCCTGGTTGGCGGTGAGTTTTATGATCTTGATACTTCTAACATGTACAACCCAGATTTGGGTCGAGACCCTGTTTCGATTGGACAGAGCTGCATATTGAAAGACGTATGCACCTTTAGGGGTGTCTTTTCCGACGCCGCCGGAGCTTATGCCGCGGAATGGATAGTCTCAAAAGGTATTTCTACTAGGACGGTCTTGAGCAACTCAAAGGACATCGTTACGCACTTTCTCAAGAATCCAAAGGCGCCAACGTATGAGTAACACGGCACATAATCAACAAGCGGTAGACGGCTCCGTCTGTCACGCCCTTTGCCTCTACAAAGGCCGTGTCAGCCGCGCGTCGCCACTATCGTAGACGCTAGGTGGCATGGACGATCGATTCCAATGGTTTGTAATGGCATTCTGACTGATTGTCGGCGTCCCGATCGCTGCGATTGGGTACGGTCTAATTTTGACCGCTTCGGAGGTTTGGGGTGGCCTGCTGTTTCTAGTGGGTGTAGTGATCGCGATCCCACGATCCGCCGGGCCAGTTCTTTTAACGGTTTACTTGATTTCCGCGGCCTCTGTGTTTCTCTGGGCGCACTGGCAATTTCATCTATACGTTCACAAGGTGGATCTAAGTTTCCTAGAGTGGTTCAAGTCCGAGTGGACTGGATTGCTATTCGGCGCTGCGGCCGCGGGACTATTTTTTTTCTGGCGCTCTACCGACCCTCTGAAGGATAGGAAACTCTAGTGACGATGCCTGAATGGTCTTCATTTCGGCTTCACGAGCGTTCGAAGGCTTCGGCCGCTTCTGGCCGACTCCCGCCGGATGCACTGCTCCTGGGCCGGCTAATCCAGTGATATCAGGCGTCTCCGGCGCTCAGGTAGTCTCTTGACGATCCAATGCGGCCGGTCACTCAAGCACCGCAATAAGTTGCATTGGCGAGTTGATAGCCCCAGATTCGGTACAATCTGGGCAATGAACTGTCAATCGATACACTAGACTGCTGCCCCGACATGCGTAGCCGCATCTATGTGATCAGCTTTTAGGCCTATAAGAAGGCAATGCGCGTAATCCGGAAAATACTCATATCGCTGGGCGTATTTTTCTTGCTCCTACTGGCGTTTATTTCCTTCCTGGGGTTTGGCTCAGCGAATTTCCGAGAAGCAAAGGAGCCCTTCGTCGCCGACTTTATGGAAGACATTTCGGAAGACTGGGATATAGGCGACGTTAGATTTCGGCTGACAAATTTGTTCATCGAGCAAGTGGATTCAGCAGGTGGCCGGCAGGCCATGCAGACATTCAGCCAACTAGGCAAGATTCGATCAATCGAAGATCTTACCTTGGAACACTACAGCGCAATGACTTCCGGAAAGACTGGTGTCTTTACGTTCAAAGCGAGCTTTCAGCACGGCGATGCTGTTGTACGTATGACTGTGGTTGAGAAGGATGAGAAGACGCAGGTCCAGGCTTTAAATATCACGCGATCACAAATCTCATATCGACCAGATGCGGAGGATGTCGAGACCTAGCGACGTACATACAGCTACGCGGGTGGCAGACTCTACGTACCCGACGGCGGTAGGTACTTAGGGAATGGCCAGTTCTTGCCTACTGGCGGCATCCAGGAGGCGCTAGGTGGCCCAGTTCAGTGATTCTAGCTGTCTACAAACCTCTGGTAGTCGCTAAATGACCCAACGCGGACATTGGGAGACCGGCAGAATCGCAACCGTGAGGGTGAGTTCCGACACAATTAGGCAGCCGAGTGGTCGCACCGCATTGGCGGCAAAGACCTTCGTTTTTACCTACATCGTGATGGCGATTCTGTAGGTAGCCATCGACCAGGCAACCGATTGGCGTCTCGTCCCGGGAGTTGGATCGCTATTTTGGTTAGCGACGGCTATGGCATTGCTAATGGGAATTGCTGGTCTCATCGCCGCGCTTCACGGCATAGCTGCTCTCCGTCACCGAGAATTTCCTTATCCGGGTGTCCCGATAATTCAACCGACGAAAGTTCGGCATGGAAGAGCCGCAATTGAAGCTGGCGCGGTGTGTGTATTCATCGCTGTTCTACTATGGGTTCTTCCAGCACTTTTCTTTCTTGGTGCGATAGCGTCAGTGTCAGACGGTTGAACCGCCGGGGATGTTACGTCGGACCGCTCCTGGCCGACAGCCGTCTTACGGCTAGCATGTCGGAAATCAGCCGTTCACGCTGTTGTACATCAGCATTCAAAATGATCATCTGATTGTCGCCCCACTATTGCGAATCACGGCGCTGTCGGGCGCGCGCATCGTACGTGCCTAAGAGCAAAGCTGATGTGTAGCTATACCTGACTGGACCCGATTCCCGGAAGGGGCGATGGTTCGCAGGCTTGTTCAACCCTTGAATTTTTCGCCGCGGGGCAGCATCCGACCACAAATTCATTCGCGCCGCAGCTGCCGCG
>JANQQA010000190.1 GCA_028285205.1 Bythopirellula sp. | reverse complement strand
AGCGACGGCGCGGCCAGGCTTTGCATGCGGAGCGTGTGTTTAGCGTCCCCGTCCTGACGGCCCGACCCCGTCCAGGAGGCTTATCGATGCCAAGGCGTTGTCCCACTGCCGGTCCATCGGCCGCCGAGTATTGTTGTCATCGACGATGTCCCCTTCGTGCAGCACCATCCGGATGTTGTGCGAATCGGCGTGTGCGGCGAGCCACTGCGTTTGCGCCGTAAAATGCTGCGGATAGCTCTCCGCATAGACTTGCGTGTCGGGCAGAATCGCGAGGGTCCAAGAACCGGGCTCAATCGGCAGCGCACCGCCCAGCGCATTGCGATCGGCTCCGATCAGCAATAGTGCGAGGGAGAGAATCGTTCGGATTGACAGTTTGCTACGTGGAATGTTCATTGCTGTCTCCTCCTCTCTGCCGCCAGTCAAGCGAAAGAAACAAAATGAATGCCTATGCGTTGTCCGGGATTCCCCAGATAGTGCAGCCGAGAAGCGCTCCCAGCGGAATAGGCACTCATTGTAACCGCTGCGGCCGACACCCGTGCCCATCGCGTGGCGTTTTTTTCAGATTCTTCTCTGCTGCGGCAGGTGCGATGCGCCTTCGAGATCGAGTTTCGTGGTCGAGTCCGCGCTCATTGCAGGATACGATACGGCTTCGAACCGCCGACCGCGAGGGTTAATAGCAGCAGCACAAAGCTAGTCGGTTCCGGTATGGTTGCCGCGCCCTGCGTTGGCGCGCCGTGATGAGCCACCGTTACGCCTTGAAGACCTGAGAAGAGAAGATCGAAGCTCGAACAATAAATTTCGAGGCAGTATGCAGTTCCCAGCACTTCTGCAGTTCGAGATTCCTTGTTGGATATTCCGCGATTAATACTCCTCCGTGCTCTCTGAGTCCTCTGTGGTACATTTCCACATACTAGCGAGCGGTTTCGCTTCCTGAGGGGCGCGGCTCAGTCGGGATTCGCGGCGCTAAGTTTTTCGTTGAATTTAGGCCACGCTGTTCGCTATGCTTGGGGCTCTGAACGATACCAACCGGAGCGGCATCGGCTGCGTCGCGGAGAAGTTGTTGCTGCGCCGAACAGTGAGATTTGACGAATGCAGGGTCAACAGGCGTGGGGGAGGGCAGAGGGTTTTTGAAAGCTTCTCAGGTCCCAACCTTTCAATATCTGGGCCATGCTTTGACGACAAGAAGCCGCAACTGCAAGGCTTACACACACTTACAAATTTTCAGTGCGTCCCCAGGCTGGAGGTTATGTAAATGAAAACGTAAAACCTTTCAAAACTACCTGCCGCGCGTGGGCTGGGCTGACTTGAGAAGATCTGGCAACGCGGCGTTAGGTGTCGTCGAATTACCGCAAACCTTGTCTGCCGGGTATTCGGGCTTTCGGCACTATCCTACCGACGAGTCCGACAAAACGCTCTCCGACGAGTCGGGGCGCGCCTCGGCGACCTTGGGTACTGGCCGATGTTCACCGGAGGTTTGATTGCTGGGGAGTTCCAGCGTGAAGCAGGCGCCTTGGCCGGGTTGGCTGTCAACAAAGATGCGTCCGCCGTGTTCCTCCATGATCTTGCGGCTGACGGGTAAGCCCAGGCCCGTGCCACGTCCGCCCTTACGCGAGACGAACACGTTGAAGATTGCTTCCAGGTCATCGGGGGCAATGCCGGGTCCGTTGTCCTGGACCGTCAGGCTCGCCCGTTTTGTGGCCGCCGAGTACTCGGTGCGGACGATCACTTTGCCTTCGTCGACGTTTTCGCACGCGTCGATCGCGTTGCTCACGACGTTGAGCATCGCGCTGTGGATCGCCTCGGGGTCGAACATCAGCGTGGGAACTTCCTCGGCGGGATGCCACTCGAGCGCGACGCCCAGATCCTCACTGCGCGATTGCATTAGTTCGACGACTTCGGCGGCCACCGCATTCCAATCCGACGGTTCGGGTTCGGGTTCGCGATGCTTGCTGAAGGAGAGCATGTCCATCGCCAGGGAGGAAATCCGCTCTTGGTTGCGCTCGACGATTTTCCAGCCCTTGCGAATCATGCCAACCGATTTGTTGGCCTTTTCGCTGTCGACTTCGCCTGCGGTGGTTGCCTTTTCGTGATCGCCCAGTCCCAGCTCAATCAGGTAGCTGCCGCCACGGACCCCCTGCAGAATGTTCTTGATGTGATGCGAGAGCGAAGCAATCGTTTGCCCTACTGCCGCCAACCGTTCGGCCTGCACCATCGCTGTGTAGTACGACGTGTCCTCCACGGCGAGCGCCGCCTGGTGCGCGATCGCAATCATCAGCCGCAGGTGCTCTTCGGTGAACTG
>JANQQA010000164.1 GCA_028285205.1 Bythopirellula sp. | reverse complement strand
CAGTTCATGTGCGATGCCGGTCGCCATCTCGTTCATCGTCGCGACCCGCGCCAGATGAGCCAACCGCTCTGCATTCCGCTGCGCATGTTGGGTGAGCCGGTTCCGTTCAGTCACATCTCGCCAGACGCTACGGCTCGCCACGATGTTTCCTTGTTCATCTCGGATGGACGAGGCGTTCAAAATCACGTCGATCTGCGAACCGTCTTTTCGAGCCAAGACAAGTTCCGCGTTGAGCACGGACCCCTCAGTGCGGAACTCTTGGAAGGCACGCATCGCGTCCGCCCGACTGTCGGGATGGTATAGCTTCATAACCGACTCGCCCACGACCTCCTCACGTTCGTACCCGGTCTCGCTGAGCAGCGTTCTATTGCATTGCAGAACATGACTATCGCTCGGGTCGACCGAAACATGCATGTCGGGTGCGTTTTCGTAGAGGTCCTCGAACCATTTCTTGGAAGCTTCCAGTTCGGCAGTTTTCTGCTTCACAAGTTCTTCCAGATGGGCATTCACTTCGCTCAGTTCTGTTTGGCTCTGTCGCAGCGAGTCTTCGACTTCCTTGAGCTCTGTGACATCCAGCGCCACGACCAGCAGCCGTTCGACTTCGCCCAGCCGGTTGGCGATGGGAATCTTGGCCGTGCGAATCCAGCGCGCACCTCGCCGATCCACGTCGAGATGCTCGATGACTCCGTGCAGTGGCTTCTTGGATCGGATGACTTCCTTGTCCTCTCGATAAAACTTATCTCCCAATTCGGGGTAGATCTCAGCAGCAGAACGACCCTCAATCTCAGCTGCGGGCTTACCGACAGCCTCGGCTACTTGTTTGTTCACGCGCAGAATGTTGTTATGCGTGTCTTTGAACAGCACGTAGGCAGGTACATGATCGAGGATTAGCTGCATTTCCCGCCGTTCGTTTTCGAGTTCGATGGCCGCTCCGTTGAGCAGTCGCACATTGATCTGTGCATCCAGCTGGGAAACCACTTGTCGGGCGAGAGTCTTCAACGCATGCAATTGCTGGTCGGTCAGCTCTCGGGGACGCTGATCAATCACACACAATGTGCCAATGGCGTACCCGTCGGTCGTGACCAATGGGGCACCAGCGTAAGAACGAATGTGAGGATCCCCCGTCACCAAGGGATTATTGGCGAACCGATCATCGAGCAGCGCATTCTGCACAACGAAGATCTCATCCGCCTGCTCGATGGCATGGGCACAGAAGGCGAGCTCACGTGGCGTCTCGTTGACCGCGATGCCAACCTTAGATTTGAACCACTGCCGGTTCTCGTCCACCAGACTGATCAGGCTGATTGGCGTGTCACAGATTTGTGCAGCCAACTGGGTCAGATCGTCGTAAGTCTGCTCGGGATCGGTGTCCAAGACGCAGTAGCCATGGAGCGACTCCAACCGGGCCGATTCATTGAATTGTGTGGTCGCCATGAAGCTAACCTCGGAGATTCATACCCCGACCATGCAAACAAAAATACCTGCGCCGCCAGTGCATAAACCGAAACTACCTCCCTCGGTGCGGCGGCCGGTGGACCTAAACTCGCGATTCTTTGACAAACTCTACCCAGTCGCTGCGCAATGAGGCGCTTTCGGAATCACCCCTCGCGACGCATCGCAGCCCACCCGAAGAGCGAAATCAGCCCACGAAACGTCCGTTTGACGCGACAAATTCGCATGTCACTCGCGGCATCAGTGGTCGATTACATTCTATGTTATTGCAGTGGCTACGTGCTACGCTTAGAGTCCTCGTAGGTGCTGCCCCGTCTGCGAGGGCTCTTTTTTTTTGCTCGCCGTACAAAGATTGTTTCGCCAATCGGTTTTCGCAAGCTCGAACCTGTGCAAAAATAGGGGAACTTTTCGGAAGTCTGCTACTCGACTATCAGTTGAGCGAGTCGTTCGTACTTTGCGTTCCTGATTCGCCCATTCTAAGCGAGTCGGTAATCATCAGCCACAACAATCGTCCGATTTCCCATGAATGCTGAATGTGTTGTCTACATCGTTGACGACGATGCAAGCGTCCGCAAGTCGCTCAGTTGGCTGCTGGAATCTGCCAACTATCAGACCAGGGCCTTCGAATCGGCAAAGGATTTTCTCGAGAGCTTCGATGGCGAGCGTCCGGGATGCCTGCTGCTCGATGTAAGGATGCCGGAAGCGAGTGGATTGCAGCTGCAGTCGATGCTCGACGCTCAACAGGTTGATGTACCGATCATCTTTATCTCCGGCCATGTCGACGTCCGCACCGCCTCGGAAGCCTTCCGTGCCGGCGCCTGTGATGTGCTGACCAAACCGGTCGACACCGAGCTGTTGCTCGAGAGGGTGGAAGAAGCACTGGAAAAAGGTCGGCGGCAGTGGCTCACTAAACGCGAAGAGGAGCTCAAACGTGAACAGCTCCGCAAGCTCACTCCCAAGGAAGGCGAAGTGTACCAGGAGCTTCTCAAAGGACGCTCGATCAAGCAACTGGCGGCATTTTTCGACATCTCCTTCCAAACTGCTGCCAAGCATCGCGCGCGCGTGCTCGATAAGCTAGGCGTCGACACAGATGCGCAGCTCCTCCAACGGTATCAGAATCTCACCATCGCAGACTCGTGAGCCAAGCCTCGCTCACTTGCTGCGGCGGCTCTAGCTGCCTCGGTACGTGGAATAGCCAAACGGGGATAACAGCAGAGGCACGTGGTAGTGGCCACCTGCCGGATCCACCTCGAAGAGAATCTCGACCCGTGGATAGAAGGATTCGCGCCCCGTCGCAGAAAAGTATTCGGCCGTCCCGAACTCTAGGCGATACTGACCGGAGATTTTTGAGTTTTCCGGCAGCAAGCCGGTGATCCGTCCATCCGCGTTGGTGACTCCTCGTCCAATCTCGACCGCGTTCGCGTCGTCGCCCAACTGGTAGAGCGTGACTCGAATTCCTGCGGCAGGTTTTCCCAGGGCAGTGTCCAAAACGTGCGTCGTGATCGGGCTCATCAACTTTCCTGTTCTAGTTCGAAGGCGTCGTCAGTTGGCTTCGAGCTTATCCAACCTCAAATGGGTGATCTTGCGCTGTTCGTAACATGCAATTCGCAGCTCCGGCCCTTCCTCGTTCTTAATTCGCGAGTTGAGCCGCGACAGCATTTCTTTCGCCGAGAGACCGGAAGCGCAGACGATGAAAATATACCCGAACTTCGCTTCGTAAGCTGCGTTACCGGCGGCCAGATCCGCCAACAATTGCTCGTCTGAGTCTTGGATTCCCGCTTGCTCGCCACGGGACCACTGATTGTTGCCGGCTAAGCGCATGCGCAATGAATTCAGGACACCGATTTTCGGATGACTGTCGAAGGCCTCCATCCATGCTGCCTGGGGCATCTCGTCGAACAAACGATTGGCTTCGTTCTTGAGCGATTCCTCATCCGCAAACGGTCGTGCGCGTTCCATGCGTTCGCACCACCACGACGAACCGCAACATTTTTGGAACTCGGCCTGCGCCGCAGCTTCGTCGAGTTGATTCAACCAGTCGATGGTGATCGAATTCATAGGATGTCTCCGGTTCCGCCCGCTGATGTACACAACCCGCGCATATAAGTCTGCCGCACGACGCCACGGAGCGTCCGGCCCTCGTAGGGCGTCAACGGATGCCGATGATGGAGCTGCTGACCGTGAACTTCGAAAGACCCCTCGGCGTCGAAGACGACCAGGTTCGCCGGCGCGCCGGCGCGGATTCCCGCCTCGCGGTCGATCAACTTAGCCGGAGCATGACTAAGCCATCCGGCGATATCTGGAAGTGCATGGCCGCGTTTGCTAGCTTCTGTCCACACCGCTGGCAGGGCCAGCTGCAACGAGCTGATGCCGCCCCAAGCAAGATCAAAGTGACCGACTTCCTGCTGTTTCAGTTCCGGAGGACAAGGCGAATGATCGGTTGCGATGAAATCGATCGCACCGTCGGCCAGACCTCGCCACAGCCCCTCACGATTCTCTGCATTGCGAATCGGCGGAGCACACTTGTATTGCGTCGCTCCGTCTGGGATCTCTTCGGCGGTAAATGTTAGATAGTGCGGACAAGTCTCCACTGTGAGCGGCAGACCTTCTCGCTTCGCGGCGCTGAGCGTCGGCAAGCTCGCTGCGTCGGCCAGATGCACAATGTGCGTCGGGCAACGCGACTCGCGACACAGGCGGATCATCAATTCGATCGCCTCTCGTTCAAACTTCGGCGGACGCGATGCCTGGTAATCCGCATATCGCGTCGGTTCTTGTATCGCCGGCACTTCACTCTCGAGCTCCGCGTGCACTAGCAACGGGACCCCACGCTCAGCGAGTAATGGCATGACGGCGCGTAGCTCCTTTTCGGTAGCTGCTGGAAACTCATCAATGCCGCTGTGACAGAGAAACGCCTTAACGCCTAACACTCCGGCGTCGAGCAGTGCTTCGATCTCAGCCTCGTTACCCGGAACCAAGCCGGCATGGAATCCAACATCGACGTCGAGTTGCCCCTCGGCTGCACGTCGCTTTACTTCTAGCGCAGCAACGGTCGTCGTGACCGGCGAACTATTCAACGGCATGTCGACCAGTGTCGTGATTCCGCCAGCAGCCGCGGCCGCCGTCGCGCTCGCGAATCCTTCCCACTCCGTCCGACCGGGTTCGTTGATGTGCACGTGAGGATCAACAAAGCCTGGCAGGACGGCTAAATCACCTAGATCGCTGGCTGTGCTGGTGGCGTAGTCGCCGATCTCGACGATCTGGCCCGCCTGCACTTTGATCGAAGCTGCGAATTCGCCCTCGGGCGTGATCACGCGGCGGCTGCGTATTTCCAAATTACCGGACTTCGAAGCCATGGCGGCTTACAACAAGGTGCACGTTTTGTATCTTAGAAGCGGCGACGACGCTGAACATGACACCGTTCGCGTGTTGATTGCCGACAGGGACTAGATCTGTGAGCTAGGAATCGGTGAAAGATTGCCTCACACGCCTGCGATAAAATCCTGCGCCGAAAATCCAAGTCCCTAGACCCCAACTATATCCGAAACCTCTGAGGTTGGCATGGCCAGTCAATTGAAATCGCAAAGCTACGGCAAGCATCAAGTCCGCGTGAGCAAAATCCGCCGCCCGCGGTCGGCGGCCGCGAACCAGGAAACCCACGAGTTTGTGGAAGCCAGCGTCAACATCGAGTTGCAGGGAGATTTCGCCGCTGCCTACACCGACGGCGACAACTCCCAGGTTATCGCCACCGACACGTGCAAGAACACGGTCTACGCACTGGCCAAAGATCACTCGCTAGACACGATCGAGTCATTTGGACTTCACCTTGCGGAGTACTTCATCGCTCAGTTTTCGCATGTTGAGCAATGCCAAGTCGCACTGACCGAGCGAATCTGGAATCGCTTGCTTGATTCGCCGCATGCGTTCGTTGCCAACGAATCGGCCACACCGACGGCAAGTGTTGTGCTCGATCGCAATGCCGAGCCGATAGTCCGTAGCGGCATCGAAGACCTGCTAATCGCCAAAACCACGGAGAGCGGTTTTACCGACTTTCATGAGAGCGAGTTTCGCACGCTGGCCGACACCGACGATCGAATTCTCGCCACCAGCCTTTCCGCCTCGTGGGAGTATTCCGCAACCAGCATCGACTTCGCCGCCGCGCGCAAGTCAATTCTCAATGCCCTGCTCGCCACATTCATCGATCACTACAGCCGTAGCGTGCAAGAAACACTCTACAAAATGGGCCAGGCGGCGCTCGACGCTTGTCCGCAGGCGGCTGAAATCTCACTAACGATGCCCAACAAGCATCACCTGCTGGCGAATCTGGCTCCGTTCAATCGCGAGAACGAAAACGAAGTATTCGTCGTCACCGACGAGCCGTTTGGCTTCATCTCGGCGACCGTCGGGCGTAGCTAGGCGGCTAATCAAACCAGCCACGCCACCAGGTAGCTTTCGTCCGTATGGTTCCCGCGCCGCTCCTACGCAGCCTCGGGGCGCTGGGGTCGCTTGGGGCGGTTGTCTTCGCCGCGGCCGCCGTAACCACCACCACCGCCGCCGCGTCGGAAGAGTGAACCGATGCCGGAGGTGAATTCGTCTTTGGAAATCGCTTTGTCGCCATCTTTGTCCAACGTCTTGAGTCGATCCTCCATGCGATGACCGGCGAGTTCCGCCTCGGTCACCTGGCCGTCCTTGTCGGTATCCATGTCGTTGAACATAGTCATCGGATCGAAGCGACGACCTCCTCCACCAGGTCCGCCTCTTCCGCGACCACCGCGTCCTCTAGCTTCGCTAGGTCCCTCTTCCGCCTCCTCCGCGCTGGCGACCAGACTGGGATCAACTTCCACGGTTTCGCCCTTATCGGCCACACAGTAGAGATAATTGGAGCTTCGCAGCACCATGCGGCCGTCGCTCACCGCGGGTGTGCCGCGGAAGTCCTCTTTATCGGTCGTGACTTCGTTCACGCTAACCTGCTTGACCTTGTCGCCAAGAGAAAACACAAACATCTGACCGCTGCCGTTGAGATAAAACAGCCGATCACCAATCACAATCGGCGAGGGGTAGTCCAGGGACCCCATACGCCCGCCCGTCTCCCGCGATCCTTTCAGCCGCAGCTGCTGGACGCGTTTGCCGGTCTCAGCATCGACGACACTCAACACCCCGCGCGAGATGACATAGATTCTCGAGTCGTGACGCACCGGCGAAGCGAAACTGGCGGTGATGCTTCCCTCCCACACCGTGTTGCTCTCGGAGACATCGCCCGCGCCGCCAGCATCAACGGCGATGTTCCCACCACCACGACCGGTAAACGCAAACACCCGGCTGCCGTCCAAGATAACACTCGAATACGCCTGCTGCGCATCCGTCGCGCTCGCATACCAGCGGAGCTTGCCGCTGTCGGGATCGAGCCCCCACAACTCCTTGGCCACGCACATCACGATATCCGTACGGCCATCGCCAACATCAACCAGCGTCGGAGTACCCCACATTCCGTCTAGGCCAGAGGCTTCCTGTCGCCACAATTCCGCGCCGGTTGTCTTGTCGAGACCGACGATCGCCTGACTCTCGGCCGAAGCGGTCACGATGACGGTGTTCTCATGCACGATAGGACTCGAAGACGAGCCCCACTTTGCCGGATCCGATTCCTTGCCAACGTCCGTGTGCCAAAGCTCGTCGCCTGACATGTCGTACGCGTAGACACCACTCTTGCCATAAAATGCGTAGACGTTCGTTCCGTCTGACACGGGCGTATGCGAAGCGTAGCCGTGGGCCGTGACGCCAATCCCCGAGTACGGGTCTTCTGGCAGCGCCGCCTTCACGTCGGCCTGCCATAACTTGTCGCCGGTGGCCAGATCAACACAGACCAAGTGCCGGACCAGATTCTCCATGTCGCCTGGGTCTTCTTGGCTCAGCCCGTAACCCGAGTAACAAGTCACAAACGCTTTCCCGTCGGCGATGATCGGACTGGACGCGCCGGGACCTGGCAGCGGCGTTTTCCAGGCCAGGTTCGCTTCATGCGACCAGGCAGTGGGCAGCGCGTCGGAGTCCAGCGCTACTCCGGAACCGGCCGGCCCGCGAAATCGACTCCAGTCGGCAGCATAAGCAGAGGTCAGACAAACGGAACACAACAGTGCCACGGTGAAGTATCGAGTCATCATGAAATCTCGCATTGGGAAGGAGTGTGACGAACGCCGGAATGATACCATAAATCGCCCGCTCTGCAGACACGGCTAGCTCAGGCGGCGGTGAAGACGTTGCTGAGGCGTACAACAAGCCAGAAGACCGCGATCGCAGTCGGCTGCTCTGCTCAAGTGGACCGAATCGATGAATGTTCTACGGATTGGCACCGCACGGTTGCGAAATGATGTGGTTCTCTCGTCCGTCGGAATCTCAGAATGGGAATCAGCCGAATTGATGTACACATCAGGCAGTCTCCGCGACCGTCTGAAACCAACTCAAGACGATGAAACGGCAACTGTCTAGATTTGTCGTTTCAATAACCCGGGAATACTTGCATGGTCGGTTCCCCCTCAGGTAAACTCAGGATGGTCATCACGCCTCGGAACAGCGTCACACGACCTCAGTCCTCGTATTACCGCCGCAAGAGGGGGCATTCTCTTATTTCGCGGTCCCGTAACGGCAATTCAACGCTTGCTGATCGCATTCAATTCGCCGCAGATTCTGATCACCGGAGTATCGCTCATGAACCTCAGTATTCGACTCATTTTCTCATTCGTTATGGTTGTCTCGTCTCTGTCGACAGCAGACGCCTTCGCTCAATCCCTTCTAGGCAACACCTTTAATGGGATCCTCTACGACGTCGACCCCGCCACCGGCGATTCATCGAATCCGCGTGCGACGGGAATGGGCACGGACTCTCTTACAGGAATCGCCTTCGCACCTGACGGAATGCTCTATGGCCTGACTACAGGTGTTGGAAGGCCGGCCAACTCATTGGTCACCATCAATTCGGATACTGGCGCGTATACGCCTATCGGGTTCACGGGTTTGCCGGTTGTCGAAGGCGATCTTGCATTCGATCCGGTTAGCGACGTGCTGTTCGGCATACAGAGTGTCCCCAATAATCGACAGCTGTTTTCGATAGATGTTGCTACTGGTGCCGGGACCGTCGTCGGGGATCTTGGCGGGCTTCTTGATGGAGACTTTTCGGCAATGGCCTTCACTCCGAGCGGCTCACTCTACATTCTTGATAGCGGCGTGACAGCTCCTTCCCGATTGTTGACGGTCGATAAGTCAACTGCTGCGATAGTCAACTCGGTGACACTGTCAGTCGACCTCGGTTTCACATCTGGAATGGACTTCAATCCCGCAACCGGAGCCTTATATGTCGCCGATGGTGGATTCGGAGATGGTACGGATAGTCTATACACCCTCGATCCAGCTACCGGCTTCATGAATTTGGTAGGTCCGACTGGTTTACCTGACGGTCTTGCAGGACTCGCCTTTGTTATCCCCGAGCCCACTTGCATGGCTTTAGTGTCGGTATTAGGTCTGGTAGCTATAGCGATGCACCGGACACGCCAATCGCTCAGCTTACATGGATGCAACTATGTTTGCGAACGCGTGTAGTATCCAAGTGGCAATGATTGGCAAGTTGTTCGCGGGTTGGTGCTTACTAAATCCCCCATATCGATGCGCCCATTCACCGCTCCCACCACGTGCGGTACAATCCGTCGTATCTTGGTGTGATGCGGCACGCACCGCAGGGCTCCTGTTAGGCGACGTGGAAATATAGTCCAAGCTCTAGTACCTGAGACAAAAGCGGAACTAGATATGGACCTAAGCAACCTATCAGACGGCATAATCTTGATAGTCAGCGGTGCTCTGATTGCACTGTTCGGTTCTGGAAAGTTGTTCCCAAAACTGTCAAAGCAAGATGATGCTGGGAAAAAGAAATTCAAAGTCGTACTCATAATCGGCCTGATCGCAGTGTTTGCCGGAGTAGTCCAACTCGCAAGGACACTAATCTAGAGAACATCCGACGGTTGGCCTCCGTAAGAACCCAGCCTGCGTTCGTTCTTCGATCCGTCAATCCAGCGTGACGGGTGCCTTCGCTGGAATCACCGCCGACGAATCTGCTGCGTGGCATCCACTTCAGAGTATTTACCCGTGCGAAAACGGTCCCATTTCGTCGATGAAATTGGACCACCGATTCGGGTACACTCGACTTGGCTCGAAAATAGGCCGAGCGATCTTTGACAAACCATCAAACGCAGTTTCGCTAGATTTCCGTCTACGTATTGCGGAATGCGACCAGTTCGCAGCATGAGGTGGCAGCCAGAAGGGCGACTTAATTCGTATGGCGACAACGAGTTCTGCTCGCCATAACTGGCTCGGCGCATGAGAACGGCTTCGACGTAAACCCTTATGAATTAAGCACTAACAACGACTCCGGATTCCGCCGGAGCCCCAGTTTTGCTCGATGAAAAAGTTTTCGTCGCGTTGTGCAGAACTCCAAACGACAACCTCGGGACCATCCGCTAGCTGGCCAGTTCCGCCAACGTGATGGCTAGCGTTTGCACACCATTGGCGATTTGCTCGGGTGACGAGAACTCATCGGGGCGGTGCGATACGCCGCCTCGGCAAGGGATAAAGATCATTCCCATCGGGGCAATGCGGGCCATGAACAACGAATCGTGATAGGCGCGGCTGATCATCTCGCAGCTGTCGATGCCGAGCTGTTTCGTGGCACGCGCGATCGCATTCACGACGGTCGGATCGCATTGCGCGGGTGGGTCGCAGTTCAGCATTCGCCGTTCCACGGTGACGCCCCTTCGCGTGGCGATCTCGTCGGTCGATTCGGCGATCGCTTCGGCCACACGATCGCGGTTGTTGCCGTCGATGTCGCGCAGATCAAGGCTGAAGCCGACACGGCTCGGGATCGAGTTCACAGCGCCCGGATGCACATCCACTTTGCCGACGGTCGCGACCAGGTCGGCGCTATCGCTTTCCAGCGCCAGCGATTCAATCGACGAGATCATCTCCGCGGCGGCAGCCAATGCGTCGCGACGACGCGGCATCAGCACAGCGCCCGCATGTCCGCCTTCGCCCGTCACCAAAAACTCAACAGTCGCGGGGGCTGCGATAGCCGTGACGATGCCGATCGGCGTCTCGCTGGCTTCCAGTTCGGGCCCCTGCTCGATATGAAGTTCCACGAAGGCATGAAAGTGATCCGCCGGAAGCTGCGCAGCGCTCAATTCGCCTGTGAAGCCGGCGTGCTGGCGAACGGCGTCGTAGTCGGCTCCCGCTTCATCGACCAAAGCGGTCAACTGAGCGGGCGTCATTGCACCGCTCATCGCTCGACTGCCGGTGCAACCCACACCAAATCGCGTTGGCTCCTCAGACGTGAACATCACCAGCTCGATCGAACGCTGCGGCTGAAATCCGCTGCGCATAAGCGATCGAATTGCTTCCAGTCCGCCCAGCACACCGACCGTTCCGTCGTACATGCCTGCGTGGGGAATCGCATCGGTGTGCGAGCCGGTGCCGACCGCGGGCGCTGTCGGATCCTGTCCCTCCCAACGGGCGAAGGTGTTGCCGATCGGATCGACGCGGACGACGAGTCCGACTTGTTCGTAGAGCGAGCGGAGGTACTCACGCGCCTTGAGATCGGTTTCGGTGAACACGACCCGGGTAACGGCGGGTGGCGATTCTGGACAGTCGCTGATGGTGGCCAGATGGTGCAATTCACCCATCAACTGATCGAGGTCGATCTGGGGAGCGCTACGGTCGCTCATGCAACGTGGCCTTTACTGCGCTAAGTCCAAAGGATCGCGATGGATGTCTTTGTAGTAGATGTAGCTCGCCGGCTGCTTGCCCATCGCGACAAACCATTGTGGACAGTAGGACGCCATCCAGATCGTGTCGCCAGCTTGAACGGGGTACCAGCGGTCCCCCAAGCGATAGACGCCCTGCCCTGCCCGCATGTACAGTCCATGCTCCATGATGTGCGTCTCGACGAACGGCAGGGTTGTACCCGACTGGAAAGAAAACACGTTGACGGCCATGTCAAATGCCGGCTCGATAGGCAGCAACGTGGCCAGCATCGCATCTTCATCGCCCATGAACGGCTCCGCCGGCGCCGAAGCATGCGAACCAGTGACGCGTGAAGGAGTCTTCCCGCCGGCTAGCGGCTGGTACTGCTTTTCAAAGACGAGCACTTGGGCACCTTCGGCAACGGTCAGTTCGTACTTGTCCCCCGGCGGAAACCAAGCAAAGTCGTCGGCCTTCATACCGGTGCCGTCCAGCGTTGCCGCACCGCTGAGCACGTAGATCAGCCGCTGAACGCCGTCGGGCGCGGAGTTGGCGTGGCACTCGGCTGAGCCGTGAACCAAGTACTGCAGGAATCGCGGCCCACCCTGCCCTCCTCGCATGGTCGGACTGATGAGCACGACTCCCTCGGTTTCGTGCCAGCCCGACAAGGGAGAGATGACGTGCCCGTCGGGGGCAATCACCGCGTGGTTGTGCTCGACGATGGTGCGTGTTGTGCCGAAGGGCGACTGCATAGCTAACTGCTGCTCACTTGATTGGGTTGGTGTTGCTTGGCCAAGTTGCGAACGAACTGACACAAGACCTCGATCGCGACCGCCACGTCGTCGCGCTCGGCGCGCTCGTCGGGATGATGACTCACTCCGCCGGGATGGCGCAAGAACAACATCGCGGTGGGAAATCGTTCGGCCATCACTACCGCGTCGTGACCGGCTCCACTGAACAACTCAAGCGGCCGTTGCTCGCACTCGTGAATCGAAGCGATGAGCAATTTGCTGACATCAGCGTCCATCGACACGGCCGCATTCGCGTTCGTCTCAAGTACCGAAAAAATTCCCTCCGCAGCCTTCGCGATACGATTGCCGGTGGCCAGCAGGTCGTTGATCGCGCGCTCGCGCACCAAGTCGTCCACGTGCCGGACGTCGAGTGACAGTTCGACGCGACCAGGAATCACGTTGGGTGCGTTCGGAGCAGCCGCAACGCGGCCAACAGTCGCCCGCAGACCGGTTGTTTGCCGCCCAAGTGAACTAACCTCGACAATGAATTCCGACGCCATCAACAGGGCATCACTCCGACCCAACATAGGAGTCGTGCCCGCATGGCCGGCCGTGCCGGCGAACTCCAGTCGCAATCGGCTCTGTCCTGCAATGCCCGTCACGACACCCAGCGGCAGGCCCGCCTGCTCCAGCATCGGCCCCTGCTCCAAGTGCGGCTCAACATAGGCAATCACATGATCCGTCGAAAACTCCGCGTCGCCGATGTCTTCCGGGCGCAGCCCGAACTGGCGAATCGCATCGCTCACCGTGTTGCCGTCTCGGTCGGTTCGTGCGAGCCAGTTCTGATCGAACCGTCCGGCAACTGCTGAGCTGCCCAGGTACGGCATGCTGAAGCGTTCGCCTTCTTCCTCGCTGAAGCCGATGATGTCCAAGTGAAAGGGGAGCGACTCGTCGATGATTGCTTCCGCGATTGCCACACCAATCAGCACTCCCAACACACCGTCGTAGCGACCCGCGTTGGGAACGGAATCCAAGTGCGAGCCCAACAGCAGCGTGCGGTCCAAATGTGTGGAGGCCCGCCGCCCGATGAGGTTGCCTGCGTTGTCGACGCGCGGCTCAAGATTCGCCGCTTTCATCCAACCGCTCAGTCGATCGTGGACCTCACGCATTGGCGGAGTCAAAAACCGACGGGTGACGCGATGTTCGTCCTCGGAACATGCCGCCAGCTCGTCACAGCGCGCCATGACCGCGTCGGCGAGTTTACTAGCATTAAGCGGCATGAAATCGATTCCCATGAGGAGCGGGCAGCACGTCAAGCATTGACGTCGGTCGGCAGCCTACCTATCGTGCGGATAGGTGGCAAAGCATATCAAGCCCAGGGCGGGATGACAATCTTCCCTGCCCACTGTGCTTGGTAGACCAACAACTTACCACCCCATTCCACCACGATAACCCGTCACCGTTTGTCATGCGAGATCATCTGGTCTTCTACTTGAACGGTAATCGCCAGGCTGTGCGTGGCCCGCAAGCGGCGATGACCGTGACCGACTATCTTCGCGACAGCTGCACTCCTCGCTTGACTGGCACTAAGGTCGCCTGCGCAGAGGGCGATTGCGGCGCGTGTACGGTTCTGGTCGGCAGGCTCAATGCCGAGCAAAATCAGCTTGAGTATCAGACGATTGATGCCTGCATCGCGTTTGTTTATCAGCTGGATCGATCGCATGTGATCACGGTCGAAGGACTCGCAGAAGCCGGATTGTTGACGGACGTGCAGCGGGCAATGGTCGACTGCCACGGATCTCAGTGCGGGTTCTGCACGCCGGGATTCGTGATGGCTCTGCACGGTCTCGCTGAAGAAAAATGTGAGGCAGGTGCAACTGACGCCATGACGGACGACGATATGCGTTTGGGGCTGTCGGGCAATCTCTGTCGTTGCACGGGCTACGCGCAGATATTGGATGCTGGCCGACAGGCCGGCACGAATCAAGGCTCCGTGGGCGATCTGTTCGACGCGAAGTCGATACTCGCCGATCTGAGCAAGTTGGATTCTGTACCCGTCCACGTAAACCCAGGCAGTGGCGACGCAACTACCAATGGTGCCGTCGTCGCGGATGCGCTGCCCGAGATCTTCTTGCCGAGCACGACGGACGACTTGCTCGCACGCCGAGCCGAGCGACCGACGTCGACGCTTGTCGCGGGGGCAACCGATCTAGGGGTGCAGCACAATCACGGCAAGATACGCCCGACCGACATCCTCGTGACCGGCGGCGTCGACGAACTGGACGTCTTGGAAGTCGAAGATAGTGCGCTAGTGATCGGAGCGGCGGTCTCGTGGTCGCGAATTGAATCGTTCGTCCGTGATCGAATTCCCGAATACCATCACATCCTCACAAGGTTTGGCAGCCCCCAAGTGCGTCACGCGGGCACATTGATCGGCAACCTCGCCAACGCTTCGCCAATCGCGGATTCGATTCCTTTCCACTACGTCGCCGGCTCGACGCTCGAAGTCGGAAGTGTGAGTGGCCGTCGACAGATTCCGATCGAAGACTTCTACCTCGGTTACAAGAAGCTTGACTTAAAGCCCGACGAAGTGATTCTCGCCGTTCGCACCCCACTGCCAACAGAAAACCAACGTTTGAAGCTCTACAAAATTTCCAGACGCCGTGACATGGACATCAGCACCGTCACGGCGGCGTTTCTGCTGGAAATCGAGGACGACGCGATCGTATCGGCGCGAGTGGCGACCGGAGGCGTTGGTCCAACAGTGGTACGGTTGCCGAAAGCGGAGGCCTCGCTCACTGGCCAGCCACTGACCGAGACGACAATGCGTGAAGCTGGCTTGATCGCGCGTGATGAAATCACTCCGATCACCGACGTTCGCGGCAGCGCCGACTATCGCTGGCAGCTTGTTGAGAACTTATTCGTGAAGTGCTTCCACGACCTGTCGTCCCTCCAACCGGTGGAGGTCTGACCTATGCCCTCGGTTGGGAAACCACTGCCACACGAATCCGCCGTTGGCCACGTCACCGGCACGGCCCAATACATTGATGACTTGCCGCGTCGCGAAGGCGAGTTGGTCGTCTCTTTCGTCGGCGCTCCCATCGCGAGCGGTCGGCTTCAGTCGATCGATCTGAAGGCGGCACGCGCGGTGCCCGGCGTCGTTTGCTTGCTGACGCATGAAGATTTGGGTGGACCGAATCACTTCGGTCCGATCATCGTCGACGAGCCGTTCCTGGTCGAAGACGAGATCTCGTATATCGGCCAACCGGTCGTTGTCATTGGAGCGGAATCTGCGGAGGCAGCGCGGCAAGCTCGTGAACTCGTCAAACTTCAGTGTGAGCAGCAGACTGCAGTGCTGACGATTGATGATGCGATCAAGGCGAGTTCTTTCATCGGTCCGAAACGGCACATGATCAGTCCCGGCGCGGAGGATGACCAAGCCTTTGAGTCGGCATTCGACGAGGCACCCCACACGCTGTCGGGACAGTTTCACAGCAATGGTCAGGAGCAATTCTATTTCGAAACACAGGCTGCGCTGGCCGAGCCAAGCGAAGCTGGCACGGTCAAAGTCATCTCATCTACACAGAATCCCACCGAAGCGCAAGCGGTCGTCGCCGAAGCACTTGGGCTGGGCATGCATCAAGTCGTCTGCGAGTGCCCGCGCATGGGCGGAGGTTTCGGTGGGAAGGAAACACAGTCGTCACTGACCGCCGTGATGGCGGCCCTGGTTGCCCGGCACACCAATCGACCTGCACGCCTGGTCCTTGACCGTGGCGACGATATGCGGATTACGGGTAAGCGCCACCAATACCAAACGGACTACCGCGTGGCCTTTGACGACGAGGGCAATTTGCTGGCCGCCGAGTTTCACTTTTACTCCAACGGTGGTGCGTTCGCGGATCTGTCGACTTCGGTGATGGAACGCACGATGCTCCACGCCGACAACGCGTACTTCGTGCCGCAAATGCGCGTGACGGGCCAAGTCTGTCGCACCAATTTGCCACCGAACACGGCGTTTCGGGGCTTTGGGGGACCGCAGGGCCTGGCTGTGATCGAAAGCTGCCTGCAGGAAATCTCTCGCGTCGTGGGAATTGACGCCATGGAGGTTCGCCAGCGAAATCTGTACTGCGATGGCGCCCCCCAACGGAGCGTAACGCATTACGGCCAGATCGTCCGCGACCATGTGCTGGAGGAAATCTTCGACCAGCTGGCCAGCTCGTCTGATTACCAACGCCGCTTAGCCGCGGTCGACAAGTTCAACGCCTCGTGTGCCACGCACGTCAAAGGCCTGGCGATCTCGCCAGTGAAGTTCGGCATCTCGTTTACAACTAAGTTTCTCAATCAGGCCAACGCGTTGGTCAACGTGTACACCGACGGCACCGTGCAGGTTTCCACCGGCGGCACCGAAATGGGCCAGGGACTCAACACAAAGATCAAACAACTGGTGGCCGACGAGTTCGACCTACCGATCGAGTCCGTCCGCCTGATGACGACCTCCACCGAAAAAAATAACAACACGTCGCCGACCGCCGCCAGTGCGGGCACTGATCTCAATGGCGCGGCGGCGCTGAACGCCTGTCGGACGATCATCGCACGGATGAAGCAGTACGCCGCTGACCTCTTTGCCAATGCAGAGCGCGGATTGGTTGCATCACCCGAGCATATCCAGATCGAAGGCGGCTATGTATTCGATGATCGCGTTCCAGATCCCGCTCGCCGCATCGAGTTCGGCGAATTCTGCGCGATGGCTCGTCGCGAGCGCGTCGACCTGGGAGCCCGTGGGTTCTTCGCCACACCGGGCGTCGACTACAATCGCGAAACTGGCCGCGGCAATCCGTTCTTCTACTTCACCACCGGTGCCGCTGTCGCGGAAGTGACGATCGACCGCTTCACCGGCGAACTGGAATTCAATCGTGCCGATCTGCTGATGGATATCGGCAAGATGATCAATCCGGGGGTCGATCGCGGACAGGTTATCGGTGGTTTCATTCAAGGTGTAGGCTGGGTCACCAACGAAGAGCTGCGCTACGACGACACCGGCCAGCTGCTATCGACTGGCCCAACTACTTACAAGATTCCCAACGTCACTGACCTTCCACGCGAGTTGAACGTCGATTTCATCGCCAACGCCAAACACCAAAAGAACATCCGACTTAGCAAAGCCGTCGGTGAGCCGCCGTTGATGCTCGGACTTGCCGTTTGGCTCGCCGCACGGCACGCACTCGCATCCATCGCCGGCGACCAGCCAATCAACCTGGCAATCCCAGCTACCGGCGAGGAACTGCTCATGACGATGACCAATCTCACGACCGCGTCGACAGCTAAGACCACATAATTTGCAAACAGAGTAAACCGAAATCTCGTCGCTAATTCCGGTGTCTCCGTTCCCTCTGTTTTCTGCCACTAAAGTTTCATGAGTGCATCCTGAATGAGCCAAGTCGACCTGCTTCGTCGTTGTGCTGAACTTGCCGAGTCGGCGACGCCGTTTGTGCTGGTGACCCTTGTCGAAGCGACCGGCTCCACGCCGCAGGATACCGGCGCGAAGATGATCGTCACGGCTGATGGCCTGGCCGCCGGCACAGTCGGCGGTGGTCGCGTCGAGGCCAAGGCGATCGACGAAGCGCAGGCGATGATCGCTGACCGACGCCATCACCAGCTTCGCGATTGGAGTCTCAAGGCCGACGTTGGCATGACCTGCGGTGGCAGCGTGAAGCTTTTCTTCGAGTGTCCCGGCGTATCTTCCTGGTGCATTGTCGTGTTCGGCGCGGGCCATATCGCTCAAGCACTCACGCGATTGCTCATCACGCTGCCCTGCCAGGTGACTTGCATCGACCCACGCGGCGATTGGCTAGCCCAGCTTCCCGCGGGGGTCAAAAAAATTGAAACCGACGACCCAGCGAGCGAAGTCGAAGGCCTCGCCAACGACACGTATGTTCTCTGCATGACCCGCGGCCATCGCAGCGATCTGCCGGTCTTACAACGCATTTACGAGCTCGATCGCAAGTTTCCCCACGTTGGTGTCATCGGAAGCAAAGCCAAGGCGGCTGTGCTACGTAAAGAACTCAGCGCAGCGGGCGTAGCGGCCGACAAACTCGACTTCCGTTGCCCTGTCGGATTGCCAATCGGGTCGAATCACCCAGCTGAAATCGCCGTCAGCATCGCCGCACAGTTGCTCGAGGTCCGCGATGCCGTCAGCGCCAATGCCGAATGAGCATCAGCTCTGTCGCCGCGCGCTCCCACAGGCCATCACGAACCCGATCATCAACATCGCCACGGTCGACGGCTCAGGTATCAATTGCTGACGAAACAGCCACGGATAAAGCTCCTCGTGATCGCCGACCGTGTAGATCTCTTCACCATCGTGAACAACGCGAAAGTGGTTGATCGCGCCGACCATTCGTTGACCATCATTGCGAATCACGCTCACTGTGGGCAGCCGCGTGCGGGCACGAAACTGCTCCAACGTGAAATCAAGTTGCGACAGATCTGAGTACGTGCCCTCGGCGACCAGCAGCGGCGCACCGTACTCAGCTTGGACCTCGCCATCGCCTGTGCCAGCTCCAGGCAAGATGCCAGCTACCTGGCCGAAGCCCCCAATCAGCGTGGGATCGGTTGCATTGCGAGTTTGCCACCCTGTCACCGGGACTGCATCGTCGAGACTGCGGAATTCGTCGAAGCCAAGGCTGGTTCCCGTCGCTGGTGAGAAATCTGATTTTGGCAATAAGTTCCGTATGCTCTCGACGCCCTGCAGATTGAACGCGACTTCATTGATGCCCTGGCTCGTTCCCTGTTCGAGATCGACCCACACCTGAAACGAATTGGACGTCGTATCCACGTCGAGCGTCATGATGGCCGTCGGCGGGAAGTTGTTCACGTCGTACAGTGGTGTCCAAATATCGTGCTGACCGTCGGGCAGTTCAGAATAGCGCACGTTTCCACCGATATCGAGCAGCGCATCGACGACTGCACGCGACTCTTCGACCCGCACCACGCCATCGACAGTTCCGTGAAATACCCACAGTGGAATGTCCTTGACCACTTGCGCATAGTCCGCGTACGGGTCCTGAGGAACCGGATCGCCGGGTCGGAAAAAGGGGAAGTAGAAACCCGCCAGGGCCGCGCCGGCGGCAAAGTCGTCCGGGTAAGCTTGCAAAAAATGGAAGGTCCCGTAGCCGCCGAACGACAATCCGGTCACATACCGGCGCTGCGGGTCGGTACCGTAAGTTGCCTCGACGTCGGCCAGGGCTTCACGGATTAAGCGATCGTTGTCGTTGCTCGCCCAGATTCCCCGCTCAAGTTGAGGTGCAACAAGAATGCTCTCATACGGGCCGCTACTCAATGCACCACGCAAACCCGGAGGTGGTCTTTCGACATCGGTGTCTGGGTTTACCACCGGCCGAATGTTCGTGCCGCTGTTGCCGTGCAAAAAGAGTGTCAGCGGATACGATACGCTAGGGTCGTAGTTCTCAGGCAAGATGAGCCGATACCACATCTGCCCGCCGGCACCATCTTCGTAGCGAATTACCCGCTCGCTCGCCGCGACTTGCGAACCAAAGACAAGCGTAGCGACCGCCCAAACCTGCAAATTAATCAGCCAAGCTTTTCGCATTCTGAATTTGCCCTCCGCCCAAGTGACCACAGTAATATAACAGTTCTATTGCTGACGTCAATACCCCCGCTAAAGACCGCCATGCCCACGACGCGGTCGCGCGCGTGTTTTTTCATTCGAGGCGAACATAACTACAGTCGTCCGTGAGCGAAAAACCTTGCAAAACAGCTATTTACAAGTTTCGCTTTTTGACCGAATTACCCAAACCGAGGTCAAGATGCCAAAATCGCGCCCTTCCCTGCCGCGCCCTGAATTTCGGTCCATGAAACCAGTGCTATGTGAGCGTTCCGTGCTGCTAACTGCCCTGGTTTTCTGTCATCGTGGCGCATATTTGTCTGTTGAGCATGCGATCCTCACTCTCCGTGGCTTGGGCGCGGTAGTGCCCTACCAACAGAGAAGAAGTGAATAATCTCTGTCGCATGATTGTGCGCCGACAAGACTTCGCAGAGCTTCAGCCTAGCTAATGCCGATAGCCCAATTAATGTATTATTGCGCACGCAGAGATTTCGGTCACCATACACCTAAATGCTAGGCAACTAAAGCAGCGACAAGCTCTTCGACAACATAGGGTTTCGCGAAGACGTCCCTCGCGCCGACCTCGCGAACCTGGACAACATGCTCTCGGCGTGGGAAGTCCAGCAACGCGATCACCGGCCCGTTCACTCGCTGGCAGAAGCGGTGCAGGCGTTGCAATTCCGATGCGCTGAGTTGCCCACCATCCCAGATACCGGCGTCTGCGGCTAAATTATCAGTCGCTGCTCCATCCAGCCCAGCCCACTTGGAATCGACCTCGTAGCTCTTTAGCGCCGCCGCCAAGGTTTCGTAGACAGCGTAGTCTGGACTCTCAATCAGCACGCTGCCATCGAATTCTCGCTCGCTAGGCAAATCATCCCCAGTCGCCCAGCGCCCCGCGTGTGCTCCGCTGAGCGGCAGCGACCACAGCGGACACAGTCCAGCATCCCGCCGCCGAGTGGCCGCGTGCCACCAAGATGCAAGTTCGTACCAGTAAAGTCGGATCACCCCCGCGAGTGGCGTACCGGTGCGCAACTCACCTTCACACCAAGAACCCGCAACCACGACAATGCGCGACAACGGAGCCAGATCCTGCAGGGCATCGATTTCCGCCTGCTGGTACGTTCCTGGCAACGGCTGAGCGAGAAGGAAGAGCTCCGGTGGATGCTGCAGCTGTCTAGCAACATCCCCCGCGTCGCCCAGTCGCGCGACCGCGGGCCATTCGTTTGCGATCGGTAGCTGCTGCAGAGTGGTGGCGAATTCACGTTCGAGCCAGTCACCAACGAGCAGGACGGACGTTGTCGAAATGGCCGGATCTAGATCAGGGAACGACGTCGCCTGCAGCTCATTCATGTCGGTGCACTCACAACTGAGAGTCGCGGTCGGCCACTAATTCGTAAGCCTGCTGGGGGTCACTCGCCTCACGCAGACTCGCCAACCAATCGGGATTGCTGATCATATGACTCACTCGTGCGAGCAGGCGTAGATGCTCATGATCGCTGGTAGCAGCAAGCAAGAAGAACACGTCGGTCAGACCGCTCGTGCCGCCGAAAGGGATGCCCTGGCCGGTAATGCCGAGTGCCATCACTGCCTCGCCCAGAATCGAAGGCAAGGGGCGTCGTGGGTGGAGCAGAGCTACGCCAATGTCCAAGGCCGTGGGGTGCATCGCCTCGCGCGCGGTAATCGCCTCGGCCATTTTTTCCGCGTCCCAAAGCATACCCGTTGTGGCGGCCAACTCAGACATCGCGGAAATGACGCGTGAGCGCGTGCGTGCAGCGAGGGGCACGGCAATCGTGTCGACTGGCAGCAAAGCCGCGACGGACACTTCTCCCGTCTCGCTCGTGTCGTTGCGTTGGAGATTGGTTTCCATCTTGGCGAGTTCGTCGGCGCTGGAGAGCCCAATGCGTTCCTCCAGCCAATGGTGAACTTCAGCCCTGGAGAAGCGCCACTGCCCACCAATTCGCCGTGCGGGTATTTTGCCCCGATCTGCCAGTTTGGAAATCTGCGCAGGCAGCATGTGCAGATGCGCGGCCAAGCTGCTAATGTCGAAGTCGTCTTCTGCCACGGATGAACCAACGCGAAGGTGCTAGCAGGTGTTGCGATAAGGATGCATTGTTGCGGTCACCGAGGCTGCATGTCCAGTACAAAAGAAGGCTTTCGCCTGGCAGCTTACCGATTCAGACGCGCCGGATATGACGTCACATTCTGCCGGCTCACCGGAAAAAGCGAAGCGATCAAACCTTCTGAATAACTCGTCTTGACGGCATTCGTTTAAAACCGCACAATTCGCGGCGCTTGACGGGCACGACCCAAATCGACCCAAAAGTCTGTTGAGCAAACCGTGGCTTAGAACGGATTCTTCGCCGCAGCGAATCACGGTGAGCGTGACGGTCCTCACATCGACTCTACGTTGGTGTTTCGTCACGGCCACCCAGGCATGGAGGCCTGCAATGAACGCAAATCAATTTGGCAGCACGTCCGGCGACGTCCCCGCAATCGGGTTGGTTCGACTGGCCAATCTTTTCCCCGCAGCTACTCGCACAAGCACCGACGAGGTCGCCTTCAGTTCGTGTGCGACCGACTGGCGCGAGGTTGAGCCGGGCGACGTGTTTGTTGCTCTGCCTGACATCGGCGATGGCAACGACGATGGGCATATCCACGCACAACGAGCCGTCTCCCACGGCGCGATCGCTGTGGTCTGCGAGCAACCAGTGCCGGTATTTGATGTGCCGACGTACTTGGTCCCAGACACACGCGTCGCGCTAGGCGAAATCAGCCAAGCCCTGATGGGCCATCCCAGCCAGACGCTGGAAGTGATTGGGGTTACAGGGACCCACGGAAAATCAACGACCGTCGCGCTGTTGGAAGCAATTTTCACCGCGGCTGGCAAGCATTGTGGCAAGCTTAGCAGCCTGGGTTGCTACGATGGCATGACCCACAGCACCGGGATCAGCGACTCACCAACGGCTCCGTTTCTGGCATCGCGGTTGGCGCGCATGGAAGCTGCAGGTTGCACGCACGCGATCGTTGAGATTTCCAGCCAAGTGCTGAGTCAATCTCGGCTCGCGGGAATGCAGCTTGGCACCGTGTGTGTGACGAATGTGACCGAAGCTCAGCTAGATCGTTACAACAACGCACAAACTTATCGCGACACACAGCGTCGCGTCCTCACGCATCTCGCCCCCAGTGGCGTGACCGTGCTCAATGCCGACGATCCCGTCAGCGTGAAATGGCTCGACAGGATTGATGGTCCCGTGTTAACGCACGGTCGAGGCGAACAAGCAGAAGTCACCGCGACGGTCATCGAGTCGCATGCCAACGAGCAAACGTTTGTGCTCTCCGCGGGCAGCGATTCCGCGGCCGTGCAGACGAAAATCGTGGGTGAGCATCACGTATCCAACTGCCTGGCGGCCGCCACGGTGGCCTTGGCTCACGGAATCGACTTACAGCACATTGCCCGCGGACTCGAGTCCGTCGAACAATTGCCTTCGCGCATGGAACTGGTCGACTGCGGCCAGGGCTTCCCCGTATTTGTCGACGCGGCGAACTCTGCAAACGCACTGCGTGCCAGTTTGCGGACTGCAAGGCAATTGGCCGATCGTCGGGTGATCTGCGTATGGGGCGAAACGCTGAGTGCTGCGGGCAGCGAGCACTTGGCAATTTCGCACGTGTTGAGTCGTATGGCCGACCTGGCCATCGTCGCACAGCCGTTAGCGTCGTTGGACACGGCCTCAGAAGACCAGGCGACGGTGGAGGTTGTGACAGACCGCAGCGAAGCAATTGCCTGTGCGGTTGCGATGGCTGAGCCCGGCGACGTCGTCGTGATCACGGGTAGTCGAGTCGACCCTGGCTTGAACTTCGGCTGTGCTGACGATGCCTCAACTGACAGCGAAATAGCGAGAGAACTTTTGTACGCTCGCGAAGCCCCAGCCTTGCGACTTGTAGCCTAGTATCACCCCCGCGAACAGCAGACGAACAACCGAAGAGGCACACAGAATCATGGAATGGACAGACACACTCATGCTGGATCGAATCTCGGCAACCACGCGCGGCAAGTCGAGCGGGGTTCAAGAGTCTACGCGGGTTATACCGCTACCAGGAATCACGCTGCTATGTGCAACGACTAGCTCGCGCGAAGAAATCTCGGCCGCCTTGGAACTACTGCGAGGATTCAGGGCAACCGGGCGACGCGTGGTGCTTTGCGACACCAATGAGCTGGTAGTCGGCAAACAGTTCGGCAGCGAAGTTGTGGAGACCGGCGGCGTGAGCCTGCTGGTGAGTTGCGGAATTAGTGGTCGCGAAGTCGGCATTGGCGCGCGAGACGCCGGGCTCGATCTCGCCAGCGTCATCGTCTGCAACCAGCCGTTGGCAGCCGGTCAGGTACTGAGAAAACAACTCACTCCGGGAGACACCGTGTTGATGCTGGGTATCGACAACAGCACCTGCATGCGGCTCGCTGCGACGTTGGAAGAACACTTGGTACCACGCACAGTTATCGCGGCCTAGATGGATATAAAGTTGGCCCTCGTCGAGAGGACCAGCACTTGAGAAAGAGAATCGTACATGTTGAGGCTTCATCGTTGGCATTGTTGGATTGCGGGGTCTGACTTGCCGCCCTCCCTGGGGTAGGAGCATTAGGACTTGCTGCGGGCAGCTTCTGGGTCAGCTGCTACGGCGAGCGCTTCACGATGGAGCTTAGGTCTGAGCACTGGGACGACGCTTGCGTCGTCCCAGTGACTCAGCGGATACAAAGGGATTGACGAAGTACCCAATGACGAAGACCAGAGAATCCAAACTTCGTCCTTGGATATCTCGTCTTCCGTCATTCAACCCCGCAGGGTGTTCCTATGAGCGCTCCTCACATTATGTTTGCTGGTGGCGGAGCTGCCGGCCATCTGTTTCCGGGACTGGCAGTTGCCCAGCATCTGAGCCAACGAATTCCCACCGCACGAATCACTTTTGCCGGTCCAGGCAAGGCACGCGAAAAGCATGCAATTCGCAATGCGGGATACGAACACGTCAAAATCCCAGCGCAACCATTGCCGCAGAATCCTCTCCAGGCGTTCCGGTTCGTGACCGACAACGTCGCAGGCTACTGTGCCGCGCGTTGGTTGCTTGGCGAACAGAACGTGTCGCTGGTCGTTGGTTTGGGTGGGTTTACTAGTACGTCGATTGTGCACGCAGCCGCGACGCGCGGAACGCCATTCATCCTGTTGGAGCAAAATGCAATTCCGAGCCAAACGACGCGCTGGCTCGCTCGCGCATCGACGCTCGTGTGTGCCGCGTTCGAAGAAGTTCGCCCCCACCTGCACGTACAAGCTTCCGTAGCAGTCACCGGAAATCCGGCACGGCCAGCCTTCGAGACCCTCTACCAACGTCGCGTCAACAGCGGCACCGCTAACCTTGCCGAGCATAAACCAAAGCCACAAAAGCGACTCGTTGTTCTCGGCGGAGCAGGCGGGGCACGGTCGCTCAATGAATCGATGCCGGCGGCGCTTAAGCAACTGGGCGGCTGCGTCGCCGATTGGCACATCATCCATCAAACGGGCGAAGGCCAGCTGCAAGAAACCGAAGCCCGCTATCGGAAACACGGTGTCGAGGCGCTCGCCGTCACCTACATCGATGAAATCGCATCGGTGCTATTCGATAGCGATCTGGTCGTGTGCCGCCCAGGAGGAATGACGTTGGCGGAGCTTGCGTTGGCAGGCACACCGTCTGTTTTGGTGCCCTACCCAGAAGCCTCCGACGATCATCAGCTCGCCAATGCCAAAGTCTACGCCGCCGCAGGCGCGTGCCGTCTGATCGACGAAACCAGCCAGTCGGGCGCCCTGGACAAGGCCCTAGCGCGCGAGCTGACGCCGCTGGTCCTCGAAGAAACCAGACGCTTCGAAATGAGCCACCGCATGCGATCGCTCGCCCGCCCGTCCGCTGCGGCGGACATTGCCGCGGCGGTACAGGAAGCGCTTTACGGTGTGCAAGAAACCCGTGTGCCTGCGGCAGCTTAGGGTGCTCAATATGAATCGCAGTAGACTTCTCTTGGTCACGATCACCTGCTTTGGCTTGCTCACAGGTTGCTCAAGTACTGGTGGAATCGGCGCCTTTTTTGCGGAGACGTTTGTCGAAACTCTGTTTGACACCGATTCTGACAAACTCGCTCCAGAGAGTCGGCGCCATTGGAATGAAGCGACCAGTGGCGGCTGGGACGGCGTTCACCATTCGGTCGATTACTAGTCGAGCAGCACCGCTCGCCACACCCCGTCGGCAATCGCCTGACGATTCTACCTGTTTTAACGGTGAACCGTCTCATCTGGACTGAACCAATCCGCGGCACTTCTGCCGCTACGAAGTCGATCGTCGATCCGCCGTTTCAAAGGCCTATAGTTGAGTATCGAATTCTTCGCGTCTCGCTTTGGCAGGGGTGATACACCGTGGCCGCACTACAGATCAAAATCCCACGCGCACAGCGTGTTTCTGATGCACTGATTGCCATCATTTTGCTTCTCATCGGACTGAGCCTTCTTGGGCAGTGCTCCAAGTATCTGTGGGGGCATCCGATGCTGAAGGGATTTGTGCCGATGTTCTACGTCGACTATGAAGCGACGGCACCAACTTGGTACTCCTCGGCGGCGCTTGGACTGGCAGGTGCAATCTTGGCGATCATTGCCATCGCGAAACACAAACTAAATGATCGATTTCGCTGGCATTGGACAACGCTGTCGCTCTTGCTGTTTGGATTATCCGCAGACGAGATTGCGATGCTGCACGAGCTTCCCATTGATCCGATGCGTGAGATGTTTCAATTTGGCGGCGCACTGCACTATGCGTGGGTTATCCCCGGGGCGGCATTCGTTGTCTTGGTCGGATTGGTATATCTGCGGTTCATGTTCAACCTTCCCAGTCGGACGCGCAATCTGTTGATCTTCTCCGCGGTGGTCTTCGTGTCGGGTGCGATTGGGGTAGAAATGTTGAGCGGCATCCAGGCGGATCAATTCGGTGAGGAGAATCTCGACTATGCATTGATCGTTACGATCGAAGAAATGCTCGAGATGCTAGGTGTTGTGATTCTCGTCCGAGCGCTGCTGGACTATATCGAACGCGAATTCGGTGACCTACGTGTCGAGTTCGCGCGGAACTAGCACCGACGTCGAATTGTCCCCTTGCCTAAATCCAGAATGTCGGCTGCATGAGTATTTGCGAAGTACGGAACATTGATCAACTTGGCCAGTATCGCGACGCTTGGCGAACACTGTTATGTCAGACGCGTTGCGCTAGCTTTTTTCAGACCCTCGACTGGCTGGAAGTCTACTGGAAGCACTTTGGTGCGGGGCAAGAGCTACGCACGTTGATCATCAAGCAAGGTGGCGAGATTACTGGTATCGTTCCGCTGGTGATCCGACGCGAAGAGACTAAGGTTGGCTCATTACGCTTTGTCACCTATCCGATGGACCACTGGGGATCTCACTACGGTCCGATTAGTGCAGACCCCGATGCAACCCTGGCCGCGGGTGTCGACTACATGCGCTCATGTGCATCTCAGTGGGACGTGCTCGAGCCGCGCTGGGTGGGCGTCGAACCCGACGAATGCGAGCGGGTTGAGGCCCTCCTAGAAGATGCGGGCTGTGCACCGGTCCGCGGAGATTATGGGGCAACGGCCGTCATCGATTTACAGGATGACTGGGATACCTACGCGCGTTCGCGCGGCAGCAAGTGGCGAAACAACGCCAGACGTTGGGAGCGGCAGTTAGGCGAGTTGGGCGAGATTCGCCATGTCCGCCATCGGCCAGCGGCGGACGTCGAAGCAGACCCAGGCTGGGATCACTTTGAAGACTGTCTGCGCATCGCAGCTTGCAGCTGGCAAGGTGCGTCAACGACCGGAACGACTTTAACGCACGATTCCGTGTCTGCCTTCCTACAGGAAGTGCATCTGGTCGCAGCGAACTGCGGCTGTTTAGACATGAATCTGTTGCAGGTTGACGGCCAGCCAGTGGCGTTCACCTACAACTACGTGTTCCAGGGCAACGTGTTTAGTCTAAGGTCGGGCTTCGATCCGTCATGCCCGGTCAAAGGCGCCGGCAGCCTACTGTATGCCAAAGCCATCGAAGATTCGTTTCGTCGCGGTGATTGGCAGTACGACCTAGGGCCGCGCCATTTGGAATGCAAGCGAAAGCTCCTCACTCACATCAAGCCGGTCTATCGGCTCAGCTGTTTCAAGCGCTGGTCGCTCCGGCAGCAATTGATCCGGATCAAGCGCAGTCTCGAAACGTCTGCCACTCCTCTGGAGCACGTGGAAACAGAGCCTTGCCTGAAGTAATGCAACTCGGCGCGCAGTTCCCAGATATCCTCAGGCGCGCGGCGCTAGTGTCGCGAGTCGCGCGTCTCTCCAGTGGTGTATTGATATCAGCCAGCAGCCAGCCTGCGAGAAGCGCCGTAGCATAAGCATGGCAGCACACACAGACTGGTTAAAATAGGCTGCTTTCTCTATTGTTGTTCTTGCGGCGATATCATTGATACCTCGACAGAAAATGTTATGCAGGCGACTTTCCATGAATCGCAGGCAGATGCGAAACACCGAGTCAGAAGTGGCCTACATCATGTTAACGATGCGTGCCACGACCATGAGAGTTCTGATCTCGCGCTGATGCGTCGGAATGCTGAGTTCGCCTGAGGGAACGACCTGATCTAGATCGTCGTTGCAGACCGCAGCCACCCACGCGTCTTCCTCTTACCACGGCTGCTCGAGGCGACGAGCCGAAGGTAGGCACTGAAGCGTGGAAACCCTGAGGACGGCTCGCCGCTATCGGAAAACGAGCCCTGGCGTTAACACGACGGATTCTACGACGGTTCGCAACGATTGTGGCCAGCTGAACACGGTCGGCGCTGCCATTTCGTCGATTCCACTGCGGCTAGGCATCTTGAAAATCTTAGCCAATTCGCTACTCTGAGTAGCTTCTCCTGCAATCATCCGCCTACCGACGGCTTTTCGATACGAGTTAAGACCATGGCCGAAACCACAGACAACAAGCGTATTCTGCTTGTTGACGACGATGCGGAAATCATCGAATCGCTCCGCCTCGCTCTGGAAGCCCACGACTACGAAGTGCTGATTGCTCGCGACGGCAATCAAGGCCTGGCGCTGATCGAGCGCGAGGCACCAGACCTGGTGATCCTCGACATGATGATGCCCAAGCGGAGCGGTTTCTTGGTGCTCGAACGCCTGAAAAGAATGGGTGAAAAGAAGCAGCGGATCATCATGATCACCGCTAACGAGGGTGCCCGTCACAAAGCCTACGCGGAAATGCTCGGCGTCGACGACTACGTTCGTAAACCATTCCCAATGGATCGCCTGATTCAGAGCGTAAATCGCCTGTTGGGTTAGGGCGCGATTGCCACGGGGTCGGATTTGCCAAGGCGCCGAAATTTACCGTGCGTCTGTACGACGAATTACGGTATTCTGGTGCAGTATTGATACAATGTTTGCTGCCTACCGGCGAAGTACCGTTTGCACCCATCAATCCGCGTCTGCAACCATCGAGGCCTGTGCCATGTCGAACTATGCGCTCTTACTGGTGATTGGCACGTCGTTGTGTCTCTCTGGTTGCAACTCAGCCCAGACTACGCCGCAAGCTGCCTCCACTTCAGCGCTAGCTGACGAGGACGCGAAGGACCCGATTAAGGTGCTTGAGGCCTTCGACACGTCGCTACAGGCAATCAAATCATTCTCTTGCGATGTGGAACTGACAGCCCGCGTCCAGGCGCAGGGAATGGACAATAAAGTGGTTTCCGCCCACACAATCAAGATCGAAAAACCGAACCGGTGGGCGATTGTGCACCAGTCGGGGATGATAGGCGGCACCTCGATCTCGGACGGTGAACAGGTTGTGAACTACTTGCCAGCGTTGCAGCGGTATACGGTCGAGGAAACGTCAGCCGACGATGCCCAAGGACCGGATGGCATGGGGGTCTACCAAACGATGGGATTGATGGGTGCTGCCGCATTCCCCCAGTTCTTTCTTGAGGGCGGCTTTGCCGAATGGTTGTTGAATGGTGTCACCGATTCGGAATTCTTAGGCACGGAGTCGATCGATGGGACCGAGTGCCACCATTACCGCTATGTACAGGGCGAGCAGATGCAGTGGGACTTGTGGGTCGAAATCGGCGAGCATGTGCTCGTCCGTCGTTTTGCGATGCTGCCCGACGGCGATAGTCCACAAGAAGCAATGAGCATATCGGTCGACATCGCATTGAACAACTGGAAGCCGGCAGAGGAGTTTTCGGAGGACGCTTTCGCTTTCGTCCCACCAGCGGACGCGACGAAAGTTGACAATCTGATCGAGGGTCTGGGCCGTCGCCAGGAACCACCTCCCCATCCGCTTCTTGGCATGCAAGCGCCAACGTTTGCGATTATGCATCTCGATGGTGAGGAAGTCGCCCTCGAGGCCATCCTCGGCGAGAAAGTCGTCGTGCTCGACTTCTGGGCCACGTGGTGCGGACCGTGTACTGCGGCGTTGCCCGGCGTGGCGAAGGTTGCGGCGGAATTCGAGGGCGAGGACGTGGCAGTGTTCGCTGTCAACCAACGAGAGTCCGCAGACGAAGTACGGGCATTCCTCGAGGAAGAAGACTTGGATCTAGAAGTCCTGCTCGACTCCGACGGCGATGTCGGCGACTTGTACGCCGTCCAAGGTATCCCAACAACCGCAATCATCGGTAAGGACAAGCGCATCCAGGTAGTACATGTCGGCTACGCTCCAGGGCTGGAAGAGAAACTCAAGAGCGAGATCAGTCAGCTACTCGCCGGTGAAGAATTAGCTGCAGAAACAGTTGAAGATGCAGAAACACGCGAGACGGAAGCGGCAGCCGACCGATCGGGAGGCTGAGCCACCGCCCGGCTGGCACTGAGATACCTGTCAGCCTAGCGCAATCGTCCTCGCCAGCGGCTGGAGAATCGAATCGACGACGTAGTTGTCGACCATCTCGCGCGATACCTCGTAGAGTTTATCGAGCGTTTCCAGGTACGTCTGATCGGGAGGCAGGCTGCCGTATTGTCGTGCCGTTACGTACACGCTGATCTGGTCTTCTTGGTACTCACCGGTGCGAATCTGATAGGCGTTGGTACGCGACTCGACGCTCAGGCGACACTGCAAGCGGCATTCATCATCGAGTGCGAAAGTGATGTTCGGTTCGTTGCTGATGATGCTCGCCCCAGGCACATTGCTAATCGCCTCCATCGCGGGGCAAATGCCCAACGCTTCGGCAATTAGCTGGTTGTGATTTCCCCGATACGTGAAATCAAAGCCGATCAGCAGGTCGAGTGCCTCGCAATCCAGCGGGCTGATCGAGAGAGAATACGGAGCCACATCGAGTGCATGGCGATGCTGTTCGATGATCGCGTCGAGCGATTCGGGATTTACCTGTCCAGAACAGACGCGTTTGGCCTCCACCGTACACCAGCGATAGCTGCCACTGTCTTTGTCTTCTTCCAGGACAAAATCACGCTTATCGCGCGAGTAGAAGTTCCGCATCTCGGGATACTTCTTTTGAATTTGTTCGAAGTAGTGCAGGACGGTCTCGCGGTTGCTCGGAAGTTCCATCTCCGTGGCGAGGTTCATGTTGACGTAGTAATCATCCGCAATCGAGCTGTAAGGATTCATCGTCGAAGTCGTGCCTCAAGGTGTCGTAGTTCGGGGCCCTCATGACCTCCGAGTTCGGCCGCGACGCGAGAATCGCCGCTCCAACTTCAGTATACGGCGTGACTGAAATCAGTGTCAAAGAGCCTGCAGCGAAGTTTCGTTGCCGCCGCGATTTAGGCGCTTGTTGACCTGCGTCAAATACGTATACTAATGGACAGTAGTCACTCGAGCTAGTCCGCATCGCATAATTGGTATCAGGGAGGTAAAGCATGGATTTACTCGTCATCGAGACAGCGCTGGGGCATACCGCCCTCGCGCGCGAAAGCAATCGCTTGCATGGTCTTTGTTTTGGACACCAGAGTCCGCGTTCTGCATTTCGTGCGCTAACGCGAACCTTGTCGGCGGGTGCAAGCGATGTACCCCTGTACTCATTTGCGGACGCGACACGCGTGGACCGCGACGACGATCAGCTCGTCGATCAGATTAGTCGATTTGCGGAAGGCGAAGCCACGGACTTCGGCGACCTCCGCATCGACGTCAGCCACTTGACGCCCTTTGGCCGCAAAGTCACCACCGCCTGCCGTCGTATCCCTTGGGGTGAGACACGCACCTACGGCCAACTTGCCAAACTGGCCGGCCGACCCGGCGCCGCCCGCGCCGTCGGCAGCGTCATGGCCCGTAACCGCGTGCCTCTAATCGTTCCCTGCCATCGCGTTGTTCCAGCGTGCGGCGGCCTAGGAGGATTCTCGGCACCTCAAGGCGTATCGATGAAGCGGCGGCTGTTGGATCTGGAGCGGACGAGCTGTCTGGTCGGTGGCCATTGATGCATATGCGGCAAGACCAGCCGAGCCAGTGCAATCACTTTAGTCCTAACAGAGTGATTTCCGGCGAATCTGGGGGTTTCGATCTGCATAAACCCAGCGAATTCGAAATCCGGTGGGAACTGACCAGCATCTTCGATAAAATATGGCTAGATGGTCGGACAGTATGGCAGAGGCCCCGCCGCAATCAGGTCGGATTGGCACACGCGAATTGTTCATAGCGGTGCCACCGACGAGATGTTCGTGGGCGACTGCGTTCGGTGGAATCCGTGCAGATCAGGAGGAGGCAGAGGATCATGTTACAGCTTCGTGAGCGAAGGCTCATTTCGGGAGTCGCACTTCTTTCAAGTCTGGTGATCGCGCCGCATGTTAGCGCGATCAACGTTGTGATTGATTACACGTACGACACTGGCAACTTCTTTGGATCGGGCAATCCCCAAGGAGCCACGGCCGGAGCAGAGGCTAGAGCAACGATGGAGTTTGCCGCCGATTTTTTCTCTGACATACTCGCCGACTCTTTTACAGCGATCGAGACGCCGCCGACCTTCTACAGCCAAACGTTCGACGGATCGGTCTCTTGGAGTTGGAACCTGAATTTTAGCAACCCCTATGACAATTCCACGGTGACACTTTACGACCAGGTGATTCCGGAAGACGAATATCGCGTATACGTGGGGGCAAGAAACATCCCAGGGTCGACGATTGGCTTTGGCGGTCCTGGCGGTTGGGGATGGAGTTCAACACCGAGCGGCGGATTTACTCAATCGGAAATCAGTCAGATCGAGCAGATTTCAGATGATTTTGCCGCGTCCATCGAGCGCGGTGAGACTTCGGGATTCGCGAATTGGGGAGGGGCCGTTACCTTCGATACGACTGCAGGTTGGCATTACGATCACACGACTCTTCCAGGATTTAATGAGAGCGACTTCCTAACTACCGTGATTCACGAATTGGCTCATGCATTCGGATTTGGCGTAAGCACGGAGTGGAATAGCTGGGTCAGTGGGGGGTACTTCACCGGCCCAAAGTCAGTCGCCGAGAATGGTGGAATCGTGCCAGTTGTTGGGGGCCATTGGGCCTCAAGCGTCAATAGCGTAGTGCTGGGAACAACAACCCCGCAAGAAGCGAACTTGCAAGCGACGTCACTCCGCGGCACAAGACAGTTGCTGACCGCAATAGACGCGGCGTCGCTGGAGGATATCGGCTGGGAGATTCAGGTGCCAATTGCCTACGCCGAGGCGGATTTCGATACCGATGGTGATGTCGACGCCAGCGATCTTGCCACACTAGAAGCTTGGTACGGCCCCTACACAAATGGAGACGCCGACGACGACGGCGACACGGACGGAGCCGATTATCTGATCTGGCAACAGCAGTACACCGGCACCATCACGCCGTTGGTCGCCGAGGTTCCGGAACCCACGACGCTCTCGCTAGTCGGCTTCTTTGTCTGCCTAGGTTTACACAGGCGCCGATGACGCGGAATTCACAAGTTGTTGTGACTAGCAACTATGCGATGTTCGCCTGAGGAACATTTCAGCTGCAAGGCAGGCGAACCGCTAAGCCGCTTCCAATGGTCGCGACTGAGAAGCAAGTTCGACCCATTCGGCGATTTTCTCGACTTTGGGTGGTTCACCGGAACGCAGGATTCGCTGGCCTTCTTTTGTTTCACAGACTGACAGCACCTGCGCGATTAGTTTGTCCGACGAGATTGATGCGATTTGCTCGGGCTTGGTCATTCCGCAGGCCACCAGCAACTGAGCAGCGTAGCCCCGCATTCCGGGAATCTGGCACACCAGCCTTGCCTGGTGCTGCCAGTCGGCCAGCGTGGACGCACTGATGTGACTGACGTCAAGCTCCGCCGCGATTGACTCTGGATCGGCGTTGAGCAAATCGGCGACCGTGCGAATCCCAACTTTGGCCAACCGTTCGGCGGTTTTCGGGCCAATCGAGGGGGCATCTTCGACGTCCTGAGTGCGACTCAGATAGAACTTTCGTCGTGAACTGCGCTTCGCGCCGTCGCTGGCTGACGGCACTCGAGCAGGTCGTGCGTCTGACCGGCGGGATCGACTGGATTTCCAACCGGATTGCTCCTCGGAGGAGCGCACTGCGGGTTCGCTGCCTAGACTTGAAGTCCGTTCGCGCCAGCGGGTCGAATAGCGATGCCGAGCACCGTTCCACTGGCTACGATAGCGTCTTGCGCCATCCCTCCACTCACCAAGCTGGGTTCTCGAGTAACGGCTGCTTGCGCGTTGAAAACGCCTCGCTCGCTCACTGCTTAGGAAACTCTCGATGCGGTATTGCAGCGCCTGTATATCGACTTCGAACAAATCCGCCGGCGAGTGGATGTCGTTTGCGGCGAGAATCTGTGCATCATCCAATGTCAAGTTCGGCACATGGCACATCAGGGCCATATGAATCTGCCACAACACGACCGTGTGGGCCGTCACTTCCTCGCGACCAAGTTGCGCTGCGATGGTCGCAGCTTCCGCCGCGAGCAGATCGCCGACCGAGTGGATGTTGATTCGACGAAACAGTACCGTCGTCTCCGCCCCCAGCACGGGAAACTCACTGAAACTGGCACCTTCGGACAGAAAGAACACATCCTCTTGCTGCGCGTCGGCACCTACCGTGGCCAAACGTAGAGCGGGGGTCGTATGTCCGTCGTACGACTCACGAACAATTCGGGTATTGGTCGTCTGAATCGTGGCGGGAGCTTCAATCGGTTCTGGTGTCACGACCTGATGCGAGGCAACCTGACGCAGCGCGTCGATCTCGAACTTGGCAACGTGGATGGTTGCCGCTCTTCGCGAAACGTCACGGTCTTCGGTAAAGACCAATAGTTGATGACCGGCACGGGCGAACTCGTCGAGGACCCCTAACATCGTTGCCGCTTGCGTAGCGTCCTGACGCAGAAACGGCTCGTCGAGGACGAGCGGAAGGTGAATGCCACGTGCCGCGTAGGAGCTGACCAGCGAGAGAGTCAAAGCCAGGTAAAGTTGATCATGTTCAGCAGGAGTCAGCTTTGCTAGCGAACGCACTTGTCCTTGGCTATCGACAATCATCGGCTCAGACCTCTGCCGATTGAGTCGGATTTGAACAATTTGCCCACCAGAACATTGTGCCAGGACATCGGAAGCACGCCAAGCTTTGACCGCATGGAGAGTCGTGCGTGGTCCGGCGGAATTGAGCGACTCACGTATTACGGACTCGATATGGTCGAGCTCCTCCTGCTGCTTCTCGATCGCAGCGCGGCTAATCAAACCGGCCCGTTCGCGTTGCAGCTTCTCCCAACGATGTTCAATATCGTGAATCTCGTGTTGCAAACGGTTGAAGTCTTCGATCAACTCTTCGCGCTGTCGCCGCCGCGAAGCCAGAGTTTCTTTCGCCTCGGTCTCGTGGCGGCTACGGTCTGCGCGACCCAGCAACATTGCATCGGACGTTTGTACGAACTCTCCGTGATGTACGCACTGGCAGTGGGCTGATGCGGGTGGCTGCGGAATCAGCCGCGTCGGCTGACCGTCCAGCTGCGTTTGCTGAATCAATGACTCCCGACGCGACAGCAACAGGTCGAGCCTTTCTCCCAATTCGGCATGGACTCGTGTGAGCTGCTGCGACTCTGATGTTAGCTGGTCACGGCGCACGACTCTTTCTTGCTCGCTAAGCTGACCGCACAGTGTGTAAACTTGTTGACGTAACAATGCTGCTACCGGCGTTAGCTTCGCATGAGAATCATGGCCGATGCATCGACCCGGTTCATGGGTGCGCGCGAGTTGTGCGACTTCCGCGTCGAGGTCATCAAGCAATTGCTCCAAGACGCCAAGCGTCGCCCGCCCGTCCGCCAAACAAGTAACGCGATCGGCGGTACCGTCGGAGCCATATTGCGCCAGCTCTGCACGAAGCAGTTGTTCTCGGCGCTGGGTCTCCGAGAGATTCTGCCGGCAACGGGCAATTTCATCGTCTAACTCGGCCAGCTCACGTTGCCGACTTTCAACGTCTAGTCGCTGGTTGTGATGCTTCGCGTGGTAATCCAGAGAATGGTAGCGTGCACGAATTTCCAATTCGGCAATCTCAGCATCGAGTCTTTGCAGCTGGACTCTTCGTTTTTCAAGCTGCGCTCGTTTCGGCCCGAGTGCAGCTTCTGCGTCTTTGATTTCTTGCTCAAGTACGTCACTATCGTTTCTTCGCCGAGCCATCTGCAGCTCGATTTCCGTCGCAATTGCATCACGCCGTTTGACAAGCTCTTCGATTCGCCTGCCATCGATCTGTTCGGAGCGGCCAGGTGCGTCTTGATCACAGAATGCGTAACTGTCGCGTGCCGCTTTGTCCGGTGCGATCCGCTGCGAATCGGAAATCTCGCGTGAGAAGGTCTCGCTAAGCAACACATCAGCGCGCGGCGCTTCGGAAAAATCGACCGCGAAGACCTCAGCGGCCACGCTAGGCGAAAGGCCCCCGAGCAGGCCTTGAATGGTCTGGCCGTCGACCGTGTCGCCATGCGCTGACGAGATCGTCAGCCGAGGCTGCCGATCTGGCGTGAATTGGCGGCGCAACACGAACTCGCCGCGCCGCCCACTAAATTTGACTGAACCTTCATTAGCGCTCACGGTTTGCCCGAACTGCCGCCTCCAGGAGCTGTCATGCTTGCCATACATCAAGTGCCCGACAAGTTGAGCCACCGAACTCTTCCCCGATCGAGACGGGCCATAGAACAAATTCAGTCCCGGCGACAGACCATTGGCATTCAGGTCTGGCCAAGCCCCGTCTCCAGCGAGGTACAGTTCGTTCACATAAAGTCGATTGGAACCAGCAGACGAGTTACTCATCGATGCATCCTTGCTCTGAGCAATTGCGCACGTCGCGGCGCGGGACTTTCGGGACAGAAGCATCTGCCCTGGGGAATTATGGGATTTCGGATACTGCCACAAGCCTTGCGGGAAGCTCGCGCAGTTCTAGCGGCCGATAAGCTAGCGAATTCGAGAGGCACGCACAACACGAATCTTGTTGCTAGCAGCTCGCTCAACGCGTGACGAGACTGCCTAGCCGGACCATGAACTCGCCACCCAGCTCAAAATAGGGCGAGGTTAGTTCACGCTGTCGGACAATCCGCACGATCACCTGGATAGGCGATTGACTCGACGGCGAAAACTCGACCGCGATGTACTCCGTATCAATGCGCTCACTATGAACCATCCCGACGCCCTCGCGCGATAGATTAGCGACCATCAGTGGAAACGGATCATCAACGGGGACGAATCCCTCGCCGATCCGTACAGCCGGCACAACGAGCGACTGCGAGACGCGCTCCGAACGGCGTTTGTCAAGCATATCGGCACTAACGGTACGACTGGCCAACTTGATGGCGCGCTGTCGTTCACTGAGACTAATCGCTGGCCAGCCCGAGACATCAAAAAATCGCTCATCGAGCCGGATCAGGTGTGCCGTCTTCAGCAGCGCTTCTTTCACACAGCACGCAACAAACGAGACGTTGCACTTAGCACAGAGCCAAACCGCGGCTGGCTCATCGCCATCCGTTAAGCGCAACGGCAGCTTTTGTTGGCAAGTGCCACATTCGATTTGCGCTGGACTAGGCGCAGGCTTTCGCAGAACCTGATTGCTCATTTAGGGGCTTGCTTCCAGAACCGGGGCAGTGTTTCTGAAACGCACAAGCACATTGAAACTGCTTGTACTAAACCCTAGTTCACCGCTCAGGATTAGCTTCAATACAGGCGAGAAGTTCTCACGTGTGCGGCTCAGCTAGCACGCAAGCTACCCGTACTGATGATTGTACCAGTTCTCTGAATCGTTCAGTCTTCTTCGGCGACCGATCCGAGACGAACGTAGAACTCGCCGCCATACTCGCGCATCGGCTTTTTTAGCTCGCGTTCGCGGACGAGTCGTGCCACGATCTGAATTGGTTCCTCGTCATCCAGCGGGAGATTCATTGCGATAAATTCGGAATCGATCGCGTCATTATGTACAATCCCAACGCCTTCGCGCGATACGTTCGCCACCATGACTTGGAACGAGCGGCCGAACGGATTCAGGCTGGCATCCAGCTTGACGGCTGGCACTACCAAAGATTGATTTACACGCTCAGATCGGCGCTGGTTGTTGGCAATCTCGGCCTCGGCGCGTTCCGCAAGGCGGGCAACTTCCTTGCGAATCCTCGAGCTTATCGGCGGCAGGCCACGGGTATCGAAGTATCGGTCATCGAGTTTCACCGCCCGACCGTCATTGGGGAGGCGATCTTTGATGCACAATGAAACAAAGGGCACGCTGCATTCCGCACAGAGCCAGACCGCCCCGCGCTCACCCTGTTGCGTAATTCGTAACGGCAGCCGACCGTAGCAGTGGCCACATTCAACTTCTGCAGGTTCGGTCAGCGGGGGATCAAGTATGCTGGCAAACATGGCAATCATCCAAAGCGATCTACCGGGACGACGCGCAATTAGGCAGCGTCGTTTAGCCTCCACGACAAGCTTAGCTCAAGAAAGCCCCCCTTGCGGATCGCCGCAAACCTTTTCCTGAAAAAGACTTACGATGCGTACCGCTTCTGCAACCAGCCCATTATTGCCGGATCTGACTGTGCGCGACGCTGGGGCGCCCACACGCCAACGACTAGGCGGAATGCACCCTAGCTGCGTGTCAAAGAGGCGATCTGCCGAAGGATTTGCCGCCTCGAAGCGTCCTGAATGCCGTCGTAGTAGTCGTACATGTTGACGACTTCTCGACCAAGGGCCGCCTCGTACGCGCTCTGAGAGTCGGGCTTCGCGACGCCGACGTTGCTGACGTCTTCCAAACCGATGTTCGAATTAAAGATGTTCGTCGCGGCCGGCCCGAAGAAATCTTCGTACTGTTGCGGAACCAGGGACACCGCCCCTTGCTCCACTAACGTATCGAGACTTGAATCCTCTGCCAGATCGCTGGCAAGCGACGATGACGCGTCGTTGAGTTCGAAAGTGAAGTATGCCAGCCCCTCGTCCCACAGTTCCTGCTGGTCACTGGGAAATTCAGACAGCGCGGATTCCATTACCGAATAGTAGTGCTCGGCATACCCCGCATCACCTTCCTTCAAACTGAGTGACTGCTTACCTTTGTCGAATAACGCTTCAAAGCGTTCGCGTCCTTTGGGGGTGAGCGCTTGCAAACGTTCCTCGAATTCGACGAACGTTTCCTGATAGTCCGCTTCGACAAAAGATCCATCCGGATTGGGATACTTCAGCGTGATCGCCGGCGCGAGGCACGATGTCTGACGCAGAATTACGTCCTTCCCCACGGGCCCCTGCCAGACGGGAATGGACTTAATGCCTCGCCGTGTCAGCTCCTCGTGCGCGGCAGGCACCGACGCCACAGATGGCGTCAGGTGATTGAAGGCCATCGAATTGCTGACCAGCACCTGTGCTGCGACCTTATTGATTCCGCGTAGCTGCTCGTATTCCTCAATGCTCACCAACGCTTCGTCCGGGCGCGAAAACACCTGCACACACGCCTCGATGAATTCTTCCGCCTGCTGTTGATCAAAACCGCCTTGCGACTTGCCTTTAGCGATCAGATCTAAAAACGCGTCGTCAAACAACTGACGTCGCGCGATGATTGACTCAACGAATGCCCGCTCCTCCTTCGGAATGCAGTCCAGTGCAAGTTTCGAGCAAAACACTCGGAAACCGTTCAGCTCGATTTCATCCTGTGAAATTGGTCGAAATGCGGTGCTTTCCACCGAAACCCGCTCGCGTAGGTCGTAGTAGTTGACCGGCTGGCAATCCATCAACGCAAATAGCTCGCTGATGACTTTGAGCTCCGCGTCCGATGCGCAGCGAATCGCGGCGTGCATGATTCGTCCTAAGCGCTTTGCCTCGTCTTCTCCCGCACGAAGGTTGATGTCGCGGGCCACCTGCATCATCTGCTTGTAGATCGGCATCGACTGCTCAAATCGTGCCAGGATCTGGCGGACCAGTTCACTGCGAATCCAACTCGGTTTAACAAAAATAGTGCTCATAACTCTGTCAAATTAGTTCGTCAATTAATGAGCGGCAAGCATGTTGCGTAATTGAGTGATTACGATTCGCAATGCGGAGGGTTAAGTTGACACGCATAACATTGATTGGAGTTGAATCGTGTGGAACCGTTTGCTTACGATGGGGGTTTGTGAACCGTTTTGTCCTAACTTGCGAGTAACTTTCTAGATGCATCGTATCCTTCTGCTTGGGGCCGGCAAGATCGGTCGTATGATCGCGCGGCTCCTTGTCGATACAGGTGACTACGAAGTCGCGGTTGCCGACGCGGACACTGCCGCGTTAGAACGAATCGCAGAACGCATCGAAGTCACCACCCACCAAATCGATGCCAGCAATCGGCAGCAACTCGCCAAGGTTATGGACGGGCACGATTCGGTCCTTTCGGCGCTCAGCTTTTACTTTAATCCGCTGGTTGCGGAAGTCGCACTCGAAACGGGTACAAGCTACTTCGATTTGACCGAAGATGTCGAAACGACTCGAAGAGTTCGGGCGATCTCGAAGCAAGCGAAGGCTGGGCAGGTATTCATGCCTCAATGTGGGCTAGCACCCGGTTTCATCTCGATCGTTGCGAATCATCTCACAAAAGCGTTCGACGAAGTCGATACTGTACGGATGCGTGTGGGCGCTCTCCCTCAGTTTCCTACTGGAGCACTGAAGTACAACCTCACGTGGTCTACGGACGGTCTGATCAACGAATACTGCAACCCGTGCGAAGCAATCAACAACGGCAAACGAATTGAAGTCTTGCCGCTGGAAGGTCTTGAGCATTTTTCGCTCGACGGCGTGCGCTACGAAGCGTTCAACACCAGCGGCGGCTTGGGCACACTCTGTGAGACTCTTGACGGCAAAGTGCGCGAATTGAACTACAAGACAGTGCGGTACTTGGGTCACCAGGAAACGATGCTTCTGTTGGTCAATGAGTTGCGGCTGCACGATCGACGGGAGCTGCTCAAGGATATCCTTGAATACTCCGTACCCATCACCTTTCAAGACGTCGTCGTGACGTTTTGCACAGTTACCGGCAAACGCAACGGGCAGCTCGTGCAGATCAGCGATGCACGAAAGATCTATCATTATTCGATCGCGGACGAGAATTGGAGCGCGATCCAGATCACCACCGCCGGCGGAATCTGCGCCGTGGTCGACATGCATGCAGCTGGCGAGCTTCCCTCGCAAGGATTTGTATTGCAGGAGCAAGTCGACTTCGAGAAGTTCCTGGCCAACAGATTCGGCAAATGCTACGACTCCGAAAAATCCACAAAGTTCAGCAGTGTCAGCAATGAATAACCAAGTTCAAACCGCATTGGCGAATCTAGGCATCCGTGAACCGCTCGTCGGTTGTGCCGTGGGCAACGAGTGGGAACCCGGGCGTGGTGATGCGCTGGAGGTTCGTTCCCCCATCGATGGGTCGTTGCTCGCCAACTTTGCGATGGCAAGCACCGATCAGGTCGACGCGGCCGTTGATGCAGCGAGCGGTGCGTTCCGCACATGGCGCAGTGTGCCGGCGCCAGTGCGTGGTGAGTTCGTACGTCAGTACGGCATGCAGCTACGAGAGCACAAAGAGGATCTGGCGACTCTGGTGAGTTGGGAGGCAGGTAAGATCACGCAAGAGTCGCTCGGTGAAGTCCAAGAGATGATCGACATCTGCGACTTTGCCGTCGGACTCAGTCGACAGTTGTACGGAAAAACTATTGCCAGCGAACGGCCGGGACACCGCCTCACCGAACAATGGCATCCCCTCGGACCGATCGGCGTGATTTCGGCGTTCAACTTCCCGGTGGCGGTATGGGCGTGGAACGCCGCGATCGCTTGGGTCTGCGGTGATCCGGTCGTCTGGAAGCCCTCAGAAAAGACACCGCTCACCGCGATTGCTTGCCAGACCCTGTTCGCGAAGACCCTGGAAGACTGCCCCGACGTCCCGCCAGCTATTTCCAGCCTCGTGATCGGCGGTGCTGATGTTGGCCAGCAGCTGTCCGCGTCGCCCGAATTACCGCTGATTTCGGCAACGGGGTCGATCCCGATGGGACGCGCCGTCGCGCAGACTGTCGCGGCACGCCTGGGTCGTTCGCTGCTGGAATTGGGAGGAAACAACGGCATGATCGTCGCTCCTTCGGCCGATCTGGATTTGGCGGTGCGCGCCGCAACCTTTGCTGCAGTCGGCACCTGTGGACAGCGCTGCACCAGCTTGCGACGACTGTTCGTGCATGAGTCGATCGCCGACAGAATTAGGGATTCGCTGCTGGAAGTCTTCGCCCGCCTACCCATCGGCGATCCGACATCGGCAGGAACGCTTATCGGGCCGCTAATCGACGAGCGCGCCGCGCAAGCGATGGACAAAGCGCTCGAATCGGCTAGTGGCCAAGGCGGAGTCGTCCACGGCGGAGGAAGTGTAACCGAAGTTGTTCCCGCCGGCGGCGTATACGTCCGGCCCGCGCTGGTTGAAATCGCCGCTGATGCGCCGATTGTTCAGGAAGAGACGTTTGCCCCAATTCTGTACCTGATTCGTTTTGATTCGCTCACCGACGCCATCGAAGCTCACAACGATGTGCCACAAGGGCTGTCGTCGGCAATTCTCACCCAGGACGTGCGCGAGGCGGAGTTGTTCTGCTCACCCTCTGGCTCAGACTGTGGCATCGTCAACGTGAACATTGGCACAAGCGGTGCCGAGATCGGTGGCGCGTTCGGCGGCGAAAAAGAGACCGGCGGCGGCCGCGAATCGGGCTCCGATGCGTGGAAAGCTTATATGCGTCGCGCCACCAACACCATCAACTACTCTGACGAGCTGCCACTTGCCCAGGGCATACAGTTCGACATCTGAGTCCGTGTTTTGACCCGTGCAGACGCCAACGGCTGCCGGTACAATATCGGACAACTTCTCCAGACCCAGATTACCCCGCGCGTCAGGCAACGTCGCGTTCGATCAAGAAACGTCAGCTCGTAAGGAACTCGAATATGCAACGTCGCGATTTTCTAGCAAGAAGCGGTGTCGTCGGTGCAAGTGTGTTGGCAGCCGGTGCCGCGCAGGCACAAGACTCGACAACGAAACACGACTTCAAACTACATTACGCTCCGCACTTCGGAATGTTGCGACACTCCGCGGGCGATGACCCGATCGCGCAGCTTGAGTTTGCCGCTGATCGAGGTTTCACGGCTTGGGAAGACAACGGCATGAAAGGAAAGTCTGTCGAACTGCAGGAGAAGATCGCTCAGACGATGGAGAAGCGCGGTATGACGATGGGCGTTTTCGTGGCGTCGTTCGGAGATAGCGAGAACCCGCCGCTTTCCAGCGGTAACAAGGAGACCCTTGAGCGATTCTTACAAGACATCCGCGATTCGGTACCCGTGGCCAAACGAGTCAACGCCAAGTGGATGACCGTGGTGCCCGGCAACGTGGACATGCGTCAGGAGCGAGACTACCAAATGGCCAACATCGCCGAAGCCCTGCGACAGGCCTCGGCGATCCTTGAACCGCACGAGTTGGTGATGGTGCTGGAGCCGCTAAACTGGTGGGCGAATCATCCTGGACTGTTCCTCAATAAGATTCCGCAGTCGTACCTCATCTGCCGTGCGGTCGATAGCCCCGCCTGCAAGATCCTCTTCGACATCTACCATCAGCAGATTCAAGAAGGCAATCTCATCCCCAACATCGACAAGGCGTGGGACGAGATTGGCTACTTCCAGGTCGGCGACAACCCAGGACGCAACGAACCAGGCACAGGCGAAATCAACTACCGCAACGTGTTTAAACATATCCACGGCAAGGGCTTCAAAGGCATCGTGGGCATGGAGCACGGCAACTCTCAGCCAGGCAAAGAAGGCGAACAGGCAGTGATCGATGCGTACGCGGCGGCGGACGACTTTTGAGTGAGACGACTTCGCGAGTTTCAACCGATGCCCGCCAGCTTCGCGGTCGCCTCGAAGTTGCGAACGGCAGTCGTCGCACCCAAGCCGGTCACGCAACTAGCACCGGCGGCCGACGCGAGTGCTCCAGCGTCTGCCAGCGGCAGTTCGCGGAGCAAGCCCGTGAGCAGACCGCCGAAAAAGCAATCGCCCGCACCGGTCGTATCGACGACGTCGCCAGGGGCCGGGATCGCCGAGACCTCGACCAATTCATTAGTGTGTGGACTGAGCAGTGCGCCGGCTTCGCCTAGCTTGACACCGACCAATCCTTTCGCACCGGCGTCGCGATAGGCGGCGATAATCTTCCGCGGATCAGACTCACCCGTTTGGTTGCTGGCTTCAGCGAGACTAGGGACGTAGATGTCCAGGTAAGGCAGACATCGATCTAGCGGCGACAGCGTTCCGCCATCACCTGCCGCGTCGAGCGCCGTCAGGCAGCCCGCCCGCTGAATCGCGTCTAGGACCTCCGGCAGATCGTCCAAGAGGTTAGGCAGCAGCGGATAGTAGCCCAACAGCATCACGCGACTGCTGGCGAACAAGTCTAGTCGATCCAAGAACGCTCGCTTATCAAGTTGCTTCGGTGCACCAACGGCGTGCAGGAAACTTCGCTCACCCTGCTGGTCAATCAGCACGGCTGTCGTGCTGGTCGGCGCCGAGGAGTGTGCGGTCAAATCAGTCGTATCAATTCCCTCGGCCCGGTAGCGATCGCGGATGATCTCGGCCCACGGGTCATCGCCGACATAGGTCATCACCCCGACCTTCATGCCAAGACGCGCCATCGCGATGCCAGAGTTCGACACAATTCCGCCGGTGGTAAGAATCAGCGGCTCGGTGCGAACTAAGCGACCGGCGCCGATCGGAGCGTCCAGTTCCACGGGCCGGACCAGCACGTCCACGACGCATGATCCACATACGATGCAATCGAAGTTCTTGTCCACAGAGCAAACCCACACGACTAGCGAAACGACAAGAGTGTTAGTTTCGCAGAATCGCTGGCCCAGGGGAATGCGATTGGCAAGATTGTTTTTCTACGCTTGACCCGAGAGCAAATCGTCGTCGAGTTCCACTTCGTCAGGCGAAGCATTGGTCGCTTCAGACGTCAGTGTATTGAACGAGCCATTCTGGTCGTTTGTCGAGGAGAAACCGTCAAGTGGTGCGGGGTTGGACGCTTGTTGGTTCTCTTCCGTCGCGACAGACGTGGCGAGTTGGACGTCCTGACCTTCGGTGGGCTGGTCGTCGTCCGCGAACAGCATCACCACCGCCAGGTCGACCGCTTCTTGTGTTGCCAACGGAGGAGGCTGCTGACCGTAGGTCGTGGACCAGACGGCAAAGTCGCTCCGGTCGACGTCTTCGTCATCGTCGCTGTTGCCGTCGGCGAGAAGTGCACCACTAGTGATACCAAACCCTCGTTGCCACGTGAGGAAATCGGTACCGTCGACGTCGCCATCCTGATCAAAATCGGCGGATGGCGGCGCTTGAGCTTCGTACGCCCCGATGTCGATCACACGACCAACTGTGAAGTCGCCATCCTCAACGCGGAAGAAGGGATCACCTCGTTGATCGAACTCGCTGATGTCAAACAAGATCGATGGGTCTCCAGCGTCGAGCGCTGGACTGCCCGGCAGCAAGGCATGGGTTCTGGTGGGCCCACCGTTCGCAGACAAGGGACCAAGTTTGGGATCGATGGGCATCGCGCCTGTGCCGATCTGATTTCCGACGGACAAGTTAAGGGAAAGCCCATCTCCGTCGCCAATGACGCTGTACTCAATGTCGAGCGTGACTGTGCCAGTCATCAGATCAGGGAAGAGACCGCTTATTTGATTGGCGGCAATGATCGCGTTGTCAATCAGAATAGGATCATTCCCCAGGCTGTTAATGCCGCCACCGTTGCCGTCGCTACCTTCGTTGCCCGCAGTTCCACCGAGCCCGCTCTCGCCGCCGAGGCCTCCGCTAGCCGCGAAATTTTCGGCAATCGTGCTCATCGAGATTTCGAGTTGCCCTTCGACACTGTAGATGCCACCGCCACTGCCGGCGCTGCCACCGTCGCCACCATCACCACCCGTAGCAGCGAAAC
>JANQQA010000151.1 GCA_028285205.1 Bythopirellula sp. | reverse complement strand
CGGGATCACTCACTGCCGGCAGCGATGAGGCGCTGGGGCGCTGAAAGGCCCAGTGACTTTGCCACGAAGCCCCTTGTGCAATCCAATTCCGCAGCAGATCGATTTCACGTTCATCGAGTCGAGGGCCGTGTTCGGGTGGCGGCATCCGTACATCGGGATCGTCCGCGACGATTCGCGACATCAGCTCCGACGCGTCGGGGTCGCCGGGCTCGATCACCCAACCATCCGGCGGCAAGACGGATGCCGGGTAAACAAATGACAGCTCCGCGGCCTGCTTCACCCCGCCGTGGCAAGCCAAGCAATGCTGGACGAAAATGGGTCGAATGTCTCGATTAAAACTCACCTCGTCCGCGCGGACGCTGAGCGCACTAACCAACTGCAGGCCGAGTAGTATCAGCCCACCCGACAACAGTCGGTGAATCCGCATGGCGACGTAAGACATACGATGTCAGCCTGGTACGTACCTTGTGCTAGTGTGGCGATTCGGTTTGGCCAACCGGCGGACGAGGGATTCAACCAACCGGCGGAGCCCCGATTATACCTACGATCGCCCGGAATTTCGCGGGGCGTGCCGGGCAGCTTTGGCCCCCGCGAAGTGTGGTGCCCCTCCCAACCCAGTGGTAATCCGAGGCGAATATCTTTCGGATATTCGTCGCCAAGTGTGAGTTCGCGCTCGACCTTAGAGGCCGTTCGGTGTCCATCAAACCAATCCTGACGCTAGCGATGCGGCTTTGCAGGACAACTCCAGAGATTCTGCGCCGTATAAGATAAACGTCGATCGTTCGATTGCCCCGATTCAGACCAATACCGGATATGCTGAGGAGTAGTCAGAGTGGATAATGGTGGCAAAGTGATATCGTTCAGAAGCAGAGCGGCGCGAAGTCGGTTGCAACTCACGAGCCAAGCGAGGTGAAGTGTACAATGATCAACGACGTGTTTCTCGACATGGATGGAGTGCTAGTGGACTTCGTTAGCAGTGCTTTGTTGGCGCTTAAGGAGAAGTACGAGAATCAACCACAACCAGAGCAATTTGACATCGATGCTTTCATGGAAGCTTGGCCGCCAGGCGAAGCGAGCATTCCGAAGTTGCTGCATATGACAGAAGATGAGTTTTGGGACACGCTCCACAAAGCGAATGGCGGCTGTTGGTGGGAGCAACTGAGGAGTTATCCGTGGGCGGGCGCATTGGTGTCCGCCGCAAGTCAAATTGGCAAGGTCCGGATACTCTCATCACCCTCGAATCATCCAAGCTGCTATCGCGGCAAGAAACTGCATCGAGATCGCGAGTTCCGAGCGCTACCGCTGATCCTCTGCAGAGAAAAGTTCCTAGTGGCCGCGCCTGATCGACTGCTGATCGATGATAACGACCGCCATGTGCGCCGCTGGAGGAAGCACGGTGGCCTGGCAATCCTGTTTCCTCGGATCTGGAATGCGAACCACGAGTGGAAGGATGCACCAATGGAGTATGTTGCGACGGAGCTTGAGAAGATCGGTCAGGCATCTTAAGTTGCAGCACCCAGGGATCGTGAGGTTCGTGGAAGACGCGCACCACCCAGCAGACCGCCTGAACAAAAAGGGACAACTGTGCGAAACCTGATGCTGGCAGCCCTGTTGGCGTTCACCTCGAACTCTGGGGCTGAGATCGTCGGAGTGAACGAAGCCGCGCACGTGCCGCAGCATCCGGAGTTTCGGCTCCGCAACTTAGCGACACGTGCACGGAAGTGGCGTAACGGTCAGTTGACGCTTACTGTCGGCGCGACACCGATTTTGCCAGCGCTGGCGAATCCCAAGGCGATGCCGCCCTCGGCCAAGTATCGTTACAACGCGAAGTCGGGCATCCTCCTGCGGGACGCTAGCGAGCCACGCCGTCCATTGCTATTCGACACGGCTGCGGCCCATGTCGGTCCATTCCGCAAAGCGTTCATCGACGACCTGCGACGGTTCGACGTCTGGCGAACCATGGACCTGAGCAAGACGAACGGAAATTCCCAAGCCGAATGGACGGATCGACCCACGCTCGACGGCCCGGTTGGGCAATGGCTCGATCTCGGCTGGCCATGGGAATTACAAATCGAAGCAGCCAATCTGGCGGAGGTCGATCTGTGGATTTGCGTGCCGCACATGGCCAGTGATGACTACGTGCTCGAGATGGGCAAGCTGTTTGCGGAGCAACTCGACGCGGAGCGCACAGTTTATCTCGAGTATTCCAACGAGTGCTGGAACACGGGGCCAGCTTTCAAGCAATCCCGCTGGATCGTCGGAAACCTGGCAGACGGCAAGTGGGTCCAACGCAATCGCGCTTACGGTAAACGCGCCGCGCAAGTATGGAATTTATTCACCGAGGGCGGACCAAACGTGCGGATTCAGCGCGTGCTCGCTGGACAGGCCGGAGCAGTACGAGTGATCCGGGAAGCCGTGGCGGGTTGCGAGAGTGTTGGCGGTCAACCCGATGTTGTGTCATGCGCGGCGTATTTCAATCCCGGCAAAGAAGGGCTCTACGAGCATTTCCAAGCTAACGGTCGAGACGATGATCACGCCTTCGCGTTGATGCGCCAATCAATCAAAACGACGCGAACACCTTGGTGGAAGATGCACGGCGAGTTTGCCAAGACACTCAACAAGCCACTCATCGCCTACGAAGGTGGTTCGCATATCGCGGCTGACGCGAAGCATCGCAGGGATGCCAAGTACGTTCGGTGGCTGCATGACCTGAATCGCGACCCACGGATCAAGGATATCTACAAGCTGCTGCGCGAGACCTGGCGCGATGCCGGTGGCGAGGGGATTCTCTACTTTCAGCGTTTGGCCGGACCGACCAGGTTTGGCAGTTGGGGCCATCGGGAGTTTGCTCGTGACGACGCACCGAAAAATCAAGCGGTCGACGAACACATCGCTGAACTCCAAGATTCGCAGCTCGAGTCGCAAAGCGAAGTGATTCTCGAACGATCGGAACCGATACACTTCGATGGCAAAAACGCGATTCATGTGGATTTGGATGAACCACTGCACATGCCATTCTCAGTCGAATTCGAATTCGTGCGGCACCAGGCAGGTGTCGACGACAAGACGACGGTCGGTATCTGCGAGGTCGTAAAATTCACCGGACCTGACGGAATTCGCGCGCATTGCGACGTGGGCGAGCCGCACCAGTGGGCTGTGCGGTCTCGTCACCTACAAGAACGCCAAGGCCAGCGGCCGCTGTTCACCCAAAACGGCTCGAGCCCCGGCGCTGCGGGCGTCATCTGGCATGTGGGCACGTGGCATCACGCCGCGATGGTGTTCGATACGCCGAAGCTTTACGCCTACTTGGACGACACTGGGCGGTCGATCCAAGCCCCCAATCCGCAGGCCGACGTACCGTCCGGCTTCACCGAGATCGAGATCGGCAGCTGTTGGCGCTGGCACCACCCAATTACGATTCGCAACCTGCGGATTGTCAAAGGCGTGAGAACTAAGGAGCAAATCCAAGAACGCGCCCGACGACTGGGCTGCAGATATTTGCCGACGCGGGAAGAACTCGTCGCGGCGGGCCGTGTCCCGTGACAGCAGCCCGAGGTTGCAAGTGACGCAATGACAAGGAGTTACGTCCAGTGGAGCCGAGGGGGCTCGAACCCCTAACCCCCGGCTTGCAAAGCCGGTGCTCTCCCAATTGAGCTACGGCCCCTTCTCGAATGCGGAATTCCGATTGGGGAATGCGGACTGACGGTGACGTTCAATCCACAGGCTGGTTTTATCGGTATTTTTGCGGACTGTCTATGGGGTAATCTGGGCAGATTTGTGGAACTTGGCGGCTACTCGAGTCGCGTCAGTTCCAGCATGCGGAAGTCCATAACTTGCTGCCCGGCGATTTCCAGCGCTCGGAGTGTCAGGTCGCCACGTCCTTGGGTCAACGTCAGCTCACCCAGCTCCAATCGCTCGAAGCGTTTCATGTCGCCTTCCTGTCGGGGAAAGCGATCGTTCTGCGCGGCCTTCAGGGGTGGGTCGAACGCCGGCGTTACGCGAGCCTGACATGCCGCATCCCCTATGCGTAGCTCAACCAAGGAACCCACATCGGAGGCGTTGCAGGTGTAGTGCGCCGTCGCGCGGAAGCGACCACCCTGCGAGACCACGACATCCCACTGAATCGTGTCGTCGGTAGACGTCCAGTTGGTGATGTACGAGCAGTTCTTGGAG
>JANQQA010000125.1 GCA_028285205.1 Bythopirellula sp. | reverse complement strand
CAGTAGCACTTCCTTCAGGCTGCCACACTCCACCAGCTCCATCGCGCAATAGATGCGGCCTTCATGGAGACCTGCCTCGTAGATCCGCACGATGTTTCTATCGTCGCAACGCTTGAGCATCGCCACTTCGCGGACAAAGCGGTTCTGCACCTCCGGTTCCATACCTTTGGTATCGTGCAGAAACTTGATCGCCACACGCTGGCCAGTTTCTTGGTGCGTGCCCGCGTAAACGGCTCCGAATCCGCCCGAACCAAGGCATTCGCCAAGCAAATACGGACCGATGAGTTCGCCGGTGGATGTCATCTTTGATCGTGCTCTCGTTTTCCAATTCGCCTGCGAGCATTGTAGCACCGCAGCAGGCGTTGAAAACGGCCGCGCACTGATCACCGGTTGGCCACATCTGGCCGATCTAGAATCTCCGGCCCATGCCCGCGAGGCCTTGAGGAGTCGTTCTCGCGCGGCACCAAAACGTTTGCTCGCCAGGGCTCAAGCAAGACTGAGCAATGCAAGTGGCATGCGCATCGAGATCAATGCGCATGCCATCGGGCTTGGTAGCATTCAGTCCGAATTGCTGGCTTGCCGGTCGGCTATCTCCGGCGGCGTCTTGCGGCCCCACAGCTGAGAATCGCCACAGCGGCAATCGTCAGGCTCGCCGGCTCCGGGATCGTCGCACCGGCGAGCGGTGACGGCAAATTTTCCAGCCGCACCGCCTCGAGAGCGGACTGGTCGAGCGCCGAGCCGTAGATCCGCACGTCGTCGATGAAGCCTTCCAGCGAAGTATTAGCGCCTGGCGCAGCCTCGGTCTTACCTACGTAGAAAATGCCGTTTGTGGGCTCGATTCTGAATGCTTCCAGACCGGCAAACACGTCCCCCAACTGGCTAGCTGCATCACCTTCGGTACCCGTGTAAAACGTCAGGTCGCCAGTAGTTCCATCATAGGTCGTGGCGACGAAGAGCCATTGCTGCGCCGCCCCTTCGATATCGACGGACTGGCCGAAGGAGAACACGGGTTCGTCTTGATCATCCAGCCCCCCAATGAACATACCCAACCTAAAATCGTCGGCGGATTGGTCGCCATCGACTGGCGCGTTGATGTTGAGAGAAAAGCCAGCAAAATCACCCCGCGGCCCAGGGGGGCCACCGAACGTCTGTTGCCAAAGCAAGTAGTCTTCGCCTTCAGCCTCGCCATTACTATTTGCATCCCCGGTCGAGCCATCGGCGAGCATGCCGTAGTTGTTCTCCCAAATCTCCAGGTCGGCACCATCCACGATCTCGTTGCCATCGAAGTCGGCATCCGGTGGATTGATCACCCCTTGAAGCGCGGCGATGCGGTCGTTGCCGATTGCATCCTGCAAATTGATCCAGGCGGTGACCGTGATTGACTCGAGTCCGTCGAAGCTTGATACGCCCGTTGCCTCGATATAAGCATCGTTACCCGTCGATCCGAGATACAGATCTGCCGCGCCGGTCGACGCACCGCCAGGGGTATTTGACGTGCGGGTCGCGCCACCCAAAAATACGCCGTTCTCCGCTGGCGCTTGTCCCGCATCAATGGCGTCCTGGTCCCCTGCGTCCGACTCGTCAAAGTTCCATTGCAACAGTGGTTGAGCGGTTGCCAAATTCGTAATCAGCAACAACGAGCAACTAGCCAATACGACGCCACGAACGAGTGTGCGTTTCATCAGTGGGACCTCCAGCATCAAAGATGACGGCTTGCAATAGTCACAACGGGGTCGACTCTCCGCTGATACCAGCCACCGAGTCGGACCGTTCCAAAGCTACACGGCTGTGGCCGACAAAGTCTGCCCTCGCGCGGTTACGTCCCAACGCTCAAAGGTGTGTGCCAGCCTGCCAACACACCACACTGTTGAGCCACTGTTGGCCAGAACCGCGAACCTCGTCTAAAGCCACTGCCAACTTCCGCCAATTTGACCTATCACCTGACCGAAAGCAATCAAATTCTCATATTTCAATCGGGTTCTTTCGGCAAAAAGCAAGTCGCCACTTCGATCAGCAGCGGAATGCGCGATGATACGCAAAAAGGCGCGAACGAGCTGCGCGTAATCGAGATTTGGAAAACAAGCAAGAGTCGTCATTACTACAGTAATACACCTAGCGATTCACCAATAGTTCAGGCGAGTTGGGCTAAATCAGGGCGCTAATTCTTTTCCCAGTCGGCGGGTAGTTTGAGACATCCATGCACTAGTGTTATCACATCATTTGCAGTGGTCGATGTGATTGCGACGCGGTCCGTGCCAACCGAAGTGCGCTACTTCGCCGTTCGAACAACAGTCCACGTTGCGCGGATGCTGAACGGTCCGGAAACATGCCTACGCTGAACCGGCTCGATGGCCGTCTTTTCGGCCTACATTTGCAGGCCCTGAAGCACCATTCCGGCCGTTGTGAGCGGCCTCAAAAATTGGTAGAATTTGGGCTCCTATTTACGTCGGCCGCGACCGTGATTTCGCGGCCTTTTTTGCTTGTTTCGCCTGTGCGAAAGGAAGCCCGCTGTGTCGACCGATTCGTCCAATCCGCAGAATCCCGAAGACGACAACAACGAGAATGGACCAGAAGATGCCATCGCCGCCCGTTTGATCGATTTGCCGATCGAGGACGAGCTGAAGGACAGCTATCTGACCTACGCGATGAGCGTGATTGTCAGCCGCGCGCTGCCCGACGTGCGCGATGGACTGAAGCCTTCGCAGCGGCGGATCCTGGTCGCGATGAACGATCTGAATCTGTCGCCCGGGGCGGCACGCGTCAAGTGCGCCAAGATTTCAGGTGACACTAGTGGTAACTACCATCCGCACGGCGAATCGGTCATCTATCCGACGCTCGTGCGCATGGCGCAAGAATGGAACATGCGTCACGTCCTGGTCGACAAGCAGGGCAATTTCGGCTCGATCGCGGGTCTGCCGCCGGCAGCCATGCGATACACCGAAGCGCGGATGTCGCAGACGGCCGCGCTGATGCTGGAAGACTTGAAGCTCGACACGGTGGATTTCGTTCCTACTTATGACGAACGCCACAGCGAGCCGACTGTCTTACCGGCGAAGTTTCCTAACTTGCTGGTCAACGGCGCCAATGGCATCGCCGTAGGTATGGCCACGAGCATCCCGCCGCACAACCTGGGCGAGGTCTGCAAAGGCATCATTGCCCTTATCGACAACCCCGAGATCACTATAACCGAGTTGATGGAGCACATCCCTGGTCCCGACTTCCCCACCGGCGGCATCATTTGTGGACGGTCCGGCGTGCTGAAAGGTTACAGTACCGGTCGTAGCACGGTCGTTGTACGCGCCCGTACGAGTGTCGAAGAGAAGGGCAACAAGACACGCATCATTATCCATGAGATTCCGTTCCAGCAGGCGCGTGATCGCGTTGAGGAGCGGATCGCCCAACTCGCCCAGGATGGCAAGATCCCCGGCATTTCGGGCACTAGCAACGAAAGCGATCTGAATGAACCCGTACGGCTGATCCTCACACTCAAGCGCGACGCCGATCCGGACGTGGTGCTGAATCAGCTTTACAAGTATTCGCCGCTGCAAGAGTCGTTCTCGATCATCTTCCTGGCATTGGTCGATGGCAAGCCGCGGGTGCTCAATCTCAAGGAGATGCTCGAAGAGTTCGTTCGGCATCGAGTCATCGTCATCCGCAGGCGTACGCTGTTCCTGCTCGCTAAGGCCCGCAAGCGCAAGCACACCGTCCAGGGCTTACTGCTCGCACACGCCAACATCGACGAAGTGATCCGCGTAATTCGCGCTTCCAAGACGCAACCGGAAGCCAAGCAGGCGCTCATGCAAATCAAGACGCCCGGCGCGCTGCTTAAACGCGCCCTGGGCGATAAGGGCTACGCCCAATTCCAAGACGAACGCGGCGTGGCCGAAGAGTACTCGCTCACTCCGGTGCAGGCTGACGCAATTCTGAGAATGACACTCGGCCAGTTGGTCAACCTCGAGCAAGAAAAGCTCGCCGATGAGCATGCCGCCTTGATGGAAGAGATCGACAAGTACAACACGATCCTTTCCGATCAGGCCAACATCTACGCGATCATCCGCGACGACTGCGAAATGCTGATCGCCAAGCATGGCGATGCACGCCGCACTGAGATTTCTGGCGAAGAGATCGGCGATGTCGATCTGGAAGACCTGATCGAAGAAGAGCAAATGGTCGTGTCAATCTCGCACAACGGATACGTCAAACGTACTCCCTCGAGCGTTTATCGTGCCCAGCGTCGCGGCGGCAAGGGCATCAAAGGTACCAAAACCGACGACGACGATCCCGTCGAGCACCTGTTTGTGACCAGCACGCACGACTATCTGCTGTTCTTTACCAACAAGGGCAAAGTCTATTGGCAGAAGGTCTACAACCTGCCGCAGCTCTCGCGCGAAGCGAAAGGCCGCGCCGTCGTCAATCTGCTGAACTTGGCCGAAGGCGAGCAGATCACCGACTGCCGCGCCATTCGCGACTTCAATCTGCCCGACCATTCGCTGGTGATGGCCACGCGTAACGGACTGGTAAAAAAGACCCTGCTCCAGGCGTACAGCCGACCGATGAAGACCGGCATCATCGCGATCAAGCTCAAGGATGACGACGAGTTGGTCGACGTCGTGGTGACCAAGCCCGGCGACGAGCTCGTGCTTGCCACTGCCAGTGGCATGGCTATCCGCTTCAACGAAGCCGATGCACGCCCGATGGGTCGCAACACGAGCGGCGTGAAGGGAATCAATCTCGCCAAAGGCGACAAGCTGGTGGGCATGGTCGTCGCCGATCCCCAGGCCTCGCTACTTACCGCCTGTCAGAACGGATACGGCAAACGCACTCCCTTTGGTCCAAATGCAGCCGAGGCGGGTGAGGCTGCGACAACGGAAGGCGAAGAGGACAGCACCAGCAGCAGCTTCCGCTACCGTACCCAGAACCGTGGCGGCAAGGGCCTACGCGATATCAAAACAACAGATCGCAACGGCCCGGTGATCGGTATTGTCCGCGTTGACACCGACGACGAGCTGATGATGATGACCGCTCGCGGCAAGATCCAGCGCGTCAAAGTTAGCGACCTCAACGAAATCGGCCGCAACACCCAAGGCGTTCGGATCATGAGTCTCGACGACGGTGACACGCTGGCCGCAGTGGTACGCGTGCCGCCGGAGGAAGGGGAAAACAACGGCACCGGCTCGGAAACCGCTGAAGCGGACGCCCCCGACGAAAGTACTTCGGTCGAGCCGTCGGACGAGACGTCCGATGATTCGGAGACCTAGTGCTCGTTTACAATTGAACCATGCACGAGACCATCGCCGCGGCCAAGAATCGCCAGAAGAAGCTTCCCGCCATGTGGATTGCGATCGGGACGGTGGTGGCGTTTTTTCTGTTGTTTCTGTACCAGCTAATTGGCCCAGATCCACCGATCGTGGTTTCGAAGGAGACCACCTTTATTACCGAGCCGCTGCGCGAGGATGGCCTGCCTGACTATCGCGCATATCTTCTCGGGCAGTCTTCTGAGGGCGTCACGCATGAGAACAATGCAGCTGTCCTGCTGTGGCAGGCAATGTGGCCTGGCGACCTAGCGCAAGAGCACTGGTTGCCCATGAGCCGCGCTCTGGGTCTGAGTGGCATACCCACGAACGGCATGGTAGAGCCGTCCGACGATGAAGCGACCTTGGCTGCACTGAAGGCAGACCTCCATACCCTTGGCATGCTGAAACTTACGGAAGCACAGGAGAATGAGAAGCTCAGCGGTTATGGTGGAATCCCTCCGAGCGAAATGTATGTTGCCGAGACAATTGATTTGGCTATGGATCGTCCGTGGAACAGTGAACAGCTTCCCGCCCTGGCGAAGTGGATCACGCGGAACGAACCCCACCTAGAACTGCTGATCGAAGCTTCCCAACGCCCGCGATACTATTCGGTTCCTCCCAATGAATTCGACAACAACGATGACGAGCTGATCGCGACCCTGCTCCCTGACGTGCAACTGATGCGTGGTGCGTTGCGGTGTTTGCTTACGAGGGCAATGTGGCACCTGGGAGAAAACCGTGCGGAAGCAGCCTGGCGCGATCTGCTCGCTTGCCATCGTCTTGCTCGTCTAGTCGGTGAATGCCCCTTCCTCGTTGGGCAATTGGTTGCCATTGCCATTGACGGCGTATCATGCCAGCAGACGCAAGTGTTTTTGGACAAGGCACAACTTACGCCGGAGCAGGCGCGGGCGATTCTGCGTTCCCTCCAGCAACTCAAACCCGCCTCAGACTGCGCCACCGCGATGAATGAAGGGGAGCGTTACGCTTTTTTGGATATGGCGTTGGCCCTAGCGCGCGGTCGCGCGGTGCTAGGCGACCTTTCGATCTACGCGGATTCCGAAATGCTGCGGTCTTTAGAATACGCACGTATCGATTGGAACGCATCCTTGCGTATGGGAAACAAGCACTACGATGCCCTTGTCTTGGCGGCGGAGCGACCCACACGTAGTGAAAGACTCGCTGCCGTTGCAGCTATTGAGGTCCAACTTGAGCAGAGCGCCAGCGAAGGCCAGGAAGCCTCGGCGTTGTTGGGTAGCGTATTCAGTGGTTCTTCACGTAGTCGCAATGCAGGCAACATACTCATTGGTCTTATGCTACCTTCGCTCTCGGGAACTATCTCCGCGGAAGATCGCGGAGCCACGCAGCTCGAGCTCACTCGCCTCGCCGCCGCATTGGCGGTCTATCGTGCCGAGCAAGGCGAGTATCCACAGCAACTTGCCGATCTGGTGCCAGAGGTGATTCCTGAGCTTCCGGTGGATCTCTATTCGGAGAAGTCCTTTCTCTATCAGAAGAAGGACGATGGCGGTTACCTGTTGTATAGCGTCTATGAAAACGAAGTCGACGATGGCGGCACAAACATCGATAAGTCGATCTTGAACGGCGAGTGGATGGACGTCGATCCAGAATACGGCATCGCCGAAATCGATACTGCCGATCTCGTGATTCGTATGCCTGTACCGAAATTTGAATATCCCGAGCCGCCGACCGACGACGAAGACCGCTAAGGCGTATCCCAGTTGCTCCGTCCTCCTGCTTCCGAGGCTTGCCTAGGGGTGAGGCTTGCCCTCCAATGAAGATTCGAAGGAGCCAGTTAGCTGCCGCAGGACTTTTCTGATGCCACCCACCCTCTCCCCAGCCACGGCCGAATCGGTCACCAACGAAGTAGCCAAGCTCCTCGCCGATTTCCAGCCTGACGACTCGTCGACGCTGGAGGTCGAAGTGCAGCAGGCGATCCATCTCGCGCGTCAGCTGCAGCAGCGGGCCAACGCATTGCAGACCGCCGTCGAGCGGCGGCAGCAGGCGGAACTCGATCGGATGATTCAGTCCCCCGGCGACAAGGCGACCCTGATGCAGCTGACCGATCAGGCGTTCCGCTCCCGCCTGCCGCATCGCGCGGCCGACCAGTTGATCCACATTCTCGACGTGCAGGGAGTGCCACGGTTCTTTAGCGCACTCGATCGCACGTTGCTGAAGGGCTTTCAGTCGTTTGGCGGTTACCTGCCAGGCGTGGCGATGCCGATGGTTAAGGAGAAGATGCAGCAAGAGACCGCCAACGTCGTTTTGCCCGCCGAGGAGGAACATCTGCGCGAGTATCTCCGCGAGCGCTGGGAGGAAGGCGTGCGGATGAACGTCAACTATCTCGGCGAGGCCCTGCTGGGCGAACGAGAAGCCGAGCGACGACTGAAGGCGTATCTGCAGGCGCTGCAGCGACCGGAGATCGAGGTGATTTCGGTCAAAATCTCGACCATCTACTCTCAGATCTCGACACTCGCCCGCGAGCACACGATCGAAGTGCTCAGCGATCGCCTCGAGTTGCTGTACCGCGCTGCCGCGAAGAACACCTTCAAGCGCCGCGACGGCACCGAGGTTCCAAAGTTCGTCTACCTCGACATGGAGGAGTACCGCGACAAGGAGCTCACTGCCGAGGTCTTCATCCGCACCCTCGGTCGCGAGGGCTTGCAGCACGTCCGTGCCGGCATCGCGTTGCAGGCGTACGTACCCGATTCGTATTTGACGCAACAGCGGATCACTGAATGGGCGCGCCAGCGCGTGACAGCCGGCGGGGCCCCCGTGACGATCCGCCTCGTCAAAGGCGCGAACATGGAAATGGAACGCGTCGAAGCGAGCCTCGCCGGTTGGCCGCAGGCACCTTACCAGGAGAAAATCGAGACCGACGCCAACTTCAAACGGATGCTGCGTTACGGCATGCAGCCGGAGAATCTCGCCGCAGTGAAATTGGGGATCGCTTCGCATAACCTGTTCTCGCTCGCCTACGGACTGGTGCTCGCTTCCAAGCAGAACGCGATGTCGGACGTGCAATTCGAGATGCTCGAAGGCATGGCCAGTCATCAACGCCGAGCCTTGTTCGAACTGTCGCAGAACATGTTGCTCTACGCGCCCGCGTGTCGGCAGGAAGATTTCATCAACGCGATCGGTTACCTGGTGCGTCGGCTTGATGAGAACACCGGCGAGGAAAACTTCCTCCGCCACGCCTTCCGCCTGGAGGTCGACAGCGAAGACTGGAAGGGCCTGCAGACAACGTTCACCGACTCGTTCGCCCGCATGGAAACTGTGTCGTCGAAGTCGCGACGGCGGACCAACGCGGAAAGTGGAAAGCGGAAAGCAGCTGCCGCAGTCCCAGATGGTTCCGCTTTCCCCCCTCCGCTGTCCGCTTTCGCGAACCAGCCTGACACCGATTGGTCGCTGCCTGAAAACAGTCAGTGGGGTGCCGACCTGGTCCAACGCTGGGCCGACCGGTGCGATGCGCAGGCTGCTGACGTGCCGCTGGTGATCTGCGGTCAGCAGCGCGGCACCGGCGAAGTGCGCGAGTCGATCGACCCTTCGCGCCCGGGCAGCGTCGTCGCGCGCTTCCGTCAGGCGAACGCAGCTGACGTCGACGATGTGATTGCTTGTGCGGTTGCCGATCGCGACGAGTGGCGCGGGCGCACCTATTCGGAGCGAGCGAAGATTCTGTTCCGCGTCGCCGATCGCATCGCCGGGCAGCGCAGCGATCTGATGGGGGCGATGCTCGCAGAAGGGGGGAAGACGCTGCTGCAATCTGACCCCGAGGTTTCTGAGGCGGTCGACTTCTGTCGGTTCTACGCCCAGACGGCTTGCGAGTTTGACACGCTGGCCGGCATTCAAGCGGCTGGCCAGGGCGTCGTCGTGGTAGTTTCTCCTTGGAACTTCCCGCTGGCGATTCCTTGCGGTGGCATTGCTGCAGCCTTGGCCGCAGGCAACACGGTCATCCTCAAGCCGGCGTCCGACACGGTGCTGGTCGCGTATCGCTTGTGTCAGTGTTTCTGGCAAGCGGGCGTGCCGAAAACGGCGCTGCAGTTTATGCCCTGCAGCGGCGCGACCGTGGGGCAACAGTTGGTGTCGCATCCGGCGGTGAACACCGTCATTCTTACAGGCGGCACCGAGACGGCTCTGCGTATGCTCGACGCACAGCCATCGATGAACCTGCTGGCCGAAACGGGCGGCAAGAATGCGACGATCGTCACGGCACTGGCCGATCGCGATCTGGCGATTAAGAACGTCATCTATTCGGCCTTCGGACACAGCGGCCAGAAGTGCTCGGCCACGTCGCTGCTGATTCTCGAGGAAGAAGTCTACCACGACGAAGGCTTCCGCCACTCGTTTTGCGACGCGGTGGAGAGCCTGCACGTCGGTAGCGCCTGGCAACTTCACACCAAGGTCGGTCCACTCATTCGTCCACCCAGTGGCGACCTGGAGCGGTCGCTCAAGGAACTGGAAGCGGGTGAGTCGTGGGCTGTGATGCCGCAACTGCATGTTGATGACAATCCTCATCTGGTAAGTCCTGGAGTCAAATGGGGCGTCCAACCCGATAGCTTTACGCACTGCACCGAGTTCTTCGGACCGCTGCTGGGCGTGATGCCCGCGCGCGACTTGCACGAAGCGATCGATCTGGTGAACGCGACCGGCTACGGCCTTACCTCGGGGCTGGAGAGCCTCGACGATCGCGAGCAACAACTGTGGCAAGACGGCATCCGAGCCGGCAACCTGTACATCAATCGCCCGACGACGGGCGCGATCGTCTTGCGGCAGCCGTTTGGTGGCATGGGCAAAAGCGCCGTGGGACCGGGTATCAAAGCCGGCGGCCCAAACTACGTCGCCCAACTCATGCACTTCACCGACACGCCGGAGTACAGCGATGCCGTCCGTCATACCGACGACCTCGGCGACACCGGACTCGATGAGTTTTGCGATGCCCTGCGCCAGCAGGACGGACTTCCACCCGACGAGCTAGAGCACCTGGTCGATGCGATCCAAAGCTACGAACACTGGATGTCGACCGAGTTCGAGCCGCGTCACGATCACTTCCGCCTCGTGGGCGAAGACAACTATCGCCGCTACCTGCCGATCAAGGAAGTTCGCGTTCGCTACCACGAGCGTGATTCGCTGTTCGAGTTGTTCGCCCGTGTGCTAGCCTCACGAACTGCCGGATGCCACACCGTGGTGAGCAGCCCGCCGGGCACCGAGGGCGAATTGCTCACCGCATTGGAACTACTCACACTCGACTGGGCAGCCCGCATCGAATTCGTCGCGGAGACCGACGAGCAACTCGCCGAAGTCGTCGCCGCCTACCAACAAGGCCGCGTCCGCTTCGCCGCCCCGGACCGCGTACCGTCAAACGTCCGCGCGGTCGCCGCCCAGCGCGGCACGTACCTGGCCGACAAGCCCGTCTCACCCCACGGACGGGTCGAGTTGCTGTGGTACTTCCAAGAACAAAGCCTCACGCACGTTTACCACCGCTACGGCAATCTGGGCAAGCGAAGCAACGAAGCCCGCGCCCCAGTCCTCTGAACTGCGCGCGGCACAGTTTTGAAAGGTTTCACTTTTCGATTTACAAAACTCCCCCGCGTTCCGCACTCCAACTCAGCTTTCGCGCTACTATCGCAGCACGGACGGCCTGAACAGGGCCGTAGTTTTGAAAGGTTGGCACTTCCAGACCTTTCAAAACCTTTCCGATCACCGTCTAGGCCAGCTGGAAGTATTTGCTATTCGCCGCCCCGCAGTTTTCGGACACGAGTTCCAAAGTGTCCGAGAACGCGTACTCCTGGCACGACAGCTAGACCGACGCGAGTACGATCCTATTAGAATTGGCTCAGGATTTCACTAACAACTTTTGGGCCAATTTTGACGTTGCCGATCGATGCCTTCATCCGTCTGCGGAACCGCGAGATCCAACAGCCGTCGTCCCACCGCTTACGAAAGCTAGATCCCCAGAGCACTGCACAGGTCGACGACTCTGCAGCCTCCTGCCCATCGCGGACCACGTAAGCTGCTGGCTAGCATTGGCGGAATGGAGCTCATCGCGGTATGCTATTTTCGTACTTGATAGTTTCTGGGAGTCGTAATGCATCCACGCGCACGAAGATGGTCCACGGCTGCCTCTGCAATCTTGCTTCTGATCGTCGGGATCGACGCGATGGCAGCAACTCCGGTTCGAATTGGCGTCGTCGGCCTGGTACATACGCACGTCCATGGGATCTTGGGTCGCCCCGATCTTGGCGACATCGAAATTGTTGGAGTCGCCGAGCCGAATACCGATCTCGCGCGCCGGTACGCCAAGCAGCATGGCTTCGCGATGGATCTGGTCTTCCCGTCGCTGGAGGCAATGCTTAATTCGGCAAAGCCTGAAGCTGTGGCCGCGTTCAACACGATCCATGGCCATCTTGAAGTCGTTCGTACTTGCGCTCCCCGTCACATTCACGTGATGGTCGAGAAGCCTTTGGCCGCGAGCCTGGAACACGCAAAAGAAATGGCAGCGCTCGCGCGACAGCACAATATTCATCTGCTTACGAACTACGAAACGACCTGGTACCCGTCCAACGCCGCTGCTGCCAAACTCGTGCGTGAAGACGCACTCGGAGCCGTGCGAAAAGTGGTGGTCCACGATGGCCATCCAGGCCCGCAGGAAATCGGTGTCAACAAAGAATTCCTCGAGTGGTTGACCGACCCAGTCCTCAACGGTGGCGGCGCACTGCCCGACTTCGGCTGTTACGGAGCAAATCTGATCAACCACTTGATGGAAAATGAACGTCCCGTCTCGGTAACGGCGCTCACCCAACAGTTCAAACCCAACCGCTATCCACATGTGGAAGACGAAGCGACGATACTTGTTCGCTACCCGAAAGCGCTGGGCATCATCCAGGCATCGTGGAACTGGCCCTTCTCACGCAAGGACATGGAGGTCTACGGCGAATCGGGCCAAGCCATCTGCGTCGACGCCTCGCGAATGCGGGTGCGATTGGCCGACGATCCGGCCGAGCGCGAGACCCGTGCCCCCAAGATCGCGCCGCCTCACGACGAACCTTTCAAGCTCCTAGCTGCCGTCGTACGCGGAAAGACAGAGGTCAAGCCCACCGACTTGTCTTCACTCGAGAACAATCTGCTGGTGATGGAGATCTTGGAGGCAGCAAAGACGTCGGCGAACTCCGGCAAGACGGTCGAACTGGATTAACTCAGTGCAGCGTCAGGTCGACGTGTCACATCCATACAGTCCGCGGTCGCGGTACGCGCTAGCGAGATGATCCTACCCGCGAAGCGTCAAACCGATGGCGAGTGGTTTTAGCTCAAAAACCGGTGAATCGATTTGCACTTGGACGGTTCTAGGTGCGTCAACGAACTGCATTAGGACGATAAAGCTGAGGCATTTTGAGAGGTCATGTTCTTTCGTCACAAGTGTCATATCTCATCTCAGGCTCGAAATAAGGGCAGAGTTGCCAACGCCGTAGATGCACTGAGTTTCGGTAGGGCAAATTGCATCAGTTTCTTAAACCCAGTATGCTGAAACCTATCGATGGAGTCTCGCTTATTCGGACCGCACATATGTCTTCGTTTTTTGAGCGACGGGAACTTAACTCGCAAACAGCAATGGTAGTTGCGGTCATGTTTACTGCCGGTGTGCTAGTTGCGATATGCTTCGGTGCAGTTCCGACCTGGCAAAATCATGGTCCAGACGCAGGAGCCGGTCTTGTTCGGCGCTCCGCTGACCCATGGAAGTACGATGTGCTCACACTTGCTTACGCTTGTACTGCGACTCTATCATGGTTCTTCACCTTTTTCCGGTTCCCGAAGGTAACTCTGACTCATATTCGTCTGTTGTTCCTTGGGGCTTTCTTAGCTCTCTTTATACCGCTTATCTATTCTCTTGTGACCGCAGACAAGAGCCAGAGCAAAGCACAGGATGCATGGGAAAGAATCCAGACACTCGGCGGCCACGGTGTTTGGGAACCGGATATGGTTGTCGTATCGCTCGCAAATACGAATGTGGCCGATAGTGACCTGGCATTGTTTGCAGACTTTCCACACGTACAGATACTCAACCTGAGCAACACTTCAGTCACCGACGCAGGGCTACAGCATTTGAAGCACCTTGATTCACTCACTTCGCTAGTGCTGATTGAAACTGCAGTCAATCCTGAGGCAATTGAAGAGTTTAAGTCTTCACACCCCGCGGTGGACGTACAAACCGAACCGACTCCTAGTGACGCAATAAATCCGTTTACGGGCGAGCCGTTCGGGAAAGATGGAAACTAGGAGAGCCACACGAATCTTACGAGTTCTTTCGCTCAGAGTAGTTCACTGGGCAATAGACTCCCGTTGCGCTAGTGTGCCCAAGCGTGAAACTCCTGCGCGAGTTGCGAACCGCAGTTTCCATGTCTTGAGATTCCTCTACGCATATCAGTCGAAGCTCCCGCTACTATTTTCCTATCTGAGACCACAACACTACTATTCCACTTGTGAACTCAAACGGCAGCTGGCCGGAAAGCTGGTTTATGGTGCTTGGTCTCAAAGTAGCTTGGACTTTGCTGATTGTTTGGAGCCTGATTTCGCTGGTGCTCTTCCGCTCCACGGCGGGACATGGCCCTGACGTGGTCGGCGAAGAGATGTCTCGCTTTCTCGTGCCGCTGGTCGCAGCACTGGCAGTTGCAACCGTTTACTGTTTTTCAACGCCACGCCGTCGTCGATCCCGCTGGTCGCCAGTTTTCGCGACGGTGGCAATCGTGGTAGCCGAAATCGTCGTCTATTGCGCGCTGGTCATGAGATAGTGGCTGCCGCAGCCTGCTCGCATAGGGTCTTGCTGTTTAGTGCAATGGCATTAGCGTTGCCGCGCAAGTTTGCTTTCGCAACACCGATCTGCTAAAGTTGTGCAGCGTGCTCTCAAACCCATCGTGAACACGAAAGGAGAGGGAACTGTCTGATGCAAGCTCCCCTGCGCTCCGTCGTTTCGATCGTCCTATTCGCCACCGTGGCTGGGCTGCACACTGCGGCTGGTGACGGCCCTCTCGTGGGTCCTGGCGAGGACAATTTCGATCGCGCGCTTGGCACGATCTCCGACGCCGATCGTACGCTCAATTACGAGTTGTTCTTGCCGCCTGGGCATGAGGACTCGGACCCGTTGCCGCTAGTCGTCTATCTACACGGCTCGACAGACGGGCTTCCGTCGCAGCAGTCACGTTTGAACGACACCATGCGTGGGCTGGTTCATTCCACACAGCGTGATAACAGGTTTCGAATTCCCTCGAACTCTGCTCTTGCCGCACAGTTCGACCAACAGTTTGCCTCGTACCTGCTCGTGCCCAAGATACCGGTCTTGAGAGGCTGGTTTGAGCATCGTGATCTTGTCCGGCAACTTATTATTGATATCGCGCTTGAGTATTCGTATGACCCGCGACGAGTGTACCTCACGGGGTTTTCCGACGGCGGCTTCGCCACGATTGACATGATCGAAGACTACCCGGGCTTGTTTGCGGCAGGAGTGCCGATCGCGGGGGGCGGCCCGGTCGAGTCGACCGACATCGATGCACTTGCCAAGGTGCCACTCTGGTTCTTTCACGGCACGGACGATTTTTCCGTGGATCCACGTTTTTCGATTGATATCTACAACGCCATCATCGAAGCCGGTGGCGACGCTAGATTGTCCACGCCGTTTGGGAACCACAACTCAGGCTATCAGGCTGCCTTCCGTGATCGCCCCAATACCTTTTACCCATGGCTGTTTTCTCAAGCATTGCCAATCCCTGAGCCCTCGACCGCGGTACTCTCAACGGTCGCTGCCGTGCTGATGATGATTCGACCACGCCGGTAGCACGCAGTATGCCTAGAGCTAAAGCAGCATCCCCGGGTAGTGCCAGCTTATCGGTGTGAATTGCGAATCACCAATCAAGCGGCCCATCTACTGGTGGTCGCGCAACCATTGGCGAGCTTGGTCTCGATACTCGCTGTCTCGGTGCATCCAGAGGTCAGTATGGGGGTGAATTACCTTACCTTCGGGGATGGAGAAGATCTCCGATACGGGAACCGTAAGAAAAGAAAAATCGGCTAGCTCTAAATGCTCCCGCAGGAACTCGCTCCCGACGCCGCTGACCAACACGGGGCGGCCTTTCAAACGAGACAGCCGCACCAGCGCTGCACTTCGATCGCTGCCGGGATAAGGCCACGCCTTTTGCCCATCAAAATGGTCATGCGTGAACATGCCCTTCCACAACGCGGCAATCTCCTCGTCGGCCAGGCCAATGTAGCTGGCTCCGATCGCGCCGCGCGAAAATCCACAAATGAAGACGCTGTCGATGTTACCGCCATACTGCCGACAGATTCTGGGAACGTTGGTTTTGCAGTAGTCGATCGTGGCTTGGCGGTCTCCCCACCAAGTGACCGCGTTTTGTTGTCCGCCTTGGTCGATGTAGGGCATGGTGACCCAAATGAAACCTGTGCCACCTGTGAGACCGTAGCCAAGGTTCGCGTCCTTCACTTCGCCCGTTGATCCAGAGGGGACGAACTTGTTGCCGGTGTATTCCACGATCACGGAATACTGGCCACCGGGCTGCCAATCCTCGGGAAGATACAGCGCGTGGTAGACCTGGGTGCCTGCGTATTCCGGAGCAACCTGACGAACTCGCCGCCCGGCGGCGGGTGCTTCGGTAGTCATCTCGGGAGTTACTAGATCGTTGGCCGTCGGCTGGCCACCCGCGTGCACGAAGTGTCCAGCGAGTAAGACCAAGCCAAACGTAAGCAAGAGGCGATAGGTGTTCATTGTTGCTCAGAAATTGCAACGTGGCAGAAGGATTATGGGCGTCAATGCCCCATGGTAGCAATCGGCGGCAACGCCCTTCAAGCGGCATATTTCGGCAGCCGACGCGTGTGAAACGGTTTCGTGGACGTGTACGCGGTGACGCACTCTCAGCGATTCGCTCTATTCGCTGACCTGGGGCGCGAGGACGGTGCACTCATTGCCGTTGTACGATGAGCGCAGACTCTCTAGCGAGGTATCACGCAGCAGCGCCGTGCTCCGGTCGTTGGCATCCGCCAACACATCTTGCAGACGAGAGCGAATTTGCGAATCGATTCCGTTGAGCTCCGGCACCGTCGTTGTAAACTGCCCCTCGATCGCTTCGATGACTTCCAGCAACGAGATCTCTTGCAGTGGATGGGCCAACGCAAATCCCCCGTCGACTCCGCGATGTGACTTGAGAATATCACTCTTCGCCAACTGCCCTAGCACCTGTAACAGGAACCGCACCGGCATCTTACCCGCTTCGGCCAGCTGGCGTGTGGCGATGCGCTCGCCGGGATTGGCTTCGGCCAACTGAAAGATGGCACTCAGGGCATAGCCGGTGGTTCGACGCAGTTTCATGTTGCTGTGCTTCGCTGCTCTTGGAGTAGGTTTGAAAAAGAATCTCGCTAGTCTGCGCCGCTGACGATTAACAAGTGTGAATATTGACCGAGCCGCGAGCGCCAGGGAGCTGCATGCCGCCGGGTGGTCCTGCTTGTACGCAATGAAGACCCTTGGCTGCCTGATGACGCGCTTTACAGCGCTTTGGGGCACCGACTCATCAGTTGCTCCCTGACGCTCGCGACTCGATCGTTCTCGCCGTCGCGACGAATGTTGTTCGCGCCGACTGCTGGTTTCGTCGTTTGTCGCTTGTATTATTTCTATGCATAAGGCAGCCAATTGAGTATCGTGTAAACGACTAGAGCACCGCACTATTCCCATGAACTTTATGGAGTTTTTGACCGGCAGTCATGGCACCCACTATGCGAAACATCCACTACGTAGCGGCATTCGACAGAGAAGGGCGTTTTGTCTCCTTCTTTCAATGCTCGGCCCCCGAACTCTATACCGACCCCCAACGCCTCCTGGGAACCGTCCTTGGCCAGCACTTGGAGAATGAGACCGAAGCCAAGAAAATTCGGGCCACGTTTTCGGAGTGCATCCTGACCGGCCAGCCGCAACATGTAAGCTGGGTCGGAGAGCATGGCGAGCGCTTGCGGGCTCGGTTCGAAAAAGTCGAACAACACTCCGAGCGGCACATGCACTCCGACGACGAAGTCGTCGCGATCGCGGTCTCGTGTCGGTTGCCTGAGCCCGTGGACCTGAGTGACCGCGAAGTTGAAATCGTCAAACTGATTTGCCGAGACCTGTCCGCTTCGGAAATCGCCACCGAGCTGGGCGTCAAAGCTTCGACCATTGAGACCCATCGCCAGAACATCCGCCGCAAGCTCCGCGTCAAAGGCACCGCCGGCATCGTCATCTACGCCATCAATCACGGCCTGCTCGACGTGTGACGATAGGCGGTTCGGAATCAACCTAGATTGATTTAAACAGGAGGAATTGGAGTCAACGGAGGTTGGAGATTCCGAATGTTCTTGGATCGCCAATTTTCACTGATGGGAATGGCGTAGAAGAGCCGTAGATCAATGTTCCCCATTGCTGGCTTCCTCCGTGCCCTCTGCGTCCTCCTGTTCCAAATCATTGCATAAACCAATAGCCGCGACACGTTATCGGGGTCGACTAACGCCGGCAAGAGACATCAGCGTTCATCTGCGGCCATTCTGCGGGCGTGCCAGAGAGATTTGCATTTCCGCCTTGATTGTTCTACACTGATGTCGTTGCTCTTGGCGAAGAATTGCACGGGGGGAGCAGCAGTACGAACAGGCGATGACGGCAAGTCATTCCGTAGACCATTTTATTCGCGAGGCTGACGCTGGCCGGTTCCGTCCGGCGAGTGCGATTCTCTGCTTCCAAGCTCTGGTGCTCGCCACTCTCGCGGGCAGGGCACTTACTCCGTTCTTATTCGCCGCGCCATCTTTCCGCGCGGGACGTGCGCTTCACTTCATGCACGTGATCCCTACCAGTTCCCGAGGAACCGAAGATGGCTAATTCTCAAAGGCCCAAGCGCCGTCCGCGAACCAACTCGCCGCGCCACGTCCGCACGCTCCGCTGCGAACACCTGGAAGATCGGCGCATGCTGGCCGTGGTGACCGTCGACACGGTCGAGGACGTGGTCGACCTCAACGACGGACGCACATCGCTCCGCGAAGCGATCTTCGCCACCAACACCGTCCCCGGCGCCGACGAAATCAACTTCGATTTCGGCATCGACGGCCCCGCGACGATTCTGTTGACACAAGGCGAGTTGCAGATCACCGATTCGCTCACGATCAACGGTGACGGAGCCGCGCTTCTCAAGATCGATGCAGGCAACGGCGAGGACAACGAGTTCGGCACTGGCGACGGCTTCCGCATCTTTTCTGTCAATGACGGTGATGACGCAACCCAGATCGAGGTGACCATCTCGGGAGTAACTCTCACGGGTAGCGACTACAGAAGTGGGTTCTCTAATGGCGGTGGCGGTGCGATATACAACAGGGAACAGCTAACACTCTTGCAAAGCGAAGTTTCCGCTAACTATGCGACGTATGGTGGAGGCATCACGAACCATCATGGGACGTTGGAAGTCAACGAGAGCCTACTTTCTGGAAACGTAGCAGGAAGGAGCGGTGGTGGTATTTTCAACTATTATGGCGATACACGCGTTGTGGTGAGCGAACTGTCAATGAACACCGCATGGGATCGACGTACCGGTGGTGGTGGTATCGGTAACTTCAGAGGCATGGTCTACGTTAGTCGGAGCACCATCGCTGAGAACTCGGCAGGTAGTGGCGGTGGCATTGAAAGCGTGGGTTCTATCATTGTCGATAGCAGCACAATCTCAAAAAACAGAGCATATTCCCACGGTGGCGGTATCCGCGCTGGTGGAGTAGTAACCATCACGCGCAGCACGATCACCGGCAATTCTGCGCGTTTTATTGGCGGCGGCATCCGCGCTGGTGGAGCAGTAACACTCAATGGGAGCATCATCGCCAACAGCCCTTCAGGTCAAGATGTCGCGATTGGCGGTAATAGCGCTCTCACCGGGTCGCACAATCTGATCGAGGACGGGAGCGGTAGCTTGCCTTTTACGATCACAGGCGACCCGCTACTGGGCCCATTGGCCGATAACGGCGGCCCCACGCTCACTCATGCCCTGCTGCCGGGCAGCATCGCAATCAACCGAGGTGACCCGACGATTGCCTTCCACACACTCGATAACGACCAACGAGGCCCAGGCTTCCTACGGGTGCGGCAAGGTCGAATTGACCTGGGCGCCGTTGAGTCCGATCTGACGCCGCCGGCATTGCCAAGCGAGTTTGAGTTGGTGGTAAGCACGACCGAGTTGGGCTTCGATGGGGACTATTCTGCCGGCAACCTGACACTCGACGAAGCGATTGCAGTTGCTAATCTGACTGAGTCCCCCAACGAGATCACCTTCGATCCAAGCGTGTTCGCTACGCCGCAGACGATTTTGCTTGCTCGGCAGTTGCCAGCAATCATCAATCCACTGAAGATCACTGGTCCCGGAGCGGCGCTACTCACGATTGATGCTGGCAACGGCGAGGATAACGAGTTCGGTACGTTTGATGGCTTCCGCATCTTTTCGATTAATGACGGTGATGACGCAACCCAAATCGAGGTGACCATCTCGGGACTAACGCTCACGGGTGGGGACACCAACTTCACGGACAACGAACGTGGTGGGGGGGGCATCTGGAACAGTGAGCACTTAGCCCTTTCGCGTATTTCCCTGGTAGCTAATTCGGGCAGCATTGCTGGTGGTGGTATCTACAACGCGGGAACGCTGCACGTCAAAGCAAGCACCTTATCGGGGAACTCCGCCTTTAATGGGGGACGTGGTGGTGGCATCTACAACCTTGGCGTGGTGAGCGTAACTGATAGTACCTTCTCAGGAAATTCGGCCCGTGATGGTGGCGGCATCTTCAATAGATTTCCGGCCCGAGATGCCGACGCCATCTTTGATTCTAGATTGGCAACCATCACGCACAGCACCTTCACCGGTAATTCTGCGATTGATTATGGTGGCGGCATCAACAATCTTGGAATGGCAACCGTCACGCAGAGCACGTTCACCGGCAATTCTGCAGGTCGCAACGGTGGCGGCATCAGTAGCACTCGTGGAATAGTAACACTCAATGGGAACATCATCGCCAACAGCCCTTTAGGTGATGATGTCTCTAGTTCCTTCGGTGGCATACTCACCGGCAAGCAAAATCTGATCGAGGACGGGAGCGGTGGTTTGCCTGACACAATCACTGGCGACCCGCTTCTCGGCCCCCTCGCCGACAACGGTGGCCCCACACTCACCCATGCACTCTTGCCCGGCAGCCCGGCGATCAACGTGGGCGATCTCAACGCCGTCGCCGGCGAGAACGGCGTTCCTGCATTCGATCAGCGCGGCGAGGGCTTTGACCGCATCGTGAGCCGCATCGACATTGGGGCTTACGAAGTGCAAGAGCCGGGCGATATGAACTTACTGGTCGATACGCTCGAAGACGAGTCCGACGGC
>JANQQA010000117.1 GCA_028285205.1 Bythopirellula sp. | reverse complement strand
CGCTGCGACCGTCATTCACTGTGTACCAAAACTCATCGGTGGCGGTATCGCCGGCTGCCAGCGTCTCGAACATGCCGTTGGGATCGTAGCTGACATTGCCACTACCATCGATGGTCACCAGCGCGCCCTGCTCGGTCGTGAAGCTCGTCGGATCCGCGACAGCATCGCCGCCCTCGGTGGTCATCACCGCTTCGACCGCAAGGGTATCGCCATCGGGATCGTTGTCGTTGTCTAAGATATTGCCGACATCGGCCGCATTGTTCTCGTCGACGGCGAAATCGTCCGTGGAAGTCGTCGGTTCGCTCTCGGGATCGTCGACGGTCGTCGGCTCACGGTTGGCAATCGAAACTTCGTACAGTTCCGAATCCGCAGGGATTCCTACGGTCGCTTGATCGGTAACCGAGATGACAAATATTGCCGAACCGGCATCCAAGTCTGCCTGAGTCGGTGTCCAGGTGACGCTTGCCCGGAATAGTCCATCGTTACCGCGTGCAACCTGAATGGTGTTCTTCGTCGCGTCCCCCCCGGCATTAGGCGCAATCACCGCCGACTCCGGCGCCGGCTCGGCTTGAATCTGGAAGACCAACAAGTCCCCTGCGTCTGGGTCCTCGGCAACAACATCAAATGTGTAGGCAGTGCCAACCGTCGCGTCGGGAAGAGTGCCATCATCGGGGGTCAGCACAGGGCGATCGTTGGTCGCGATCGTATCGACAGACGTCGTCGCGGCATCGCTATCGGCGTTGCCGTCGTTAATCGTCACGGTGATGTTCCGTCGGACCGAACCAGGCTCGTCGGTCGTATTCTCAAACGTGAGCTCTCGCAGAGCGGCTTCAAAATCTGCCTTGTCGGCGAGGGTCGCTGCTCCGTTGACGGTGAGCAGAAGGCTACTTGAGGTTGAGGTGGGATCGATTTCAAGCGGGCTGCCGTCGGGCACGTTGATGGCGAGCACATCGCCTTCTTGCGGGTTCGTCAGCTCGATGGTTGCTGACGCGACCATGTCATTGGCCGCGAATGGAATCGACAGATCGTCGTCAACGATCGTGACGGGGTCCTGGTTCTCGGTGTACGTCACCGGACCGAAATCGATGCCCGCGTTTTCACCGTCGCCATCGCCATTCAAGTCAACAACCGGGTTGCTATCGACGGTCAGGCTAAAGACGTACACGTCCGACAGCGGCACCACCGGACCGGCTGTGCCGTCGCCTCCCAAATCGGTGGCGATGATGAACAACCGAAACGTCCCGGTTTGCGATTCGATGGGCGTCCAGGAGAAATCCCACTGATCATTGTTGGCAGGGTCATTGGCAACAAGTGTTGCGCCCGCCGGAGTGGATCCGTTGTTGCGGAAGTTGGCGTCAACATCTGGGTCGAGAAAGAAGCGAATGTCGTCCGTGGCGGTTGCCCCTACGCCTTCGTCAGAGATGATATCGGCAGCATTGAAAGAGAAAGAAATCTCTGTGCCTGGAGAAAACGTTTGCGTTGGAACGCGTGTGTCCATTTGGGCATCGTCGAATTCGGGAGCGCACTCATTGCCGGCAAAGCCAGTTGCACTGAGCACCATGCGGCCTTCCATCGTTTCGTATCGTAACGAACGACCTTGGAGTGAAAACCTGGTGCGACTGGAAATGTTACGAAACCTCTTGCTGCGGAACATGTTGAACATTGTGCTCTACCCAATGAATAGTTAGCCAAGGAAGATTGAAAAAAAACTCAACGATCGATACCACTTGCCGATTGGAAACAGCGAAGTCCTGCTACTGATTGGCGGACGCACCGCGATCTGAAAACCACTGCCCACAACTCGCGAGAGGTTCTGCGCTTCCTCCGGCATATCAGGCCGGATGTCCACGCAAACCGCACGCGGTTCACGCATTTCCGTCGGCAGATCAGCAGAAAGCCTGCAAGTTGAAGGGGTCATCTTACCGATTGCTTGAGACGTATGCAATCAACCGACGCTGCAATGGTGCTACTCTCATCGATTGGGGCCGGATTGGTTGAGGTAGTTTGCCTAACGGCTGAGAAAACGCTTGATGCGTAGCAGCAAACTCGGCTTGCGGTTCTATGCAGCATGTCAAACCACGTTGATAGTAATCGACTGCCGATCGATTCGACCGTCTCTTCGACTCACGGGTTCATTGAATCCGAACTCGAAATCGGATTCCGCGGCGGCTACCATCACGTCGATCTGCAACTCACCGGTCGTCGAATCGGTGAGTTCGATCGTCACCAGACCATCCGCATTGACCGTCGCGTCGTAAGGCACGGCGTTGCCCGTGGGGGTTTCAACGCGGAAAAAGACCGCGTCGTTTTCCACATCCTGAGCCGTCAGCTGGAACTCAAACGTACTCCCCGCGTCGACCGTCTCAGGCGGCGTGACGTCGTCCAAGAACGGGCGGCCATTTACCGTGTCTGCCCCTAACGTGACGTCGAAGGTCTGGCTGTGCGTATTGCCCTGCTCGTCGTCCACGGTCACGGTCACGGCGATCACTTGCCCAACTTCGGCGCTCGAATTCGCCTTGAGGAAGAGCACCGCGTTCTCATGGTCTTCAAAGATCTCAACGTTGCTCATCGTGATGTTGAATTCTTCGCCCGTCTCGCGCACGCCAGGACGATCCAGTCGCGGATCGCCGGGGAAGATGTCCGTAGGATCGATCGGGTTGGTTGTCACGTCGCTCTGCTCACGAATCACGGAAGTATCACTGATTGCCGCTCGTGGCATTTCGCCTTCGACCAACACGCCGAAGATGGAGTGATGAAAGTCCAGATTTCGTAGCGCTGCCGAAGCCCCTTCGGTGATGAAGAACTGCGAATCGTTGGTATCTTCCAACGACTTAGCAAACGACAGCAAGCCGGTGCGGTTGTGTTGCAGGTCGATGTGGAACTGATCATCGAAGTCCACGCCGGTTCCGCCTGAACCGGTGCCGTCGGGATCGCCACCTTGGATCACAAAGTCATTGATCACGCGGTGGAAAATCACGTCGTCGTAGAAGAAGTCGTTGTTCGCCAGCCCGTCGTTGAACAGATCGTCAGAAGCCAGCTGAATGAATCGGTCGGTTGCGCGCGACGCACGCTGCTCGAACAGCTCGAATACCATATCGCCGTAGCCTTCTACCTGGACTCGCGCGGAACGATTCCCCTCGAGGATTCTCGCCTCGACGAGATCGGGCCTGTCAGTGGTCACGGTGTACTTCAATGGTCCACCGGTGGGATCGTATCCATCAAGCGACACGTGCAGCGGCGAGCCGATCAGCAATTGCTGATCGGGCACTTCCGCAAACGTTGGCTCGACCGACAGCGGCACGGAAATGCCAATCTGCGCGGCGAGCGCTTCCGGTGTTTGCACGCCCTCGAGTCGAGTGTCATCGTCGAAGATCCACACCGGAACTTCTGGATCGGTGATGTTGTTCGGCCCCGCGACGGCATCGTTGAGTGTTCGGTCAGCGTTGGTTACCTCGGTGAAAGGAAGCAGCTGCCCCCCGTCCTCAAACAGTGTCATCTGGTCTGCTGTCGCCTGCGACCAGGCGGCTCCGAAAAACTCTGCACCCGCGGCTTCCAGCGCCGACGCGAGATCAACGAAGTTTTCGGCTGAGACTAGATCGATCGTGATCGTTGGTTTGTTGCTGAGAAAACCGCTGTCGTTGACTTGCACCTCGACGGTCCGCGTGTCGCCGGACGGGGTGTCCGACGTGTTGTTGTACGTGAGCGTGCTAAGGACGCGCTCGTAATTGGCGGCAGTCTCGGGCGCACTTCCACTATGCGTCAGGAACAATCGACGTAGGAATGAGTTGTATGAGGCTACGATATTGGTGCCGGTGGTATCAACGGACAAGCTTTCACGGCTGCCATCGGGTGTTTCCGTCAGCACAATCGAGGCACGGAAAATCTCATCGTTGTTGGCATTGGTGATCGATACCGCATCATCGAGGATCGATGCTGGCCCCAATCCAATGGCGAACTGCGCAGCTGCGTCGGTTCCAACTTCGTTCGGACCGTTGAGGTCGAGACGGAAGCTGTCATCAATTACTTCCACCGTGAACGCCTCTGCGTCGGCAAGCGGCGGGTCGCCGTTGTCCGTCACCGTGATTACGAACTCGACGGTCGTGCCTTCAAGGTCCTCGGTGGGGGTCCAGCGAATGGTTGCCGAGCGCGGATCTCCTTCATTGGGCGTGATCGTCGCATCCGCGGGCGAATTGGTCGGATCAAGTTGGAAGGTCAGCGTATCGCCGGCATTCGGGTCGGTAGCAGTCACCACGACAACCAGCTCGACACCCGCTTCAACGGTTTGCAGTGGAATTTCGGCCAAGTCGGGTGTGAGGTTATCTTCGCGAATCCGATCGTCTTCGAAGTTGACGCCAAAGACGCCTTGACGATCGGCGGTGCCGTGCCCAGACCAGACAACCGCTCCCTGTCCTGCTGCGCTGAATCCGACTGCCGGATGTTGCTGGTGGCCGGAGTTCGTGCCACCGGGCGAGGTGTTTACCGATAGCTCCTCACCGACGCGCGCACCAGACGAATCGAACTCCTGGGCCAAGACTTCCCAGCCGCTGCCGTCGGAAAGATTCGACTGCCACGTCACGAAGTAGGTTCCAAAGGTCGCGCCGATCTGGGGATGCCGATGCTGTCCACCGGCCGTGGTGTTGACGGCGATCTCGCCACCCAGCGCCGCCCCCGACGCGTCGAAGCGCTGTCCGATGATCGACCAGCGGTCGTCGTCGCGGTCGAAGCTGCTCCAAACTGCCATGAAAGTGCCATCACTCTGCATGGCGACCGAGGATTCCTGTTGCGGACCGGCGGTCGTGGTATTCACTTGAAACTCGTCGCCCACCGTCTCACCGGCCGCGTTGAATTGCTGCCCGACGATTCCTCGACTGTCACCGTCCTGGCCTTCGCTAGTCCAGATGATGACATAGGCTCCCGCGCTATTCATGCTGATGGAAGATTCAGTCTGATGTCCCGCCGTGGTCGTGTTTACAAGGACTTCACTTCCTTCGGCGACGCCGTCGGAGTTGAATCGTCGTGCGAAGATACCCGCCGGATCTGCAGCGCCTGGGCCACTCCACGTAACGACAAAGCTGCCATCGGCAGCCATCGCGACGTCGGGATCGAATTGCGTGCCCGCGATCGTCTCGTTCACCAGCGTTTCATCGCCCACGAATCCACCCGCCACGTCGAATCGTTGCATGAAGATGCCATGCTTGTCGCCGGGCCCCTGCCCGTGCCACACGACGACGCTGCTGCCGGTCGCATTAGTGGCCACAACGGCGTCACTACGCGAGCCGCGCGTGGTGTCGCTGGCCCGCACGACGTCTTGCGCATCTCCCACAGCATCGTATCGACGCAGAAAAATGCTCTCTCGTGTGGCCGCCCCTCTGCCCGAGTACGTGACGAGCGTCCCAGCAGCTTCGCTTACCGCTACCGACGAGACATTGTTCTCGATGCCTTGGATACCCGGCACCTCGTCGTTCACGAGGAACTCGTCGCCTGAGGTGTTGATCGTCAGCATGACGCGCGGCTCAAGCCGCTCGTGTGTGAACTTGCGATGGCGAGTAAATGGCAGCGACGACGCACGTCGTCGCTGACGAAAGAGACGGCTGATCATGGTTGCTCTGTTCCGAGATCGCAAAAATGAATAGCGAGGTGACGAAATCGATTCGAGGATGAATCAGATTCCGGCGGCTCCAAGGAGCGAGAAGTGAAAGGTTCATTATATCAACCAGCTCCATTTTTTTGTTGGATTTGGCAAGATCGACAGGGAATACCCTGTCGGCCGATTGACCGTACCTTCTGGGACACTTACATTCGGTAGGAATCGCATAACCCGCACCCGATCCTGCCTAGCCCTTCCGTTGCTGCCTTCTGCTTTGAGACTGGTTTACGCCCAGCGTCGCCGTTGCGTGACGCTCATCACGCTCGCCGCCGTGGCCGTCTGCGCAGTAGGAATACCCCTGCCAATGGCACCTCGCGGTGACACGGAACCTGGCGGCGACCCGTATCCATGCATGGATTGCGCGTGCGGCTGCAAGAATGCAGAACATTGCTGGAGAAACTGCTGCTGCCATACACAGGAAGAAAAGCTCGCCTGGGCGCGTGACAATGGTGTGACCCCTCCGGCCTATGTGCTGGCCGCCGTTGCAGCCAACAAGGCGACCTACTGCAGCAACAACGCTTGCTGCCGAGAGAAAGAACCCACCGTTGAGTCTTGTTGCAGCAAGGCGAAACGCTGCTGTTCCGGTGGCTCGCGTGCTACCGCCAGGCGTGCAAGTGCCCGCTCACGCGGTCCGGCCACGGTATTGGCAATTCATGCGCTACGATGCCAGGGCATCGCCTATTCGCTGAGTTTGTTGCCACCTACGGTGATTCCAAGGGCTCAAGTACCACCAAAATCGGTTCCGGACGTCCAGAGAACCGTCTTGGTGGATGATGCTCTGGTCGATGACGCACTCTCCATTCCCGACACGCCACCTCCGCAGTGCTGCGCGTAAGTACATAACTTGTTACTTGCCCAAGGCCCATGCATAGGACTGGCATCATGCGCAGGCGCTCTGCGCTGACGTTGGTTGAGTTGCTGGTGGTCATGACGATTCTTGGCGTGCTGATTGCGCTGTTGTTGCCTGCGGTGCAACAGGTGCGAGCCGCTGCTCGTCGGACTGCCTGTCAAAACAACCTCCGTCAGCTGGGGTTGGCGATTGCCCAGTACACCAACAGCCACGACGGTCACTTTCCGCGCACGTCGCACGTGATGGACGGTTCGTGGGTGTACACGCTTTCGCCCTACCTCGAAAAAGTTGATGAAATGCGGATCTGTCCCGAGGACGAACTCCGCGAGCTGCGACTCGAAAACAACGGCACAAGCTATGTGCTTAACGAGTATCTAGTGCTCGAAGTTTACGATCGGGACCACCAACTCGTCTCAGTCGACCGGATCGACGACCTTGAGTCGACCTCACAGACGATCATCGTCTTCGAGGCCGCCGAGGACGAAGGTCAGATTTCCGTGCAGTACGACCATGCGCATCCCAGCGATTGGTTCTCCACGAAGAACGTCCAACGTGGGCGAACGTGGGGAAAGCTGTTGCGTGAGATCAAGCCGGATCGTCATCAGGGGACCGTCTCCGAGTATCTATTTGTCGATGGGCACGTCCGTGCCATCGCGGTCGATACGGTCCAGCACTGGGCAGAACATGGCTATAACTTCGGTCTTCCTAACCAGGCCATTGTGCCATGAATGGAAACAACCCATGAACAATCTGCACAGAGCCTGTTGGCTCGTGGTTTTGATGGGACTATCTGCGCGGAATGCAGGTGGTCACGGCGTGCCCGTTAACACCTATGTAAAGACTGGCTCCGGCCAACTGGCGGTCTTCGACGGTTACGAACACGGCGAATTGGAGTCGCTGGGCGGCTCGGACATTTTCACTGACGCACCAGGAATTGGCGTTAGCAGCAATGTTAACGGCATCGCTGTAGGTACTCCGCTGATGGTCAACGTAGTCGAGGGACTGCTCTATTGGGACGGAACCGACGTCACGCATTCAGCGGAAACCCTGCTAATTGATTGGCCCGATGACGGCGGGACTTCCGACGTTGAGACGTATGCAGTCACCGCCGAGTCAGGCTATCAGACGGGCATGCTCTGGGGTGTCTATCTGCCACCCGGCGGCTCCGGCAGCTGGGACGCCCACGCCGACTACGCTCTTGAGTCGGCAAACCCACCGCCTGGAGTCTATGGCGTGGTGCTCCAACTTGCCGCTGCCGAGTATGTGGCTAGCGATCCATTTCTCGTGCCGTTGGTGTATGACCCGCTGGCTGCGTTCGGAGCCAGCAAGGTATCGGAAGGCATCAGCGCACTGCAGCAAGCGGTCACGCCGCTGCCAACTGCCGATTTTGATCGCAACGCGTTGGTCGATGCCGACGACCTGTCGACTTGGCAGGTGGCATTCGGAACGAATGAAGCATTTCAAGTGCAAGGTGACGCCTCGGGCGACGGCTCTGTCTCTGGCGATGACTTTCTCGCGTGGCAAACGCAGCGCTCGTCAGTACTGACCACGCGCGGCATCATGGCAATTCCAGAACCGAGCTGCCTGGCGCTAAGCGTGATCGCACTGGTCTCGTGTTGTCTCCGGGCTCGCTGATTCTTCGCAACATTTATTTTCATCTAACTCTTACTCAGTAAGGATTTTCATCGTGATTCATAAGCTATTTACCTGTTGCTTTCTAACGTTCATTAGCGCCGGTACCAACTCGCTCTGGGCAGACCAGTCGACGCTGCTGTTTCGCGCGAACTTAGATGCGAGCATTGTGCAGCCCAAGACGGACCCGGATCACGATCGATCGACCGCCACCGCGATCGCGAACTTCGTGCTCACCCTCGACGACACTGACCCTGGGGCCACCACTTTGAGTTACGACGTCCAATTCGACGGACTCGACGTGGCCCCGACCGACGGCGACAACCTTCTCGACGACATCACTGCGATCCACATCCACGACACGACTGCCTGTGCGAACGCGTCGCTCTGTGGCGATGGGGCGGGCGGGCAGATCCCGGGTTCGACCGCTGGTACACGTCACGTCCTCAACATCCTAGGCGTGCCTCGTGAGGACGACGCCGACGTGCAAACGTTCCCAGCTGCTGAGCGGGTCACGGGTCTATGGGACGCCAGCGATGCGAATGATCTGATGCCAGCCCCTTCCGCTTCCATTGCTGACCCGGCCATTCTCGACCTGTTGTTCGCTGGGGATCTGGCATTAATGGTGCACACGAACTTGGTTGCATCCGGCGAGATCGGCGGATTCATTGCGCTGGTGCCGGAACCCAGTACGGCGTTGCTGGGGCTGGTGTGCTTCGTGAGCTTTGGGCTTCGCTGGCCACCTGCCCGGGCGCGGGATCAGACCTGATCCCGTTGCTCATCGTCCTGGCTACTTCGAGACTTCGCGGCCCAGTTGCTGCTCGACGCTGGCTACCTTTGACTTGAGCCGCCCCGATTTGCCGCGGCGGAAGTCCAGCTTGGCTGTGCAGGATACGCGATCGGAGTGTTCGGCCATCTTCTCGATGCACTGGCGCATGAGTGCCAGCACCTCGGGCAGTTCACCTTCCACGATCGTGCCCATCGAATGCAACTCGTATGCCAGCCCACTTTGGTCCACGAAGTCTACGCACTCCGCGACGTACTGGCTGACGCTATCACCTACGCCCATCGGGACGATGCTCATCTCAAGTAAGACCATTTCAACTCTCTGCAGAACCTACGAAGCTATCCCCGACACGCTAGTAATCATGCCATTTTAAGTGCGCGAAGTCATCTGTCGACCCAGACGTGCTAGCACGACGGATGCGCGTTTGCCCAACCTGCCGACAATCGCTCTTCGCACGGGTGCAGTCATCACCTACGCTCCCGCATCCCCCCGCTCAATTCCGATCCACGTCCCGCGATGATTGCCAGCCGCCAAGCTCTGAGGTTATGCGCCGTGTGCGTAGTCGCGCTCGGTCTCGGCTCAGAAAATCGTGCTGAACCACCCGTTTGGCGACCGTTTCGTGAGGTGGCCCCCAGTGCTCAGCTGGCCGGACCGGAACGTGATGACAATCAATACATAGTCGCGACGAGATTCGATGAGTTCGCGCTCACTCCCGGAGTCGCCGTCGCGTCACACACTAGCACCGACCCATGCATCCATCCGTACGCCGACTGCAACGTTGAATACTACGACTACTACGAACCAGCGATGTCATACGTGTACCCAGGTGCTGCGGCCGCCGCGCAGGACAGCGTGTTCGAGCTGCTGCCTGACGACTTGATCTGGCATTCGTATTGGGCAGGTGCGAAGGAATCACGCACTTCCGCTACAGTGTTCAAGGAGTATAGTGACGATCTTTCGCTGCTCGATGTAAGTCTCGGAGGGCGGGCCGCCATGTTTCGCGACGCGACGCGAAACGAGCTCGGGCTGTGGCGCGGATGGGAAGTGCAGATCGAGGGTGCCGCCATGCTGCGACTGAACCTCGACCAGAATTGGGACTTCGACTCTGCCGATTTCCGTTTCGGGGTGCCGCTGATCCTGGCTCGCGATCATCTCCATTACAAGTTGGCGTACTATCACCTCAGCTCCCACGTCGGCGATGAGTTTCTCGTGCGTAATCCGGACTTCATGCGTATCAACTTCAGCCGCGATGTATTGGTTCTGGGGGCTTCGTACTTTCCGGTTCCCGCTGCTAGGATCTACGGCGAGACAGGCTATGCGTTCGTTGAAGCGGAGGGCTCCGACCAATGGGAGTTTCAGTTCGGCTTTGACCTGGCCAAGCCCGGTCCGACGGGCGGGCGGGGGACTCCATTTCTCGCAGTCAACGGGCACTTGCGTGAGGAAGTCCGCTTCGGAGGCAATTTTGCGTTGCAGGCGGGATGGCTCTGGCGCGGAGATACCGGACGGGTAATGCGCACTGGCTTGCACTACTATAACGGCAAGAGTCCGCAGTTTGAGTTCTTCGACACCTTCGAGCAACAGCTTGGCTTGGGTTTGTGGCAGGAGTATTGAGAAACGCTGAGTGATCAGCGATAAACGATGAGCTGCGCTCGAATGGAAGAAGTCGTTCATAGTTCATCGTTTAGTATTCATCGCTACCGCCATGACTCGCATCCTGACGCTTGAAACCACCTGCGACGAAACCGCCGCTGCCGTCGTGACGGAGGAGCTGGAAGTGCTCGGGGCAGTGGTAGCCTCGCAGCATGAGCTCCATACTCGCTTCGGCGGTGTCGTGCCGGAGATCGCTTCTCGTGCACACGTCGAGCGCATCCTGCCGGTCATCGATGAAACGTTGCAGCAGGCCGGTGTTTCGCTAGAGGACCTCGACGCGGTGGCGGTCGCGAATCAGCCCGGTCTCGCGGGCTCGTTGCTGGTTGGGCTGATGGCTGCCAAATCGTTGTGCCTCGCGTGCGATTTGCCGCTGATCGCGATCGATCACCTGCAGGCGCATATCTACGCCTGCCGTCTGGCCAGCGGCAAAGATGTATTTCCGTGCGTGGGTTTGATCGTCAGCGGTGGGCACTCAAACATCTACCGCTGCGAGACGCCGCTCGACTTTACGGCACTGGGTGGCACGATCGACGACGCCGCCGGCGAGGCTTTCGACAAGGTCGCCAGCATGCTGGGCCTTGGCTATCCAGGGGGGCCTGCCATCGGCAAAGCCGCGGAGCAGGGCAATCCCACGAGGTTTCGCTTGCCACGTCCGCTGGTCAGTGACAGCGACCGGTTGGAGTTCAGTTTCAGCGGGTTGAAAACGGCGGTGCGGTACGAACTCTTCGGCACTGGCCGACCGGCGATGGGCGCCGACGCCCAGCTCGATACGCAGTTGGTCGCGGACATGGCGGCCAGCTTTCAGGAGGCAGTCGTCGACTGCCTTGTCAGCAAAGCAATGCTCGCGATGCGGAAAACCGGTTACCAGCGGCTGTGCATCGGCGGTGGTGTGGCGGCAAACACGCGGTTTCGTCAGCAAGTCGAAGCTGCTGCAGCAGAGGCTGGCTATGAGTTGCACATACCGCCGCTCAACTTGTGCACCGACAACGCTGTCATGGGCGCGATCGCCGTGGAACGCTTCAACGCCGGTCAATTCGAGTCGCTTGACCTCGACATTTCCGCGGGGCTGGTACGCTGACACGAACGACGAAAGGCGGCCAAAGCCGAAGCTCTGACCGCCTTTGTTTTCAATTGCGTACTGGTGTCGCGCTCAGAAGTTGCGCTGAGCGTTGCGTTGACACGATGGGCAGTACGAAGGACTCACAATCGTGGAACTTGACGAGGTGCTGAACGAGCCACTGTCGAGACCACGGTAAGCCGAGGTGTACCGAAGCGGAGCCCGCTCACCCGATTTGTAGTTCTTGAGCGTCTGGTTCCACTCGTCGTCGGTCAGTTGGCCTTGCTTCTTGGTCAGCACAACGGAGCCCGTCTTGTCGATGATCGCGGTGAACGGAAACTTGTTCGCCTTGAACACCTCGGCGACACGCTTGCCGTATTCGGTGCTCGCATCGATGCGGCAGAGCTGATACTTCGCCAGCAAGTCGGCCTGTTCGCCGTCGGGCTTGACCTGGTCCGTTTCGACGCTCTTCTTCGCGTCGCCGGGTACGTCCAACACCACCAGCAACGGACGGTCGTCGGCACGGGTGGCGGCGAGCGCCTTGCCGTAATCGCTTTGCCATTGGACAGCCTTGGGAGCGGCTGCGGCGGAACTCAGAGCGAGCGTCGTAAGTACTAACAGGTGAACCATGTCCATAACTCCTTTCATGACCTGAATGCGTACCACAGACCTCAGGGGTGGCCCATGAACATTTTCAGCATCCGTATTTGGCGACGAGCCAAGGGTGCTGGTCTGTGACGTCTCAAGCCGGCTTCGGCAGAATCATTCGGTAGCGGGCTTACAGGGCCTCAACGTTTGAGGCGACGCAGCGCCATCCTGACTGAGTTTCTGCGAGGGGAAAACTTACGGTGGGATTAATGGGTAGGTGCCCGTGACCCGGCGGTGGGAGCCGTTCCAAAACGGTGAGGTCAGCTAGGCTGAATCCGTAGGATTGTGCGGATATCAGTGGCTATTTCAAGACGGCAACTGGCATTAATTTCTTCGAAATGAGAAAAGTTCCCCTCACTTCTCATTTGAGGCGATCAGCGTAAGTCTTTTCATATCAACAGCTTGCATTAATGCTTGCGCAATTGGAGTCCCTAGTCGGCGCTGAGCGTAATCGGCAGTTCGATTTTTTGCCCGTCACGCATCAGTGTGAGCTGGACCACATCGCCGGGTTGATATTCCCAGATCTTGTCGCGGAATCGCACACCGGTGCGCATCGGCTCGCCATCGACCGCCAGGATGCGGTCCGCGTGCGAACGGTCGATTGCGACGGACTCGTAGATCACTCCGCCCTGTTTTCGCCGCGTGATGATTTTACGATAGCCGCGCATTCCCGCTTCTTCGGCTGGGCCGTTCTGTGTGAGCAGGCGCACCACCAGTCCGGCACCTGTTTCAACGACCTCTTTGATGCCAATGTTCGCCCGCACGATCCGTCCGTTGTCGATCAGCTCCGGCACGAACTGTTTGATGCGATCGATGGGGATCGCAAAACCGACACCCGCGTTCTGTCCGGTCTTGGTAGCGATTGCTACACACATCCCAATCATCTGGCCTTGCGTGTTCACGAGCGGGCCGCCCGAGTTGCCTGGGTTCATGGCCGCATCGGTCTGAATCAAAGCGTGCATGTCGCGCCCGGGGATCCGGCTGGGCAGATTGCGGTTCAAACTAGATATGATTCCCGTAGTCAGGGTGCCGTCCCAACCGAACGGATTGCCGAGCGCGTACACGCGCTGCCCGACCCGCAAGTCGCTCGAGCCGCCCAACGCAATCGGCTGCAACTCCTCGACCGGCGCATCGATCTTGAGCACAGCAATATCGTGTTCTTTGTCGCCACCTACGAGTGTGGCCGGGTAGGAGCTATTCGAGGCAAGCGTGACTTCGATCTGGTCCGCCCCATCTACCACGTGGAAGTTGGTGATGATGTGGCCTTGCTTATCGATCACAGCACCCGAACCGGACCCTTGCGCATGATACTGACGAAAGAAATCTTGGTGCACGCTGACCGTGCTGATGTTGGCGACACTCGGATTAGTGCTCTCGTAGACGAAGATATTCGTCTGCTCTTCGGAGGTCATCACGGCTGGCGACTGTGCCGCGTCCGCCTGCCAGCGTGGCTGGGTCGGAGCAACCGCGACCTGCTGCGCCTGCGCCGGCTGAATTCCCGGGACGGAGTCCTCGGAGGTGATCGCCGCACCAATCGCGATCCCCAGCGTGACGCAGATCCCGCACATCAAAACGTAGAATGCCTTCATCAGAAAAACTCCCTCGCGCTATATTGATCCGTCTATCTTCGAGGCCGCCAAATGCCGGCTCACGGCCCTATTTATTCGTTTGTCCTACGATGGTTTCCAAAACAAGGTTCACAGGCAAGGCCGATTCGAGCCACCGCCATCGACGTTTTGCAACAGCGAGCGAGAACCGCGTCCGTGTCCTAAAAGTCGGCCAGTTCCGCAAGTCTGAATTCGCGCTAACCTTTTATGCTGCAAAGATTTACGGATCAAGCTTAGAGACGGACTCGAGCGATTTTTCGGAATTCGGACCCCAAAAGTGTCGGAATACTCCGCGCATCCACGAATCTAAGCCACTGTCAGCAAACAAGTTAGCGTGCTCGAGACTTTTAGAGACGGTGTCCGAAAACTCAGACTAGCGTCAACAGCTCCGCGAGCACTCGCTAGGCATGCACTCCAAATCCCTTGGGATCGCGCAACGCTCAATCGACCCGTCAGCACCAATCGCGACGGCAACGCCACCACGCTCCAGCGACCACAATGGAATTCTACCGCAGGACATGGCCCAATTTCAGCAACAATCTGCGGGCGGCCTGCAGGATTTCTAACGCCTGTACGAGCGCCGACCGCGGACCTGCGTTTTCTCTGAGAGACGCCTGCGAGTGAACTCTGCTGCGGTGCTTGGCGCGTACTTTGGAGTGGTTTTCGAGGCACGCGAGCTTCGTGAGTTTGGTCACGCGGCATGGAACTCGTTTAGGCAGAAGTGAGCTAGCGCGACACGGTGTTACTCACACCCTTCGCACAACATTCGTAATCTTTGCTCCTCAAATCCCGCCTCCATCTCCGCCACATAGCGAGCCGCCCTTTGCACTGCTTCATCCTCGCTGGCACCGCTGAAGTTTCGTATCTGATTGTGCCATTCCAGGACACACAGCCAATGCATGTCGAGGTTTCTTGTTTCGACGTTGTAGCCTTTGGATGCCAGTAGGTCGCGCACGTGCATGATTCCCCTCCGCAGCAAATATTAGAGAGCATAACTGTACACGCGTTCATGTAAAGGCGGGTGGCAGATTCTGTAGCGCGCGGCGGTGCTGCTACAGGATGTTGGCGGTGTGAAACGAAGACTTCGTGAATCTTCCGTGTGGAAGCCGAGTCTGAGCCGCCCTACAGTTTGAACTCCCAGATCCATGGGATTAACACGAGTGCCCCGACGGTTAGCAGGGCGGACAGGGGCCAGCCGACGCGCCAGTAGTCGCGGGGATGGTATCCGCCCGGGCCCATCACCATCAGGTTGGTTTGGTAGCCGATGGGGGTGATGAAGCTGAGGCTAGCGGCCAGCGTCACAGCGATGATGAACGGTCGCGGATCGTAGCCGCCCACTAGTGCGACTTGCACGGCGATTTTGATCATGATCGACGCGACGGCTACGTTGGTGACGGTTTCGGTAAACACTTGCGACAGTAGGTAGATGATCGCCAGCAGCACGTACGGTTTCCACCCGGCGCCGATGCCGAGTGCCGCGGTAGTATCAACCATTGTGGTCGCCAGCCACTGGGCGGCTCCGCTTACGTCGAGTGCTTCGCCAATCCCTAGCGCCGCGCCGATGGTGAGCAGTACCTGCAGGTCAATCGATGAGCGGGCTTCGGAACTGGTCATGCAGCGCGTGACGATCATCGCCAGCGTGACGGCGATCGCGGCGACTGACTTCGACGTGAGGTTGCCGAACGCCACCACATCGGGCCACAGGCTGGTGATCGTCAGCCACAGAATCAGACCAAAAAACAGCAAACCGGCCAGCAGCGCGCGGTCATGGCGTCGGGCTGTGGTCTTGCCGACGCGGCTGACCAAATAGAAATCGCGGCTGTTGCGATGCGACTCGACAAATTCGTTCCTCGTTTGCAGTAGCAGCGTATCGCCCGGTTCCAGGCGAATGTTGCCGACCTTGTTGGTCAAGCGTTCGCCATTTCGATGCACCGCCACGACCGCCGCATTGTAACGTTTACGGAAGTTGCTTTCCTTGACCGTCAGGCCAATCAGTGGCGAAGTTCGCGACAACACGACCTCCGTTAGTTCCCGCATCACGCGCTGTTCGGGACGGGTCTCAAACGACGAGTCGACCGCGGGGACGAGCCCCGGGATGCGTTCCAGATCGGCAATCGTCGTGACGACACCGGTGAACACCAATTGGTCGTTGGCACGAAGCACGTCGTTGGGACTGACCGGAGTGATGGTCTCATCGCCGCGTGAAATCTCGATCAAGAACAACCCTGGCAAGTGACGCAGACCAGCGTTCTCGACAGATTTGCCGATCAACGGGCAATTCGGCTGCACGTGCATCTCGACCAGGTAGTCGCGGCGATGCTCGTCGAATTGCTCGACCAGGTCGGTGCGATTGGGCAGCCGCCGGGGGGCGATCAGTAGCATGTAAGTCACACCCAACAGCGCTAGGGGCACGCCGACAAGCGTCGTTTCGAAGAACGACAGCTCGCCGATGCGAGCAGCAATCTCCGGCGCGAAGTCGTCGCTGTTTGACATCCGAGCCAGCAAACCGTTGATCACGACGGTCGTGCTCGTACCGATGAGCGTGCAGACCCCGCCGATGATCGTGAAGTAGCTGAGTGGAATGAGTAGCCGCGAAGGGGAAATCGAGCGTTGTCGGCACCAGTCTACGACCACGGGCGAAAACATGGCGACCAGCGGGGTGTTCAAAATGAACGCCGACGCGGGGACGACGGCAGCTGCTAATCGCATGAGCGCGGCACGTTCGGTGGTCGCGTTCCCGAGCAGCCGATTGCCAACCCAATCGAGCGCTCCGGTGACTCGCAGACCGGCGGAAGCGGCGAACAGCGCGGCGATCATCACGACCGCCTGGTTGGCAAATCCCGACAGCGCCTGTTCGACCGAGAGCACCCCCGTCACGCAGACGACGACCAGCCCCAACAGGAACAACATGTCGACCGAGACGGTCCGCCGATACTGCATGGCGAGGAAGATCACAACCGTCACGGCGATCGCGATCCAGCCGTTTGCTCCGAGTCCAGGTTGTTGCGCGAGCAAGAAAGCGTGCGGTGGCAGGGGATTTGGCAACAACTTGGGTGCTCAGTTCACGACGGTCAGATTTGAGAGGAAACGCAAAGTAATCAACCTGTTACCCTCGCGCAGGAGGAAGTTCTTTGCAAGACGCGAAACCACCGGCAGCAGGTTCACATTCCAGCGAGGCGGTCGCGACCCGGAGGTGGCCAAGTGCGTCTTGGCAATTGTGAGGCCCAATTCTCCCCAAACCAAGTGCTCACTACAAGTTAGGAGCCGAGATTGGTGACGAATGTTCCGATTAAGCAAGTCCGCCTGACTGATAGGCCGCGTCAGTCTGTGAGCGGCCGGAATATCCTGCCTGAGCCACCAGTTCTGCCCAATTTCTTGTGGCAGGCTTTGTGCAGTCAGCTTAAACTGAAGGTTACCGGTAATCTAGAATTTCACTAGCTGAAGGCGATAGGGAATCCCTGCGCTAGAGCGGTTGGTTTTTCCGGAACAAGCTTGCCGCGGCGCGGATGGTACAGAACGGGAGCGCTTCAATGCGTCGTTATCAAATGATGTCTTGGCAATCTGTCTCAACGCTATTGTTGGGGATTGCTTCACTATTCTTTCACGCCAACGCGCAGGCTGCCGAGTCGGCACGGCTGATGACTTATCAGCAGGAGGGGCAAACTTTCTACGCGCTGAGCCTGGTTCCGGAGGTAGCGCAGCCCCAAGCTGATTCGAGCTCGATCGTCGTTTTGTTCGACACGTCTGCCAGTCAGCAAGGTGCGTATCGCGAGGCCGCGCTGAGTTCGCTGCAGGCATTGGTCAGCAATCTGCGACCCAGCGATCGGGTCGAGTTGTTGGCGGTCGACTTGGGCGTGAAGGCTTTGACCGATGCTCCCGTCGCGCCGAACAGCAAAGAAATGAAAGCCGCTGTTGAATCACTCAACCAGCAGATTCCGCTCGGTTCCACCGACCTGGCCGGCGCACTTGAGGCGGCCACTGATCGTTTGCAATCCAGCGACAGCGGACAGCGGACGGTTCTCTACATCGGCGACGGCGTTAGCGTTGCGAACTTGCTCGATACTCCCGAGTTGACCGAGGTCGTCGACAAGATGCGCGAAGCGCGGGTTTCGGTCTCCAGTTTCGCGATCGGGCCAAAGCTCGACGCGCAGTTGCTGGCCGTGTTGGCAAATCAGACGGGTGGCAACTTGTATGTGCAGGCCCCGATGGTATGGCAGGACGAAAACGAGGGCATCACCGACGCACGGGCTCAAGCTGAAAACGCACGACAGGCAGAAATCGCCGGCAAGCATCTGGCTGATTGGGCAGCCGCGACCGTGCTTTGGCCACAGCAGGCTCGCTTCGCGAGCGAGCTGGGCAGGACGTATCCAGCAAATGTACCTCCGCTACGTGCCGACCGCGATTCCATTGTTCTGGGCGTAACCAACGATCCGCTGCCAGCGTCGATCTCCGCGACGATTCAGACCGACGGGGACGCTGGTGCTGCTGACCTGACTTGGACGGTGGAGCCGGAAGCCTCGGTGGAAGATCACGCGTTTCTCGCTGAGATCATCAAAGCAGCTGAAGCTGACGAGGGCTTGTCGCTGCCAACGATCGGCACGGTTGGTCTGATGGAAACGGCTCGCCTCGTTGGTGCTCGGATGGACCAGCTAACTCGTCTGGCCGAACGCGCCGTCGCGATTGGCGATCACGAAACGGCGAAGCGAATTGCTGACGCTGTGATGCAGTCTGATCCCGGTAACGTCCAAGCCCGCACGGTGCAGCTGGTCGTCGAACAAGCGGGTCCGGTCGACCAATTGCAAGGACCAGTCGTTGTCGACACGCCTGCCCCAGCTGTCGCCGCGCCGTCTGGCGATATCTCGCTCGTGCAGCCAGAAGTTGTGCAGGGCCCGGTGGTTACCGAACTTCCTGCCGCGACCGGTGGTCTGCTGGACGAAGTGGTGGACGGCGGCGAACTGCTCGACCGTGTCGAGATGGAGCGGCGCGTGTTTGTGGAAATGCTCAGCAAAGAGATTCAAAACACCTTGATCGACGCCCGAGCGCAGATCAGCACGAATCCAACGCTCGCCATCCAGGATCTGAAGCTCTCACTGGAAAGCGTGCAGCGCGTGGCTGACCTCGACGCGGGCAAGCGGGCGGAGTTGGTGAGCAAGCTCCGCAGCGCTCTGAAGGAAGCCAACTATCAGGCTTCGCTGAAAGACGAACTCGATCGCCAGCGCGAAGAGCAACTGGCGGCCAGTCGCGCCCAAAAACTGATCAACGAACGACTCACGCGTCGTATTGAGCGAGAAAAGCAACTTATGGAACGCTTCGACGCGCTGGTGGACGAGCGCCGCTACGTCGAAGCCCAAGAAGTCGCACAGATTGTTGAGGAAATTGATCCCGAAGGAGTGACTCCGCGCGTTGCCACACATTGGGCTCGTTTCAAACGGCACGAGTACCTGATGGCTGCCGCCCGTGCTGCACGTTGGCAGGCATCGTGGGATGCGTGGTACCAGATTGAGTTGGCTCATATCCCATTCCCAGACAATCCGCCGATCGTTTACCCCGATGCGGAGGTTTGGGAAGAATTGACCAAACGTCGCGAACGCTGGGCATCGGTCGATCTGAGTGCCCAATCGAAGGCTGAGGAGAATATCCAAGCTGCCTTGCGAGGACCGTTGAAGCGACGTTTGCAGTACGAGCCCGAGCAGCTCGACATCATCATGGATGAAATCGAAGAAGATTATCAGATACCGATTGTGTTCGACGAATCGGCACTCGAAGAAGTCGCGATCAGCGCCGAACAAGAAGTTACGGTGGATCTGGACAATGTGTCGCTCCGTTCGGCGCTAAATATCATGTTCAAGAGTGCTGGACTGGAAGACCTGACCTATGTCATCGAAGACGAAGTCCTCCTGATCACCACGGAAGATCGCGCTAATGAAACGCTCAAGGTGAAGGTCTACCCGGTCGCCGACTTGGTGCTGCCCGTGCAAACGCCACCGTTGCTCGGTGGTGCTGGTGGTGGTGGTGGTCTTGGCGGCGGTGGTGGTGGTGGTGGTCTTGGCGGCGGCGGTGGCGGCGGCTTCGGCGGCGGTGGCGGTGGCGGCGGCCTCGGCGGTGGCGGCGGTGGCGGCTTCTTCAATGTCGCTGACGATCT
>JANQQA010000106.1 GCA_028285205.1 Bythopirellula sp. | reverse complement strand
CCGAGCACTATTTGCGCAAAGTACGCGCAAAGCAAATTCGACTTTCGCTGACCTAGGATCATGACTGACCGGGTCGCCGCCGGTGGATTTTGAGTTTTAAAACGACGTGGTCGGCGACTCCGCGTCACACGGGAGTGGACGATGCAAGTTGCAATGCTAGACGAGCCGCGGCATGTGGCTCGCGCGAAGTACGCAGAGTACATGAGAGCGGTCAAGGTACGGCACAGCGAAGAATATGAGGCGCTGAAGAACGGATACCGAGAACTGTCTCGGGGACGGCAAGTAATCGACATCGTAGCGACTTTGAAGAACGCGGGAACGGATCATCTAAATCGCCCAAAACTGGCCGTCGTTCGTGCGGATGCCAAGCTGTGTTGGTATCAGTTTGGAAAGCTAAGGGGCCAAAGTCGTCAATGGTCAGCTCCAGACTTGCCAACCTTCTCCATGGTCTCGGATTGGTATCCACCGAAAACAAAAAGCGTTGTGGTGCCTCGGAATACGTTCCAAGGTAAACCGCAAGGAACAGTGCGTGCCGTTGTCCCGTCGATCCCACCTTCACTGCTACCCAGCGGCGATCTGTCGAACTACCACGTCTTGTGGGAGGCCGAATGGGAATCAATCCCCGTCGACCCGATGCTGTTAAAGCACCTTGGTAAGAGCCTCTACGTTGTGCTGGCTGCATGGGACCTAACGCCATTGGAACGCGCCGTGTTGCGTGACGCGCAGACTTCAGCGTGAGAGATCTTGGAAACCAGACCTAACGCCTAGCGGGTGCATTTATGACAGGTAAAAGAATTGAGAAGTGGACAGCCGCAGATTGGATTGTTGAATCCGTTCGATTGACAGGTGACGATGAGCGGGACGGTGACGCAGTGATTTGCGGCGCGGTGCTTTTGGCGTCACTTCGTGAAGGACCAAAGGTCACGAGAATTGCAAAAGCGATTGGAGTTCCCACGAGACGAATTCGTCACCTGTTTGACAATTTGGTGAGAAACGGGATTTTCACGTCAACCAAGGTGAACGGTAGCGAGTGGTTTGATGAGGAATCAGGCGGTGTCGCCTTTAACATGGCAGTTGCTTGCGGCCTCGGGTACATAGAGCGGGTTTCATCTCGCTAACATGCCGCTAGAGGTCGTGGCTGATGGGAGTGCCAACCAATGAACAAGGGGTAGCGTGCGAGGATGAATTGCACCGGGCCTACAGGCTGTCGACGGGAGGCATCCCGAGATCGAACTTCGGCACGCACTAGGAGTCAAGCATTTGGGAACGACGCTGGAGAGTGAGGGCCAGCTATGCGGGTAACCTGGTAAATCCCGCGTACCCCTTTTTTCAAGAACGAGATGACATATGCAACTGCATTTTGTTGAGTCGATCGAAGGCGACGGCATCGAAGTCGATGACCACCAATTGGCGTGCCTCGTCAAAGAGTCAGCCGACCCTTGCCCGTTTGAGTACGTTTTCCGCGTCGAACATCGCGGTAGCCGCCGAGTGATCGACGCGGAACAGGCCACCAACTTAGAGAGCATCGCCGCAACGGCGTGGCTGTTCGGCTTTCTAAAAGGAATCGATGTCGAGTCACGACCGGCGGAACTCGAATTGTCTGCGGTGAAATTCAATCGGCTAGCCAAGCGTTTAGCTGAGTCCAGGCAATAGCCCTTTAGGTCATTAGTCATGAACGAACAAGGGGTAGCGTGCGATGATGAATTGCGCTGGAGAGTGAGGGACAACCTATGAAAAAAAGAGTCGGCGCGAATCTCGCTAACGCACTCAACGAATGGGCGGAAGCGAGAAAGATAGAGTTCGAAAAGAAGCGGCTGGCAAATGGCGCAACCAGGGACGCGGCGGATGCTGAGGCTGCTCGCAGACGATGCGAAGCAATCATCGAAAAAGAAGCTGATCTTGGTAGCGGGGAAGAGTTCTTTATTGAAGAGCGTGGGACGCTTTATCGCCTAAGGTCTGTCGGGAGCGCAGCATTCGACGTATCCATCATCAGCGTCAACCAATACGGTCAGTGACCTTAGCCACCATGAAGTAACGAAGTATTGTGATCTGGCTTCTTTCAGTCCTGATTCTCTCCCGCGTCGTCGAGTTCGTCGGCGCAGAAGATAGCATGCGAGCTGGCTCAGTGCGTACCTGTGGCGGCGACGGCCGCTGCGGATCGGCGTTGTGCCCGCGACCGCGTCCTTTCCGTCGACAGCGTCCAGCGGAAGTCGACGAACCACCCTAAGTAGCGGCACTGGTACGTATGAAGTTTGTCACAACTTCATACGAACGAAATTTTGAACCGAAATCCAATGCTCTGCGTGGAAGGTATGCAATGACGGAGCTGGACTGGTCGCCGTTGTACGGCTGTGGCCGTGGAGCGGACCCCAAACCACTCACAACTGATTCGAAAGTGATTGCGCTAGCGACGTGCCCGGATTGCAATGGGCGAGGATGGTTTCTGATTAATCCGTTCTCTGTTGGTGGTTCCAACGGTGCAGGTGGAATTGCAAATATGACCCAATGCCTGACATGCAAGAGCGCCGAGGAGTACTTTAAGGAGCACGGCGAATTGCCGCCGGGGATACCATGGCCGGAATAGATCAAGCGGTACTTACCGCCGACGTTCGAAGCGATCTAATCGCGACACTTGACTTACCGAACGACAAACATCGTAGAGCTCTGCAGCTCATTGACGAAAATGTCCGAATGACGTCGACGATGCTGGCGGCCGCTTTAGACGTCTCGCCGTCAATAGCCACTGAACTCGTCCGCTGGCTACGACAGATGGGGTTGATCAAGCTGGCACCAGGTGAAGTTCCGCGTCACGGTTACTTCATTGATTGGGCGCGGGTCGTGGAGCTGGTCAAATGACGCAAAGTGAATTCCCGTTCCCGGAGCTGGCAGAACGCGAAGACTTAATCGATCGAGTTCCGCTCCCAAAGGGCAAAGGAGTGCACCCCAACGTGCTAGCAGCCGTATTGCGCGAGCTCGGGCGCTATCGCGAGAGCTTCGAAAAGCAACAGCGTATTGCTAGCCGACTGAGGCTGTGTAGGGACCAGGTGCGACGAGCAGTAAAGATCCTGTCGCAACTCGGTTACATCACTTGCGAAAAAAAATACTGTGAGGCCGTCGAAGCAACCAGAAATCACTCTCGCGTCGTTTGGGAAGACGTTCGCCGAGCAGCGGAGTCTGGGAAATGCCCCCCGCTACCCGATAAATCGGAATCGACCGTTGCGACAAATCCGAGTGAGCGTTGCGACAAATCTGGGGTGAGCGTTGCTACAAATCGGGATGAGCGTTGCGACAAATCGGGGGTGAGCGTTGCGACAAATCCGGGTGAGCGTTGCGACAATTCAGGGATTCGCACCTTATATAGAAAGATTAATAATCTTAGTCATCGATCGACGGCGACGACGGAGTTGATGCGCGCATTGGAAGAGGCGGGATGCGAGCAGCCAGTGTTGGCAATCGAAGACGCCGAGCAGCGCGGCCTGACGGACGAGCAACTGCTCGAGGCGGCGTACGTCGTCCAGCACACGAAAGAGCTCAAAGGGGGTGCCTTGCTGTACTGGATCCGTCGTGGCGGATGGCCACGCAGCGGCGTGCGCAGCGCCGAAGAGATCTACCACAGCCGCTGCGAGCGCGCGGAATCGATCCGGCAGCAAGCTCGCTCCGATGCAAAGTCGCACGAAAAATCCAACGGTCAGCCGCTGCCGGATTGGCTCGTTGGCGGTGTGATTGCGCAGCGATTGACCGACGCCGGCCTGGACGATCATCTCACGCAGCAAGAGCTAGAAAACCACCAGCGGTACGTCACTGCACGAACGAGCGAACCAGAGAAAAGCCGGCGAGAACCAGCGTCCGAAAGTATCAATCCGAACGCGGAATCATCGCGAGAAATGCTCGAACGGATGCAACAGGAGACGCACGAGCAATGACGCGACTCGGTGACAACTTTGGTCCCCAAATGGGACAATGAACACAGCTCGCTAAACTGATGGCGTACTTCGTTGGTCGCCCGAGGTTTCCTAGCTGTGAACGTCATCGAAATTCTGGCTCATCTCATTCGAGATGGGTGGACCTATCGAGCTGCAGCTCAGCACCTGGGAATATCACGGTCCAGGGCACATCGACTGGTATCGAATCACGCATCATCCACGCCACGCCGACGGCGGCGATCTTTCGACGCGGCCTTGAAACAGGAAGTCGCCAGGCGTGTCAAATCCGGCCAACCGTTCCGGCACATCGCGCAAGAGCTGAATGTGAGCTTAGGCAGCGTGAGCAAGTACCAAGGCTATCGAAGCGAAGGCCGCCGATGCCCGTCGTGCGGCGCGAAGATTACGAGCACCGAATGCGTGGCATGCGCGCTACGCAAAGTTGGATCCGTTTGAGGTTTGTCCAATGCAAGGCAGAGGCCTGAATTTCCTGGTCGGGTGTACCGTGCTGTTTTTCGGTTGGCGGCTCTACCAGGCTGGCGTATTCCATGACGTGGGTCTGCTGAGCATTTCGCAGCCACCGACGCGCGGTCCGGGTGCGGTCCTAGTGAGCTTTGTTGTCGAGGCAGTCATCGCCGTCGGCACACTTTCGACGCTGCTGGTCTCAGGCTTGTGGGACCTGGCAGTCTTTGCCTCCCGCCTAGTCGGCGATGCGATCAACTCCGGATCCGGGTACTTGCGATCGCTAACGCCTGGTGCACCTAGCGCCCCTAAATCAAAACAGTCGCCTCCGCCTTCTCCACTACCGGTCAGCGACGTCGATGTGATTCGTCAGATTCTGCGAGACCATCAACAAACATTCAAAGGCGTGGCAGCCGATCTGAAAAGCTTGCAGAGCACTGTCACCGAACTAGCCGCCAGCCGCACGTCAACGCGGCGCAAGTCCAGCAGGAGCAGCTCATGACCTTTGATCACGACGCTTGGCTGACGAACTCGCGGCCCTCGACGCCGCCGGCCGCTGCTCGCAGTAAGCAAAGCGTGTATCTGCCGGTCGTTCTGATGGCCACCGTGATTCTCATACTGTGCGGCATTGGCTTGGCATTGTTCTCCGGCAGTAGTCCAAGCCCAGGTCCTGCGCCGAGCAGCGACGTGGCCGGCGTCACCGAGACAGCGACCAGAGATTATGCCGACGCACTGGCGATCGCAATGGACGCGCTCGCCACCGCTACCGAAGACGGAGAAATCCGCAATTGGGAGCAACTCAAGAACAACGCGCAAGCGATCACCAAGGCCGCAAGACAGCGAGCTTTCGGCTCCGTCGATCAGCTGGACGACCGCAACATTCCTCCCGGCGATTGGACCGATTCCCAACGCGCGCAAGTGGCGAGTTATCTGAGCGAGAAAGCTGATGGCCATCGAGCCGCGTTGCGATGATTCGCGACTGACGCCACCGAAGCTGGACTTCGATCCGCGCGACCAACGATTCCTTCAATCCAAACCAACGAGCTCCCCCATGACTGAGACGCCCTTGGGCTACGCCATTGATGACGAGCGTGCCGACGAATTGGCTGCTACGTCGACTCCCGCACGTATGACGCTCATGGGCGATCTACCAGAGCGCGTCGATCCGCGGCGGCATGAAAAGGCCAGCTTGGGTTTCCTGCAGGTCGAGAACCAAGGCTCCATCGGTTCGTGCCAGGGCAATGCACTGACAGAATGCGGTGAGTACTGCTACATGGTCGCCACCGGTGCGGTGATTCAATTCTCGCGTATGTTCGCCTACATCGTGTCGCAAATGTTCGATCGCATCAAAGGCGATCGAGGATCGACGTTGGCCGGAGGAACGCGGGCCGCGCGAGACGTGGGGTTTTGCACGGAAGACAAGGCACCGTATCCATCCCGGTATCCCGGCTGGAGCTACGTCACAGACGCGATGAAACGTATCGCGGCTAAGTTTCGTCTCCGGACTCACACAGTGATGCGCTCCGCTGACGAGATCAAACGATTTATCGGTTCAGGAATCGGCATTGTCGAAATTGGCATTCGTTGGAATGGCAAGGCAATGGCTCCGGATCGCTACGGATGCATTCGAAAATTCTTCTACAGCGCGCGCGACGGCGGGCACGCCGTTGTGTTCGCCGGCTATGTGCCCGACGCGGATGTTGGCCAGCGTTCCAGCCGAGGCTACTGGTTCTTGCTGAAGAACTCATGGAGTCGTCGCTGGGGCAAATCCGGATACGCCTATGTCGATCCGGCAGCCGTCGACCAGATGCTTCGCGATCGCGGGACTGTGATGATCGGGCGCAGCGACATGGACGCGCCGAGTCCACGACCGATCCCAGTCGATTTTTCCAAACCTGGCAACTCGATGTATGCCTAGCGGCCGAGCGGGCGACCAATGAAAGAACTCCTACGAACATTCCTGACGTTCGAGGTCGTCGTCAGCCTCTTTGCTGTGGCCGTTGCGATTTGGTTGATCGGCGTTGGGATGCGTTTGGGAATCACCGAGCTGCTATTTATTGAACCGACAACGCAGCCGAGACCTTTTACTACTAGTGACGCCCTGCAGGTCGTTCCACCCATGGGCCAAGAACCTGATTTTTGAGAGCAGAGTAGTGCACCGCACAGACGGTTTGAAGGCAGTTGCAGCGTTAACCGGTTTAGGGTTCGGGAAGGCCGAGCTGCTGGAGGTCAAGCACAGCGACATCGCTTTGGTGCTCAAAACATCAGGGAAGCTGACCGAGGACCGAATCATCGCGATTCAGCGAGCTTTCAAGAATTCGTTAGCAGGCCGCGCTCATAAGATTCCGCTCTTCATCATTGGAAAGAACGACGAGCTCAGCGTTGTGCGCCGAGAAGACCTAACATCACAAACCACGACGACTTCGAACGTTTAGTTTTGACGCTCATTCACCAACCACGGAGAACACCGTTCCATGTTTACCTTGCTCTTTTGTGTTGCAATGGCAGCTGACATCCGGCCGGACGCGCAAGTCGGCAATGACTGGCTGCCCGAAATCACGCAGCCGGCAGCCGCAGAAGATGATGGTCCCATTGTGTCGCCGTTCCGACACAACAACGCGCCCTGCAGCGTGCAAGGCCAATTGCTCGCCAAAGAGGCAGCCTCCAAAACTTCAGCGCCGCAGTCGATCGAGCCAACGCCGGATCCGATTCCTAATGCGCCCACCGAAGATCTTATTCTGGACGCGCTGCGTGACATTCGCGACCGCCAGTTAGACGCCGATACGGTGCGCACGATCGTGCGTGAAGAGCTGGACGCGCACCGAAAAATCGTCCTGGAGTATCAAGACTCGGCCGGCAAGAGAGCGATGAAGGCCGTCGACGTGGATGTCGGCAGCGGTGCGACCAAGAGTGTGCCATTACCACCTGGCTCGATCGTCACACACATTGACGGCATCCCGGTCACGCCTCACGCGGCCAGCCAAGCAAGTTTCTCGGTTAAGCATCGGTCGGCCGATTTTGGAACGGTCGTTGAGATCAGCCCCAAGACGTATCAAGGGCGCTGGAATAACTACGACGGACTGACCAAGCGACAGCATGCTGAGATCATGCATGG
>JANQQA010000103.1 GCA_028285205.1 Bythopirellula sp. | reverse complement strand
CGGCGGGAGCTGTTGAGACGGTGAATTCAGGCCTATTCAGGGCATTGCAAGCCTACCTCCTCAGGCGGCGTCGGCTAGCCTCAAAGCCATTGTTCACCGGACTGACGTCCTGGGGCAACCGCCGAATAGAACTCAGAGGCCGCACAACTGAAACCCAGTCCGGCTGGCTCCGCCGGTCCACAACCCGCGAAATGGAGTTTTCCTTGGCTTTTCGTCTTGCCCAGTTTATGCTGGAGAGACCGATCAGCGGGCATTTCCTAGCCCGTGCACGCTCACGGATCAGGCCGACTCTATTTCCCTCTGCAGGCAATTAGATACGATGAATATTCCGACACAGATGAAGTGGCAACTCACATTGAGTCTTTTGATCTTGGGCGCGGTCACGTTACTGGCGCAGGCAAAAGACTTCACGGCCGCTGCGACTGCGGCGGATCAAGCCAACAAGCCCGAGATTTCCCTGCCGCTCGACTTGTTCGACGCAATTGACCAAGGCAAAGTGGACGCCAAGTTCGTCGCGCGGAGTGCTGCGAAAGGTCGCTTGGTGCTCACCAACAAAACCGATCAGCCGGTCAATGTCCAACTGCCTGAAGCGTTTGCCGGCGTACCTGTCTTACGACAGTTCGGCGGTGGCGGCGGTGGCGGCCTCGGTGGCGGCGGTGGTGGCGGCTTCGGTGGTGGCGGCGGCGGCGGTGGAGGTCAGGCCGTTGGCGGCGGCGGCGGTGGTGGCGGCCTGGGTGGCGGTGGCGCCGGCGGCGGTGGTGCCTTCAACATCGCTCCCGAGCGGATCGAACGCATTGACGTGCCATTGGTGTGCCTGGAGCACGGTCTGCGTGATCCCTCGTCGAGCAAGCCCTACGAAATCCGACCGATCGAGGATGTCGTCACGAGCCCGGCGTTGATCGAAATCGTCAAGGCCTTTGGCAACGGCCAACTCCCCCGCGGCGCGACCCAAGCAGCCGCGTGGCATATCAACAGTGGCGTGAGTTGGAATGAACTTGCCGCTAAACTGACCGGCACCGTCCGCAGCATCAACCGTGGACCGTACTTCAGCCGCCAGGAAATTCAAGCTGCAATGACCATCGTTCAACGAGCCGAAACGATGACCGCCGGCCAAGAGGTCTATCCTCGCAACTGGAAATCGCCGAGCCTAAAGGCCGCCGAGAAAGCTGCGCAGGAGAAAACCGAGGATGAGAGTTACGAGCACAAGCCCGGCAAGATCCTTGACTTGGATTCGAAGCAAGAAGCTGACGCCGGCGAAGAGAGCGAAGACGCAACCGAAGCGAAGGCTGCTTAGCTCAAGTTCGCCAGAACACACCGATCGATCAGTAAGCCGACGTCCGTCCTTCGCAAATGGGACACGTCGGCTTTTTTGTTGCCGTACCTGAATCTGCTAGCCGAGTTCTGCTTGCAAGCACGATTCCGCACCAGGAGAAGGCAACATATGAATAAAGCGTACGCCACTGGCTCGGCGCTCGCGCCCTAATTCAAGCCAATTCGTGGCAGCTCACGCCGCCGATTGCGCCGGTTTACGATGTTCAGCCAATAGTTTCTGCAGTTCGCTTCTGAGTTCGACCTGCTCGGCGCGCCAGCGCTGAGCTTGTTGCTCGTAGTGGCGTTGTTGGGCATCCAGTTCTTGCTCGCGAGAGACGAGCCGTGCGGCACGTTGTTCGAGATCTTGCTCGCGACGCTCCAGCCACTGTTGCAGTTCGCTGCGTTGTTGCTGGAAGTGGGCGTTTTGCTCGGTCAGTTCCAAGCGGATCGTTTCCAACTCTTCCCGGCGGCGCTTCAGTTCGTCAGTTGAGAGTTGAAAATGGTCGGCCAGCTTCGCCCGCACGTGCGAAATCGAGCGTGACAGACTCGCAGGGGCCAAGGCACCTTGCAGCTGTAGCCAAGTTTCCTCAGTCGCAAGCCGCATCTCCAGTACTTCGCGCTGGGAGCTGCGGAGCTGTTCGGCCAGCTGTTCCAAGGCCGCCTCGCGCTGCTGGAGTTCCACTTCACGTCGGTCGAGCTGCTGCTGTTGCTGTTGGCTGTCTAGTTCCGACTGTTCACGTTCCTTACGCAACGTCCGTCGTTCGCTTGTGACACGGTTTTCAAACGCCAGCTCTTGCTGCTCGAGTTCACGTTGTCCACTGACGAGCTGCATCTGCTGCTCGGCCAGCAGTGACTCGGCATTGGTCAAATACGCATCGCGGACGTCGAATTCCTGCGCGCGTTGCTCCAATTCGACCAGTTTCTGTTCGGTAATCCCCAGGCGTTGGAATCGCTCCAGGGCGGTCTTGATCTCTTGTTCGCGAAACTTGATGTTCCGCTCACGCTCTTCGAATTCGGCCAGTTGCTGCTGATGCCGTGTCTGCTGGCACTCCAGCTCCACGCGCTGGAACTCGGCTTCGCTCGCCCGTTCGGCAAGTCGATTTTCCCATTCGCGAATCGATTCCTCGCGCCGGTCCAATTGTCGGTCGGTGGCGGTCATCTGTTCAGCGCGGCTGGCCAGCGAGATTTCTTCGTTGGTGTTACGTTCAACCACCTTGAGGATCTCAGCCTCGCGCTGATCGAGTTCGCGCTGACGTTGCTCCCACTGCTGATTCTTCTCGTCGTACTCTTGTTGCTTGCTATTGCACAGAGCCGTTTGTATTTCCAACTCGTTGAGCTTTTCGGCTAGCTGTGCATTTGAAACTTCCAATTCCGCCTGCTTGCAGGCGAGGTCTTGTTCTCTCACGCCGAGAGTTCGCGCGCGCTCGCTGAGTTGCTCTGCGTCGAAGGCCGCATCAGGTTGTTCGTCCAGTTGCGCTTTTCGTTGGTTGAGCTCGGTTTCGCGCGCATCGAGTTCGTTCTCACGTTCATCGATCCACAGACGTGCGTTGCGAATGCGCGACTCGATGTCGGCCTCTTGCGAGTTGAGGTGCTCCGTGCGTCGATCGACGTCGGCAAGCTGCTCTTGTAGTTGCTGCGCCAGATCAACTGCCTGACGCGCAAGAACTTCAGGCGAAGCGTTCGCGTCGATCAACTTGCCGAGCGTCTCTTCGGCGGTGGCTAACGCGGGATGCTCTTGTTCGGCGACCACAGCGACAAGATCCGCTTTTTTCGCCGACTGCGGTGCTTCCGCGCGCTGAACAGCGTGGGCCGCGTCGATGCGGATTTCTCGTTGCGCAGGCGATGGATCCGCCGCTGCGTTGGCGTCTTCAGTTTGTCTCGGATTCGCGCTGGCCATGCTAGCACTCACAAGAAGCGGAAAGAGATGACTGGATAAGTTTGGGCAACCGTTAAACTTTACCCATAACGTCTCATCGGCAGTCGGCGAGCAAGAATCAAATCTTTGCAGATTATTTTGCAAATTCTTAAAGTTGCTTGCCCGCAGAGAACGCTCGCTCACCATCAGTTCCTATGAGTTCTCAAGGTCGCCCGGAGTGTTAGCAGCTACAACAGGCTGATTGCCTGCATCATTCGCCGGTTCTAGGGAGACTGCTGACGGGCGCATCAGTACCGCTCATTGCTTAGGCACATGCATACTCGCGCGACCGCGTCCCCAAGGTCGCTCATGTTGATTCGAGAAACGCCAACTATGGCGTTACTGTCGAACCAAGCCGCCGTTGTCTTGGCTGATGCTGGCTCTATTCGTCTTCCGGCACGGCAGTTGCGAAGTGCCGGACGCAATTGAGCTCCGCATGCTGTGGAGCGCCCGCCATGCAGTCCAGCCGGACATTGCATCACAGATTTAGGAATTGGAGACGAGGCCAGATGAGTGGATCAAAGAGTTTTGAACTTGGAATCGTGCTACGTGCAGTCGCGGTGTGGGGGTCTGCAATCGCGGCTGCGTTATTTGTGCGGGGCTTTGCCACCGATCATCGGCTGCTTGATAGCTTGGAACTGTCACTGAAATCCAAAGTCGCTGAACCCAACGTGTTGGTCTACCTCGGCCTGCTGGTCATTCTGTTCAGCTTTTATTCGTTGGCCGGCAATCGAGACTGGGAGCTGACTGCAAGCCTACTGGCGGTAGGAACGGTTGTGGGCATCTACAGTTGGTGCAAGCTGAGTCTGAACTTCTATCCTGATCCGTATTTGCTGTCACTGGCTCTTCCCCCGCTATGTCGCATACCGGCAGCGCTTGCGCGCCGAAAGCTCGAATCCCGCGCTGGTAGGGCGTCAGCCGAGGCTGTCGTGTCCTTAGCTTAGTGCTTACTTACCCGTTGATCCCCTCTCAAAAGACCATCGAGAAGTAAGTTCGTTTAACGTGCGCGCCTGAAAAAAGCCTCTGTCAGCGATCTGCTGACAGAGGCCGTAAACGAGCGATGCTCTCTTCGATGCGGTACGTTAGACTTTCGCCGCGTCGATGGCTTCTTGGAGGCGCGCCTTCGGTTGGACGCCGACAAAACGGTCGACGACTTCGCCGCCCTTGAACACCATGATCGTCGGGATGCTGCTCACACCGTAGCTCTGTGCCGAGTTGGGTGCGTCGTCGACGTTCAGCTTCGCCACTTTGGCAGAGCCTGCATTCTCGCCGGCGAGTTCTTCGACCATCGGCGCGATCTGGCGGCACGGACCGCACCACGGCGCCCAAAAGTCGACCACGACGGGCTCAGCCGACTGTAGGACTTCAGCTTCAAAATTCGCATCGGTTATTTCTTGGACACCCATGATTTTTCCTAACTTATTTTCTAGTGCTGGAATGCCATCTCGCGTTCCCAGTGCCGTCGTGGCCTGCGGCCACAGCAGTCAGATTATTGAGAATCGGCCTGAGGCTGTCAACGAATGGCCACCCAGCGGTTGGTGGTGGATTGTCGAACTGGCACCAATACTCGATATTGTTGGAGACTTGAGCCCCAAAGTCCAATACATCCGGAACCGTCTCCGATGCGGCCGCCGCTGCCGTGGCGGTAGCGGGAGACCCAACGCCGAGGAACTAGACTGAAAATGGTTCGTACACCTAGCACAATGCTACCCCTGGGGACATCTGCCCCCGATTTCTCGTTGGTGAATGTTGATGGTCAGGTGGTCTCGTTGAGTGATTTCGCCGATGCACCTGCGTTGTTGGTCATCTTTATGTGCAATCACTGCCCCTACGTCATACATGTGGCGGATCAGCTCGCCCTGCTCACTCACGAGTACATGACCCGAGGTGTCGCGGTGGTGGGTATCAGCTCCAACGATGTGGCCAACTACCCGGCTGATTCGCCTGAGCAGATGGTCGCTGAGGCCGAAGCCCGCGGCTACGCTTTCCCGTATCTTTATGATGAGACGCAGGAGGTGGCCCAATCTTACCACGCGGCGTGCACGCCCGACTTTTTCCAATTCGATGGCAGTCAGAAGCTGGTTTATCGCGGCCAAATGGACGGCAGCCGGCCTGAATCCGGCATCCCCGTCACAGGCGAGGATCTGCGAGCCGCGCTCGATGCGGTGTTGGCTGGCGGGAAGCCGAGCGAGCAGCAGACTCCCAGCCTCGGCTGCAACATCAAATGGAAAGCAGGCAATGAGCCCGACTATTTTGGCGGCTGAGCCGATGTCGATGGGTTAACGGCGGCTTGAACAGTTCTTTCAAGTTGCCATTCTGCTTGGGCAGGGGTGTGTGATGGTTGATAAATCGGACGACACCCCAACCGGTAGCAGTACCAGACGTTGGTTTTCGCACAATCCGATAGAGTTCAATGTTGCCACAGCATTGGCAAAGGGCACGACGAGTGACTGTTGGAATGGTGTGTAATCAATTCATTCAACCGTAGTACCGCACCGCAATATCCAGAGAACATCTAACCGACTTCAAACCGCTGATGCCACGTTGTCCAAACAGGCTCAAGACTCGGCGGCTTTCTCCGATACCCGCGACACCTCGGTCAATTGGCGGACGATCTCTTCGGCGCTGCCGGTTTCGGCGAGGATCGACATTTGTCGATCGGCCCAACTCGGTGAGGCCGCGATGTGGCGGCAATGTTCCAAGTGATGTTCGCAGCCGAGATTCGCCGCCATCGGGGTGAGCTTGTCGACCATCTGATCGACCGCTTGGGCCACCGTGATCACTTGGTACGTATAAGAGTCAACCAGATGCGCGCCGGTGCCGTACCGCGTCGCGCGCCATTTGTTTTGCCGGACCATCATCGGATGGCAATCGTGTTGATAGGTGCCCCCATCGATTTCGTCGGACAGTGCTTTCACCAGACACTGAATCAGGGCGGCTATCGCGAGTGTGTCCTGCAGATTGCCCGGCATGTCGCAGACGCGCACTTCGACGGTACCAAAGTTGTGATGTGGACGCACGTCCCACCAGATTTCACGGATCGTGTTGATAAAACCAGTGTCAACCATGTGATTGACGAGCCACACGTATTCGCTCCAATTGCGCATCAGCGTTGGCAGGCCGGCCGTCGGCAAGCCCTCCATCACCTTGGAACGATGCGATTGCAGTCCGGTCTTGCGACCTTCCCAAAACGGACTACTGCTGGACAGGGCTAACAATGTTGGCAAGTGCCGCAGGATGCGGTCACAGATCATCACCGCCTTGTCCCCCGAGTCGACCCCGACGTGCACGTGCAGACCAAACGTCACGAGCCGCCGCGCGAGTTCCTGCAGTAGTTCGACCAAATTGTGGTAACGCTCGTCTGGGGTGACCTGCTGGTCGTGCCAGGGTGAAAAGGGGTGTGTCGCTCCCCACCACAGCCGCAAGCCAAGCTCATCGGCAGCAGCCTCCACGGCGGAGAGCTTCCGCGTGAGATCTTGCTCGGCGTCGTCGATGGTCTCGCACACGTCGGTGATGACCTCGACGACGCACTGCATCAACTCGGGTTTGAATTGCATCGCCTCGCTGGCGGGTAACTTCTCGGTAAGTTTGGCAAACGAGCTAGAGAGTGCCATCGTATGCTCATCGACAATGCCAAGTTCAATTTCGATGCCGACGGTAGGGCGATCGTTGGAGTTGAAGTCGATGGTACCCATAGCTAGCTGATCTCACACAAGCGGCGTGAATGAAGAGAAATCATGTGCACATCTTGGCCAAATTGCTGACCCACGACAAGAGTAACGGTCGCGCGGACTCGCCGGAAGATACTCAGGTACGTGAGGAAAACCCGTCAAGCGCGTCCTACTTGCACCTGGCGGTAACGTCTGCCGACGCGTCAGATCCGGAACAAATCAGCAACTCCGCGTTCTCGAACCGAACACTTGCAAGCCGCCGATAAATTGCGTCAAACTATCAGAAGATTCTCCGGCAGTACCGCATCCAATTGATGACCGGTACTTTTTTCCATGCAACAGCTGATTGAGGACTTTATTCGTGCCACAGATCATACAGGACGTTGGTGAAAAGCCGCTGGTACTTCACTCCGAAGTACAGACGCCGCTGGCCGCACTCAGCGAGTTGCAACGTGCGCTGGTCTTCGCTGAGCTCTCGATGATTTCCTACAACGACGAAGAGGAAGCCGCCCGGGCTTCCACCGCGATTGGTTTCCCCGAAGCCAAGCTGTTGGAGCACGATGGGGCACAGGCGATTCAGTTCGGCAACGATCACGACTGCGTGATCGCCTGTCGGGGAACCGAGCCCAACGAATGGAATGATGTGCAGGCCGATGCTAAAGCCTCGTTGGCCGTTGTTGGGACGTTCGGCAAAGTGCACACCGGTTTCAACGAGGAGGTCGAGGATCTCTGGCCCATGCTCGTGGACGCGCTGCAACAAAACAAACGCTCGCTCTGGTTCTGCGGTCATTCACTGGGCGGAGCCATCGCCACGATCTCCGCAATTCGTTGCGAATTGGATGCTTCGCTGCCCAGTCCGGAAGAACTGCACACCTTCGGCAGTCCGCGGGTCGGTTGCCGACGTTACGTCAAGAACGTTGGAGTGAAGCACTTCCGCTGGGTGCACAACAACGACATCGTCACGCGCGTGCCACCCGCCTGGATGGGTTTCCGCCACTGCGGTGACGAAGTCTATCTCGATCGCCACGGGCAGATTCGTCAACTCAAGGGTGTCTTCCGCAGTCGAGACCGCTGGCGTGGCCTGCTCCAAGGCCTCATCAAATGGAAAATCGATTTCCTCAGTGACCACAGCATCCACGCCTACGCCGGGCACATCGCCAAGGCCGCCGACGCCGAGAAGTCGGACACTGCCGACGACACGACGGATCTTGCCAGCTACGCTGGCCAATGAGGCTACGGCTGGTTCGCCGGTACACTTCGCCGCGCGCCATAGCTTCGATAGGACCGCCAATCGCAACTTGGACGAACCACCGGTCCAATGCGGCGAATGTCAATTTGCACAACGAAGGGAACTCTTTTCCGTCGAGCAAAAGGGGCGCCGCACCCCTTGTTTTTCCGCTTCTGGCCGTCAGTTAGCGCAAGCAAAACTCAACGTTGCGACCGCCCGACGGACATGCTCGCCTGGGCGCAATCTCCGCCGCTAACGCTCCAATGTAGAACTCGCCGAGAACAATTCCACAACGATTCTTGGCCGGCGGTGGGGCAGAGCAATCACAAGCGGCAAATGGCCATCACACTCCATCGAGAGCAGTAGCCGCACCTGTCAGTTAGCGTGACGCAATCTCCGCGCCCACACTGTGCACCAAGGGTTCTGCACCGAGAGGAATCGCACAGTGTCCTCACGGTCGTGCTGCTTCAATAACGCTGCGCGTGAGCACTTTGACGCCGATTTCTAGGGCGGCTTCGTCGATGTCGAACTTGGGGGTGTGCAGCGCGGTCGTGGCGGCGAGGTCGGAGGCCGTGCCCAGGCGGAACATTACGCCAGGCACTTCTTCCAGGTAGCAGGCGAAGTCTTCGCTGCCCATGCTCGGACGGGAGATCAGTTGCACGTTGTCGCTGCCCAATACCTCCTCGGCTTCCGTCCACACCAGACGGGTCAGCTCCGCGTCGTTGTAGACCGACGGGATGGTCGTGGGAAACTCGACGTCGACTCGGGTGTCGGTGATTTCGCCCACGCCGCGCGCGACTTGTCGGATTTGCTCGATCGTGCGAGTGCGCACTGCTGCGTCGAGCGTCCGCATCGTGCCTGATAACTCGACCGTGTCGGGGATCACGTTGGGGTTTTGTCCTCCCCACACGTGACCGATGGTGAGCACGACCGCGTCGTGGCTGTCGGTGGCGCGCGGGACGAATTGATAGAGTGTGCTAATCAGCTGCGCCGCCGCCGCGATCGGATCCTTCGACTCATGTGGACGAGCGGCGTGGCCCCCTTCGCCATGGACTTCCAGCTTGACCAGATCGCAATGCGCTGTCAGGGGCCCTGAGCGGAGGCCGATTTCGCCCATTCGGCGGTTCGGTTCGACATGCAGGGCAAAGATCCGCGACACGTCTTCCAGCACTCCCGTCTCGATCATCTGCGCGGCGCCAGTGGCGGTTTCTTCGGAAGGTTGAAAGATCGCACGCCACGCAACAGGCCACGGGAGGTGCCCGCCTTGCTCGAGCTGATGCAGAGCGAGAATGGTGCCGAATACGATCGCCGTGTGGGCGTCGTGTCCGCAAGCGTGCATCACACCTTCGTGCGTGCTACGGTAGGAAACGTCTTTTTCGTCGTGGATGCTGAGCGCATCAATGTCGCCCCGGAAGGCGATCCTTTGCGTCGCCGTTGACGAAGTCTCGGCGTCGCTTGTGCCATTGTCGGCGACCACACCGCAGCCTTCTGGACCCATGCGGATGTTGAGATCTAACTCGTCGAGCCGCTGATAAAGGTGCAGACTGGTTTCCAGCTCCGCCCCGCTCACTTCGGGGTGCGCGTGCAAATGGCGGCGCAGGGTGATTACCTTGTTGGCATTGCTAGCCACCACGGCATCGAGCTTCGTCTTCCAGTCGTCGGTCATCGGCAGAAGGTGGAATCGGCGGGTGCGATGTTCCCAGCTGTAGCTTGGGCGATACGCACAATCTACTACAATTCGACGCCGACTATAACTCCACGCTTACAAATCGACAAACTCTGGCACGATCAACTCAGGGAGAACGCCCTGCTCGTGGCCCATCTTCAAGAACAACGCTACCGCCTCGCGACCCTTCTCACCGAAGTCTAGCGTCAGGTCGTTCACGTACATACCAACGAATTTGTCGGCTTTCGCCGTGTCGAGATCGCGGCCGTACTGCAACGCGTAGTCGAGTGCTTCTTGGCGGTGATCAAGTCCGTATTTGATGCTCGCGTGAAGAAGCTGTTGCACTTCGTTGATCGTCTGCTCGCCTAAGTCGCGGCGAATTGCATTCGCGCCCAACGGCAGTGGCAAGCCGCCGGTGAGTTCTTGCCACCAGACACCCAAATCTAGCACGAGCTTGAGATCGCTCTCCCCGTACGTGAGTTGGCCCTCGTGAATGATCAACCCCGCGTCGACCGACTCGCCGTTGTACTCGCCAGCCTGTACGGCCGGAATGATCTCGTCGAAGGGGACCAGCACGTAATCAAAGTCTTGCCCAAGGCATAGCCGAAGCCCCAGAAAAGCGCTGGTCAACTTGCCAGGCACGGCGATCTTCTTGGTCTTGAGATCGTCGACGGAGCAGGCTTCACGTGTGACGACCATTGGGCCGTAGCCTTCGCCCATACTGGCACCGCAACTGCAGAGCGCGTACTTGTCGTGCAGGAACGCGTACGCGTGAATGCTGATGGCGGTGAGTTCCAATTCGCCGCTGAAGGCCCGCTGATTGAGCGTTTCGATGTCCACCAGTTCGTGGGTGAAGTTGTAACTCCCTGTGTCCAGGTGCTCGTTGGCAAGCGCATGGAACATGAACGCATCGTCGGGATCGGGGCTGTGCCCCACACGAATTAGCTGCTTGGTCTTGGTCTCGGCAAGAGTCACGTCGCGATACTCCCAATAGTCGTCACAGTAAGAACCACAGAACCCCAAATGATAGACGCGTCGATGCCAGGCCGTCAATCATCAGGCCCCACCCACGGTGCCTAACCGCAGTCTGGGCGTGACGTTCACTAGTGCGGGGAGATCGCGTGAAATGCGAGAGACGGCGGCTTAGCATCGGCTCCTCACCGACAGCGCATCACTGGAGATTCGACCTGGTCTGACCAAGCGCGGTTCGGACGGACGTCTTGCTGGCGGGAATGAGAAAATGCCCCTCCGTCAGAAGCGTGGCCACCATCGAGTGACTTTCGAGTTTGCCCCTCAACGTGACGCGATCACCGCGCCTTAGTGTGCGGGCTTGGGCAAGCTCCTCTGCCGGCATACGGAACACGGCAGGCGTTTTGAACATGGACCGGGTGACTTTTTCCGCACTCTCGACTAGTGATACCGTGAAATAAGCGTCATCGGTAGGCTTGGTGAGAGGAGTTAGCTCGTCGAGGTAGCCTTCCCAAATCACTTTCCGGCCGATGAGCGAATTGACGTATTCGGCTTTGTTCTGGTCCGTCAGCCCATTCTGAGTAACCCGTTTTTGAAACTCGGCGAAGTTTAGACTTGGGTCGACAGTGGGCTAGTGAGGCGCCGGCTGAGGTTCGACCGGTCCCGGCGCGGGCGCCGGCGGGCGGGTCGCGCGCACGGTAACCACGGTACCCACGAGGCCGAGCACGCCGGTGATCACGGCCGATTGAATGTTCGGGTTTTGCCACCAGCGTACTTCTTGGGTCTTTTTCTTGCGCTTTGCCATGTGGGTTCCTTCCCAAACAACTTGTGTACAAGTAGGCCAACACACCGGGCGGAATGATAGCGGTCACAACGGCGCGGAACAACGGCATTCCGTTGCGACGAGTACCGTCAATCGCCGGTCGATTAGGCTTCCAGCGAAAAACCTGGCGACGTTTGAGGCATCCCCATATCGAGGTGAGGCATGGCCGGTTTGGCTTTGGTATCGGCCTCCGCATGACTGCCATCGAGGCGTTCGTTGGCGAGACGCCACGTTTCGCGCTGATAGTCGAGCAGTTGCAGGCAGCTGTCCAGCTTCTTGCGATCTCGACTGGTCAGGCAGTCAGCCAGTTCGCGATAAACGAAGGCATACTGCTCAGCGAGCTCGGAAGCGATATCACCTTCACCTGAGGCAAGCCCCTGCAGCAATTCCTCAACAATCTCAAACATCCGCATCAGCGACTGCTCCGCCTCGGGCGATTCGTCGGCCTTGGCCCAGGCGTCCCGCGCTTGATTGCCAAACCGCAGCGCGCCGTCCAGCAACATGAGGTGGAGTTTCGGCTGGGAAGCGGTGAGGACTTTGCTTTCGAGGTACTGGTCACGTGAAGGTTGATTCATGAGTTCACCTATGTTGGGAAGTTAATCGTCTGAGAACTGTCTAATGCCTAACTGCTAGACCTTGTGCTGCTCAGCGGTGGAATGGCTTGGATCTGTCCAATGGCTTGCTGATTGGTTTGCAGGTTGGAGATGAGGAGCTCGAGGTTAAAAAACTCCAACTCCAATCGCGCTCGTTCACGTTCCAGAGATTCGTTGAAACGCTCGATGCGCTCGTTGTTGAGATCGATGGTATCGGTGAGCGAGTTGCTTCTGGACGTTAGCGTGCCACTTTCCGCGTCGGTCAATCGATCGACGGCGGTGACGAACTTGTCAACGATGCCTCGATCCGTCGCAGAAAAGAACGATCGCACGCCAGCTGGGTCCGATTCGAATGCCGAGCTTAGCGCCGCGGTATCGAGCGACAGCTTACCAGTATCATCGATGTTGACGCCCAGTTGCTCCAACGTTTGAAAGGAGCCGATCCCGTTGTGACGATCGGTGACCAGCCGCGACAGCGTCGTATCGACCTGCAATGCGGCGTTGGTGCCGAACAGCAGACCAGTGGTCAATGAATCGGCGTCGAATGACGTCAGTTCCGCCAGTTCATCGCGCAACACATTGTAGCCGTCGACGAACCCTTGCACGGCTGCGATGATCTCGGCATCGCTGGTTTCGACCGCAATCTCGACGGGGTCGTCGCTTGTCTGGTTCACAGTCAGAACCGCTCCGTCGAGCACCTGCTCGAATTGATTGTTGCTTGAGCTGACCAGAACCCCCGCGCCCGGCACACCGCCACCACCGACGACCAGCAAGGCATCGCGGGCGGAGCTGGTTTGAGTAAACTCGAAGCCGGACGTGCCCGCGTCGAGCACGATTTCGTTGGCACTGCCGGTCTCATCGACCAGTAGCTGGAGCCGATAGCCGACACCGTCATACAAGATGCTCGCGGTCACGCCCGCTTCGCGGCTATTGATGCTATCTGCAACCGCTTGTAGTGCGCCTGCGCTCGCGTCGACCGCCGGAAACAGCCCCGACGCATTGATTGAGGTCGTCGTCGTGGAGTTGCTCAGTAGGCCAAGATCCGCGGCGGTGGTTCCATTGATGTCTTCGACCACCAGGGTTCCGTCGCCGTCGGCGCTGTCGGTGAGGAGAATGCCATCGCCAGCTTCATTGATACTGGCGGTTACGCCGACACCGAGTCGCTGGGTCTGCGTGTTGATTTCGCTGATCAGTTGCGAGACGGTCACGATCGACGCGTCCGAATTCAAGTCCAGCGGTGCGACCTTGCCAGCGGAATCAGTGATTCGGATGTCACTCAGGATGATCCCCGCTCCGTTGTTCAACGAGCTTAGCGAGATCGAGCCGCTATCGGTCTCGACGTTCGCGAGGTCGATCGCGACACTGCTGCGACCATCGATCACCTGGGTATCTTGTCCGTCAATCTCGACCGTCGAACTCGTGCCCGTCAGGTTGAGATCAGCCGCGAGCGTCCCATTCACATCCTGCACGGAAAGGGCATCGGAGCCATCCGCATTGTCGATCAACAGAATGCCATCGCCCGAGTCGTTGATCCGCGCCGTCACATTAATGCTACTCGCCTGATTGATCGCGTCGATTACGTCGCCGATAGTGCTAGGCTCCTGGCCGACTGCATTGAAGTCGAACGACGCTACCGCGCCGGAGCTATCGGTGATCCTCACATCGCCCAGTTCGGTGCCTTCGCCACCATTGAGCGAACTGAGCAACGTCGCCTCGCTGGTGGTCCTTCGGTTGAGTGATCCGCTGTTGACGAAGTCGACCGCGTCGTCCACGGCCAGGCCTAGCTTCGTCGCGGTTTCCAGTCCGTCGGCGTTGTTGGCGATGATCAAGTTGCCGCTGCCGCCGTCGGTCGTATCACGAATCTCAATGCCGTTGCGTGCATCGCTGACGGTCGCCACGACCGACGCCGAAGACGCGTTGATCGCATCTAGCAGCTCTTCCAACGTCGTCGCGGCCGAAAGATCGACCGAGTCTTGCACGCCATCGCGATCAGTGATGTCGATCGTGCCTAGATCGCCCAAGCCTGTCCCACCACCGAGATTTGATAACAGCACATCGCCAAGTCCTGCGGCAAGTCGGTCACCGGTGATCGTACTCCCAGACACAGCCACATCCAGGCCCAGGTCTTCGGCTGCAGAGCCTGCAGCTCCGCTGGTAATCGTCAGGGCGTCGTTGCCGGTGAGATCGGTGATTTCCAATCCACGACCGTCGCTGGAAATTGCCGCGGAGATTTTCGTGTTGAGCGTGGTGTCGTTGTTGATCGCGTCCACCACATCACCGAGCGTGGTCGCTGCGGACAGATCAATGCTCAGGTCCGGTGTGCCGTCGGCAACGGTGAAGAACAGGTCGTCGACGCCTTCCAGCAGCCGCACTCCGTTACCGTCGTTGAGTTGCGATAGTTTCGTACCGCTGTGCAACGCATACACATCGGCTCCGACTTGCACGTCGGTGGTTGAGGTCGAGATCGAAATCAGCCCAAGATCGGTGGCGGTACTTCCGCCTGAGACTTCTTGGACCGTCAGTGTGCCCGCGCCAGCGACCGTAGCCCGCAGCGTAAATGCGTCTCCGCTGGTCCCCGCTTCGACATCGATCGTCGAGAGCTGGTTGATCGTCTCGATGACTTCGTCAGTCGTCCGCGCGAGCGAGAGATCGACGATCTCGGAATTCCCGTTCAGGTCGGTGATTTTGATCTGACCGCGGCCGACTCCGCGCCCGTCGTTGAGTTCGTCGAGCGCTACGCCTTTGTCCAGAAAGCCTCTCGACCCGAACTGAAAGGTGCCTGTCGACTGCAGGTCATCGAGGCTTTCGAAACGCTGACTGACGAAATGCTGTGCGCTGGCGAGCTGCACCGGCTGATACTGAAAGCGCCCTAGCGGCGGTGCGCCGCCGTCTGTTTGCGTGACGGACAGCACCTCCGAGTTGGAGGACTCGGTCGAACGTACCTCGTAGGGTGTCGACACATTGAGTTTATTCAGTTCAAACTTCAGCGAAAGCACCCGCGACGAGAGCGTATCGACGGCCACTCGCTGTTGCTGCAGCTCCTGCGTGCGCGTCGCCAGCCGGTCGCGCGGCGCCGCCGACACCTGAATCAACTGATCAATCGTATCGGTGATCGGGATACCGGTGATCAGCCCGACGTTGGATTGGATTCTGCCCATGATTAATAGCTGTCAGCGAGCTGCCGTCAGCCTTCAGCAATAGGTTCGGATTAATGTGCGAATCGTCGCTGACAGCTGAGTGCTGAAAGCTCCAAAAATATAGGTTGCGTGCGCACGCTGAGCGCAGCTACCTATTCAGTATCGGCGCTCTTTACCCAGTCGCTAAAGTTTCTCTGACTGGTAGCGATGCTAGCGAGAGGCCATTAGCCAGACATTCGAAGTGGCTACCGGCAAGGCCAACGGCTCAAACCCGATCGCTAACGACCAAAAAAACCGGCCCGACCCACTAGGGACCGGACCGGTTCGTTATCGATTCCGAAGAATGTCGTCAGCTTACCGGAGCAAGGCCAACACGTTCTGCGGGTTCTGATTGGCGATCGAGAGCACGTTGGTACCCGACTGCACGAGGATCTGAGCACGTGTGAGTGCGGCAGACTCTGCAGCGAAGTCAGCGTCACGAATCGAGCTTTCGGCCTCAGTGAGGTTCGACAGCGTGTCGTTCAACGCGTTTCGGTTCGTTTCCAACGTCGTTCGTTGGAAAGCACCCAGACGACCACGAAGCGAGGTGACCTGGTCGATGGCCGATTCGACGATCTTGGCAGCCGTCGAAGGATCACTCGTCAGGTCGGCCGTGCCACCTGTGCCCAGCTGATACAGCAGACCGTCATTACCACCCAAGGCGGCCGTGTTGACGCTGGTGATACCAAGCCGTGCTTGCTGGTTGCTCACCACGTCCGGACCCAGTTGGAACAACGCTCCGCCACCGGTGATGGTGAACGTGGTCGAGCCAACAAAGTCGGCCGTCAGGGTCGCCGACAAGTCGAGCGTCGCGGTGTTGATCGACAGGTTGTTGCCGTCACCATTGGCGGTGATGCCGTTGACGGTCGCCACCACGTCGGCACCCGTTGCACGAGCTCCTTCGCCCACCGCATCGGTGAAGGCACCAGCCGGTGTGTTGCCCGTACCTTCGTTGATGATTTGGATGTCGACGAAGGCATCGGTACCATATCCGCTCGAAGAAAACTCAATGCCTGTGGCGGCATCATCGAGAGCGGCGGTAACGCCGGTTGCATCGCTCACGGCATTGATACCAGCAAGCAGCTGCGAAACCGTGGTGCCACCTTCAAAGCTCAACACTTCCGAGCCCGTTGCGCCAGCAAGTTCGAACACCAAGTTGGCGCTGATACCGGTGGTTTCGCTGCCCGCACCAGCACCGACGATGTTCAGCGTGCCAGGAACGGTATCGCCGTTGGCCGTATTGAACGTATTGGTGCCCGTGGTGTTTTGACCCAGCGTAGCGGAACCAATCTCGTCGACCTGAGCCACAATTGCAGCTCGGATGTCTTCGATCGTGGTGGCCGTCGTGCTATCGACATTCACGGTGTAGCCGCTGGTGGCATTGCCCGTGACGATCACCGAACCGGACGTGTTGGTGCTGGCATCGAGCGTGATGTCGAAGTTGCCAGTGTAACCAATCGCCGTAGTGAGGTTGATCGTTTGCGTGGTCCGAGTCGCGTCGTCGCCGTTGGCGAGCGATACGGTGGCCGGAGCAGCGTCCGGATTCACACCACCAACGTCAATCCCGTTGAACGTCGAAGTTCCCGGAGTCCCGTTGAAGACCGCTGTGTCGACTTCGGAAATCGATGCGATTGCCGCTCGGATGTCGTCGATCGCAACACCAGCACCGATGTCGGTGTTGATCTGAACCGTGTAGCCAGTGGTCGCGTTGCCAATGACGTTGGTTGTCGGATTACCACCGCCGAGGGCCTCTTCGGAGAACGCGATGGCAATGTTGCCGTCTTCGCCCGCCGCGAGAGTACCTGTGATGTCAATCGTCTCGGTGGTGCTTACCTCAGCAGCACCGTCGCCGTCGGCGTTCACAGCGTCAACCGCCGAGAACGCGTCGGTACCTGTACCGGATGCGAGTGTGGCATCGAGATCACCACCCGCGTCGATCGCGGCGACCACATTGGCCAGCGTTGCAGCACCCGCCGATTGCGTGACGCTAACCGCGAGGGTTGTGCCGTCGAACGTAGCACCAGCTGAAGCGGCATCGTAAGTGACTGTCACAGCGGATAGGCCGTTGATCGCGGTGCCGTCGGCCGTGCCATCTTCGATGGCAGCCAAGTCGATTCCGCCACCACCAACAAGATCGTTGAGCGTCGCACCGGTGACATCACCGTCTGTGGTTTCGTCGAAAGTAGTTGTTCCAGTACTGGTACTTCCCAGCGTGGCGGTAAAGCCGAGGCCGCCTGCGTTGATGCCGGCGATGATCTCGTCGATGTCCGCAGTACCTTCAGCACTCACGACATCAACGGTCAAAGCGCCGCCACCACCACCTAGAACGGCAGTTTCGTTACCAACGCCTGCTCCAAAGTTGACGGCGAGGCTTGTGATATCGAGATTTCCAGCGTTTCCACCAGCGTCGGCGGTAAGATCAATCGTCTCGCCGTTGACGACCAGCGAACCGACAGCCGTGGTCGTGAAGTCGCCATTACCCTGGGTTGTGTCCTGGGTGATGATGCTGAAGCTGACCGAGCCGGAGGAAGCCGTCGCGGCTTGAGTTTCAACCTCGATCTCAAGGGCCGTCGTCGTGGTCGGCGTGACGTCCGGCAGGTCGGCGATTGCCACCGACGCTTGAGTTGCGGCTGCCGTCACGTTGACGTCAACAGCAACCTGACCGGTAGCGCCCAGGTTGGCTTGGTCAATCTGAATGTTCGAGATGTTGGTGCTGTTGGCACCAGCAGTTGTCAGGAAGTCCAGCGAACCATCCAACAAACGACGGCCTTGGAAGGTCGTGGTCTGAGCGATTCGGTTCAAAGCTTCCAGCGACGAGTCGACCTGCAACTGGTTAGCGTCGATCTGCTCTTGCGACAAAGCACCCGAGTTGGCCGATTCGGTGACCAAGCCGCGGATGTCGTTCAGCAGCGAGCTGACCTGTCCCAGAGCACTGTCAGCAGTCGCGATCACCTGCGTAGCACGATCGGTGTTGCTGATCGCTCGACGAATCGCAGTGATGTCCGAACGCAGGTTTTCGCTGGCGATCAAACCAGCAGGATCGTCCTTACCGGTGTTGATACGAAGACCAGTGCTCAACCGAGTCAGCGCTTGGTTCAAGTCTGCATTCGATCGGCCCAACTGATTCTGGCCGATAAGCGACGCAACATTTGTGTTAATTCGAGTCATTTAAACACCCCTTCAAAGTAAAAACCAGTATTCTTAGCTGACCGGATTCCTGGGGAGTCAGACGACTCCGGCCTCACCTATTCCATCGCACGGTGCCGAGGACACTTACCTCGCAGTAAATTCACCGTTATGTAGTCCATTGCAGACGGTCCTCGGCATCCATCTCACTGTCTGGTTGAGCTGGCTCGCCCATTTGGTCTGGGCAGAGCTAAGCAACTCTAGGACAGAAACCGTGCAGATGTGCATCGTTGCATGGGAACTTGAAAATATGCATCGATGCAGTACTAGCCCGGCTAGCGGATCGTCTATGGGTGAGTATCGACCTGGCAAATTAAGTGCTTTACAGGCTTTAAGTGTTTTTGGCGCCTTTTTCTTTGCCTGTTCGGAAAAGAAACATGCGATCGATACAACCGTCAAAAGCGGTCAATTTGGAGCACCAGAAGCGGTGGGAGCCCACAGCAAAGAGTGGCCTTAACCAGGCAATGTCACCACGTCATTCGTGACAATGGGACCCGCCTCCCTGCGGAATCAGAAGCGAAGAGCTTAGGCGAGACGAATAACTACGTCACTTTTGTTCGGTGGCTCCCTGATTGCCGCCCAGGAGTTTCGCGTCATCCGGCTTCAAGAGCGCCGCCTGGCGATTCTCCCGTTGAATCGCCTCATAAACTTCACGGCGATGTACAGTGATTTCCTTCGGAGCATCGATGCCAAGCTTCACCTTATCACCGCGGACGTCGACCACCGTGATCACGACGTTGTCACCGATGATTATGCTCTCGTCGCGTTGTCTGGACAGCACTAGCATCTGTTGCTCCTCGCGCGGCGGGGCCGCCGCTGTTTTACCGCGGCAACAAGTCTGCCGCACGGGATGTTTACATCTATGGGTGGGTATCGCCTCAGTTGAGCCTGAAGCTAAAGCAGGGGCCTCTGCTATGCCGTACGTTTTAGTGGTGCTGTTATTGCCGAAGTTGCGGACGGGATCGATAACGCGAATTGCACTGGCAGGTCATCCTTGGAAATCACCTGACAACCGCGACGCCGCTCAACGTTGATCACCAGCGGTGCGCGAAGATTCAGCGTCAGGCCGCCCGTCCGATTCTCGTTGGACTGGCGGCTGGCGATCACCACGACTTCGGCATCGCGAGAGGTCGCGAGCTTCAAACTCTTGAGGTCGTCGCGCTCAACACGTAGTTGATAATCGGGGACGAATCGGCGGGGGCTGACGACGCCCAACGCGATGTGCCCCTCGTCGAGGCTTTGCAGCCAACCCAAGGCGGGATTGCTCGTGTCAGTCAGCACCACCCAGCGAGTGCAGTGTTCCAGACCAATCAAGCCGGACTCGAACAGTAATTCGTCCTGTGGCTCAACCGACAAAGTGCCAAATCGTGTTGTCAATACATCCATGACTCTGCCCTAGTGCTATTCACGGCTTCGCAAGCTAGCCTGATAGCACTCGCCTGCCGTGACGGGGATAAATACGTTTCAACCGTATTTCGCCTGGAGTAGCGCGGGGAATACCGTTCCGCAGCGCAACGCAGGCCAGCTCCTAGCACTGGTATCGACTGTGAGGGATTGGGTAAGCCAGAAAAAATGGCTAGATGCCAGCAGAGTGGCGCGCTAGATGAAGTTCAGCAGCGACAGCTGCAGAATGTTGGCGGTCGCCCGCAGCGACGCTTCCAGCGAAATCTGTCTGGCTGTCAGATCCGAGATCGCCTGCACCAGATCGACGTCGATTTCCTCGGACAGCGCAGCCCGGACCTGAATCTCCTCGTCTTCGAGATTGAATTTCGCCAGTTCCAGATTCTTGAACCGCGTCCCAACGTCCGCTTGGGCGAAGGTCACTCGATCGATGTCATCTTCCAGCAAGGCGGCGGCTCGCTCGATGGCCGGCAAGTCGTTTTCTTCCAACGCATCCCGCAACCGAATTAGCGAGTTGAACACACTATCATTCTCGACCGAATTGCGATCTGCACCGGTCAGCGTGCCCGTGGCCGAACTGCTGCTCGTTTCGCCCTTAGCCAGCAAACCCAGGTATTCGCCAGCTTGTGAA
>JANQQA010000100.1 GCA_028285205.1 Bythopirellula sp. | reverse complement strand
CAGTTCGCACCGCAGTCTGGCACTGGCGCAAAACTGACGACCGCGCCCGCAGACGATCCCGACGACTTGCTTGATGGCGTGCCCGACCTGCTCGCCGCGCCCGAGGAAACGCCGGAACCAACAACCGAAGACGACACGGCAACGGATTCTGCGGAAAACGCTGAACCGACGGAGGAAGCCGCTCCGGAACAGGAATCTATCAGCGAATCGGACCAGGAACCAGCTGCCGTGCCGACGGCTGAGCCAGAGAGCCCTCCCGTGGTGACGGAAGATGAGCCAACTCCGGAAGAAGGACCTACGTTTCCCGGTCCGACGCCACCGATCCAAGACGTGCCCGAAGAATCGCCTCGCGAAGAGTTGCCACGGCAGCCATCGCAACCGATCGTGACACCGCCCGTTGAGACCAAAGCACCGATCAACGACACCTTCGCACCTCCGGCGCTTCCGCAGCCGCAGAACATCGCGCCGCCCCAGCCAACGCAACCGGAGAACATCGCCCCTCCTCAGCCAGCCCGGCAGCGACCGACTCCTCCGCCAGCGCAGGCGCGACCTGAGCAGAGTCCGTTCGCACCGCCACCACAGCCCGCCAAATCGGCACCACACTCGGTAGATGCATCCGACGACAAGTCGGAAAAGAAAGCCGACGAGCCGCAGTCCTACTGCGAGTACGTCGCCGAGCAGCAATACCCGTCCGCGCACGTCTGTGCTAAGTGCCACAAGAAGATCTTCGACGAGTGGAGCATCTCGAGCCACGCCTATGCGGGCATCTCGCCGATGTTCCACAAATTCGAACAGACGATCAACGATCTGTCGCAGGGGACTGTGGGCTACTTCTGCTATCGATGTCACGTGCCAGTCGGAACGACAATGGGCTTCTCGCGCGCAACTCCGCTGTGGGATCTGCCTCAAGTCGCCCGCGAAGGCGTGACCTGCATCGCCTGCCACCGCGTCAACCAACGCTACGGCAAGGTGAACGGTCACCGCCGCATCGAACCGGGCAGCATCTACGATCCCGTCTACGGTTCGATTGGTGGAGGCGGCATCGCCGAAGTTATCTCGCAAAAGAACAAATACAAGGTGAAGACTTCGCCCCACGAAAAAGGTCCGGGCCAGGCGATTCACACAATCGGACAGAGCTTCGATCAACTCGGCAAGTCGGAATTCTGCGTCTCGTGCCATCAGGTGGCGGTCCATCCTGGCATCAAGCTGGAGGTAGTCTGGGAGCAGTACCGTGCGTCGCCCGCTTGCAAGAAGGGCATCTCTTGCCAAGACTGCCACATGGGTCGTATTCCGGGCGTAAAGAGTGGCTACGAGTACGGCGCTGCGGCGGTTGTTAACGACAAGGTCGTCAACAAGAACCGCAAGCACGCCAATCACATTTTCTATGGACCGGGTTACTCGATCGCCCATCCGGGTGTGTTCCCACACAACGCAGACGCCCTGCGGTGGTCGATGAAGGATTGGTTGCAGTTCGACTGGCGTGGCGGCTGGGGCACCGACGAGTTCGAGAAGCTCGTTGAGGACGGACGCATCCATGTCAGGTTCCCCAAAGTTTGGGCTGAAGCGGATGATCGCTACGACGCGCGGGACATCATCGACGACAACCAGAAGCGTCTCGACTACAAACGAATCAGTCGGCAACAGACCATGGAAAACGGCTCGCACGTCGATGGGCCGTTCTTCGACTCGCAGCTCATGCGTGGCCAAGTTCTGAAGTTCCATTACATCATGACCAACACCAACGAAGGCCATAATCTGCCTAGTGGTTCGCTCGGTGCCCAACCACAGCTGTGGGCGAACGTCGTGTTGATCGGCCCACGCGGGCAACGCCTGTGGGAATCTGGCTACACCGATCGCTACGGCGACGTCGCTGACATCCATTCCGAGGATGTACGCAACAAGCTGATCCCGTTCGATTGGCAATTGTTCAATCTGCAAACAATGTTCCTGATCACGGGAGCGAAGGGCACCGATCGTGAGTTCTTTCTGCCTGTGAATGTCGATTTCGATCAACTCCCCTACCTGCGACCGGGTGCCCAGCCAATTAGCGTCCTCAACCATCCACCATTCATTCGGATGGAAGGCCGTTCACTGGCACCGCTTGGCTCCCGCAAGATCCCCTACAAAGTTCCCGCCGAACTGATGTGCGAGCCGGGCCACTACCGCTTGTCGTTCCGTTTGCGTAGTCGGGCCGAACCGATCTACTTCATGCGCTTCTGCGGCTCCACCGAAGAGATGAATCGCGCGATGAATGAAGGCATGATCGATTTTCATCAGTCTTCCGTTGAGTTCGTTGTCCGCTAAGTCCTCCATAATCGTTGGTTCGAATGTTATCAGTGGCATCAGCCCGAAACCGCACGCAGCAGTTCCGACAGGTGTTGGTACCGCTGGTTGCTGCGCTAGGTTTGCTGATGCCCCGGCCGCTGCACGCGAACTCCCTCTTCGATGCCCCCGCCGCTGAGGGCAAGTCCACCAACAAGAGCCGACCACAAGCAGAACTACGACCGCTACCGCCAGTGGACAACTGCCCGCAGTGTTTGCTCGACTCGCGGCAGAACTCGCTTTTTCCTTGCTCGACGTACCGACCCGAACAGTCGTGGCTCTTCTGCTACCCCTACGTGACGCGACCACTATGCACTCCGTTGTTGCCGCCACCGCCGCCATGCAAAGCCCCGGAGGGCAAGGTGGGCTCACCCGGCTACCAACGCAGCTTGGGACGTCATGGTTTGGGGCTGACCTCGCCCGTGCCGCCGGCAGTCGTTTCTGCCCACGCCCCACCGTGGGAGCAATTGCCTACGCCGGCCGAGCTGAAAGGCCAAGTCATGTCGGCAATCCCCCACCAAAACGACTGTCGGGGATCTGAGTTGCCCTTCACTTCGCAGGACTTCTCACCCGATCCGTACTATTCCAATGGCACCAACATCTGCGACGAACTGAACATCTACGGCGGCAAGTACATCAACCCCATTCAACGTCCCGCAATCGAATGGGGACTGCCGTTTTACGACAACGGGCCAATCCCGCGATCGGGCACGGCGCTGGGCCTCACCAACCTCACGCAGCCCTACTTCTACGTCTACGGCGACTACCGCACGGCGATCGCCTACAACGAAAACGTCAACAACGAACAGACCATCTGGGCCAGTCGGTTGAATCTCGATTTCGATCTGGCGATCACCGCGACGGAACGTTTTCATGTGTTTTGGGGTCCGCTCGACGAGCGGCTCGAATTCAGCAGTTTGGTCTACGACAACGGCGAAATCCAATCCAACGATGCCTGGGACGGCTGGGATGAACGCACCGATACGGCCTTCTTCGAAGGCGATCTGGGTTATATCCTAGGCGGGCTCGGTGATTTCTACCCCAAGCTCGACCTACCATTCGCCGTCGGGTTGATTCCCCTGGTGTTTCAAAACGGTGTTTGGATCGAGGACGCTTTCGTCGGCGCGGCCGCGACGATTCCCGCTCGCAACAATCCCGTGCTCGACTGGTCGAACTTCGACACGACCGTGTTCGTCGGTTTTGACGAAGTCACCAACAACCTCGCCTTCCAGGGCGACAACGGAGCAGCCAACATCTTTGGATTCACCACGTTTATCGAACGCCGTGGTGGCTACCTCGAAATTGGCTACGCCTATCTCGACGACACTGCCAACCTTGGTCGCAGCTACCACAACATCGGCGTGAGCTACACGCGTCGGTACCTCAACCTCGTCTCCAACTCGGTGCGCACGATCATCAACACCGGCCAAAGTGGTCCCGACGACGACCGTACGGCCGACGGCGTGTTGCTGCTAATGGAAAACAGCTTCCTCACACGCAACCCCTACAACGTTATTCCATACGCCAACTTCTTCGCCGGCTTTGGCACCCCGCAATCGGCTGCTCGTTTGCAAGGACCCTTGAAAAACACCGGCATCAACTTCGAGTCCGACCTGCTCACCGGCTACCCCATTCTCGATGACTCGGCCAACGACACCTTCGGTGGCGCGATCGGCATCGATCTGCTCGGCAACGCGTTCGAGCAGCAGCTCATCCTCGAAGCGGCGATCCTGCAAACGATGAACAATGACGCCTCGCGAATCGCCCCCGGCGATCAGTACGCCGTCGGCGTGCGCTACCAACGCCCGCTCAGCCACACCATGCTGCTCCGCGCCGATGCCATGCACGGCTGGCTCGAAAATAGCGAGGACATCAGCGGCGCGCGGATGGAGCTACGCCGTAAGTTCTGAGCGTTTCACCCCCCGACTGGAGTTCTGACACATCGTCTTGGAACTCCCCACGGTGTCCGAATATTCAGCCTCCTGCCGCGGGGAGGAATTCCGTAAGCTGTTTGCTGATTAAACGTTACGTCGATTGCTTCGGCCCGCAAGGTGGTTATTTTCAGAATCGCAGTCCACGATGTGTCCGAAAAAGATTCGCCCATCTGGTGTAAGTTCAAGCTCACACTCACTTTGAAGCGACTCCAAATTCGGATCACGATTCCGAATACTTTCATTAGCTTGCCCTCAGCACGTTGAGATAACGTTGACCCATCATTGCTCACGGAATCCTCGCGGATGGATGCACGCGCAGCGCTCGCATCTTGTGGCTTTCACCAACATACGAGATCGGGTGGCCAATTTCAGCAACGATTATTGGCCGCCCGTTGTGGTAGAATCGATGCGCGACAAGACGCTGGGCGCACGATTTGTGCGTTATCAGGCTGAACATCGGAACGAGGCTAGTTGACTGCTGACCGAAACTTCGGCAGCGAAACACACGTTTCAACTGGCTATCAAAACGCGGGTTCACAAAGCAGGCTTACGCCATGCAGCAACGTACGGGCATTGCAACTCGATGGCAAAGATATCTGACATCCGTTCTCATCTTTTCCTGCATACTTGTACCTCACGCGCTTGTTCATTCCGCGGAAAGCAACTCGCTAGCCTTTGAGCCTACTCACCTAGTTCAATTGCCCAGCACAAATGGCGAGAAGCACCTGTATCGCGAATGCTTGGCATTCTCGCCGGAAGGTGAGGTACTTGCCATTGCGACTGGCGAATCTCTTCTATTTGTCGATGTGACGACTTCAGTGATTAAAAAATCGACAGCAGACTTCGGCCTAGCCGAATCGGTAGCATTTTCCCCAACGGGCGATCTGATAGCAGTCTCGTACAAGGGTTTCGTCACAGTACGGAGCTATCCAGGAGGCTCATTAAAACTCAACGTGCAAGGTAATTCACCTGTCGTATTTTCGCCCAATGGCAACATCCTGGCTGCTGGTAACCGTATCTACGATGCCAAGCAAGGTGAGTTGCTGCGTGAATTCGATCTGTATGCCGGTGCTGGGCCGATAGATACGGGTCTCTATCGACCTTCCGTATTGGATCTAGCATTCTCTCCGGACAGTCAGAGATTCGTCATTTACTCATTCTTCTACGAAGACGAGCTTCCCTGGCTTCACCGCGTCCAACTGTGGAATGTGGCAGACGGCCTACTAGGGGCTTCGTTCCCAGGCAAGTCATGTAGCTTCTCTGCTGATGGAAAGACCATCGCCTATGTCACCGCTAAACCTGCCAGTGTGGTTTCGAGCTGTGTGCTTCTGAACGTGGACACCCAGAGAATCACCGCAGGTGGCTTTGGCCATAACCTGTTAGCCGCACGCTACAGTCCAGATAGTAGTTCCATTGCCCTTGTGAGTGAACAGAGCCTGCGATTGTGCAACGGAAAGATTCCTAGGGAATACTCGACGAAGCTTTATGAGGGTGATTCGAAAGTGACCGCTTTCGCATTCTCCTCAGAGGGAGACATGCTGGCAGCGGCTAAATCGGATGGTACGGTACAGATTTGGAATAGAGAGTGGCGGGAGGTTTCGGAGAAACAACCACTGCAAAAGTCGGCAGCCAAGAATAGCACCGGGGATTCGTCGCCTGCGGATGGAACAGATCAGACACTTGGTGAAGCACGGTCGTCTATTGAGGATATGCGTAGATCAATTGCCCATCTCGGATTCTCAGAGGACGATACGCAGAGCTTTCTGATGGAAGACTATCAGGTATTGGCAGAGTGCCAGCCTATGTACGTCAATCGGGCAAACGGTTTACTTGAGTTTGCGGCATTAGGTGACTCTACCAAGTTGTCTGATGCTCACATTATGAGAATCCCGCAGTTGCCTCGGATTCGAGGCGTCCATCTTGAATATGCGTTCACTGACCGAGCGCTGAATGGGCTCCAGCAAGCACAGCATTTGAAACTACTCTCTTTAAAGCAATGCGACATGACTGATGAAGCGATTCGGAGAGTTATTTCGCAAAACAGAGATCTCGAGTTTCTGGCTATCCGTCCCTTGCGAAGTCCTTCGATGCGTCCCTCTTGGAGCACCATGCAAGTCATCGGAGTGCTTCGCCATCTTGAATCTTTGCGCCTAGACAATGTCACTGCCTCGCACGGAGGTTTAGATCAACTATCGAGTTTAACTCATTTGCGAGTATTGCATTTGACTTCAGATCGCGTAGATGCGACAGGAGTTAAGACACTGAGTCGACTACCCCGCCTGGAAGAGCTTCACCTGCGGGGTAACCTAACAGAGGCGATGCTTGATAGTATTGCAAAGATATCGACTTTGCGGAATCTAAAACTGTCTAAGGGCGGGGTAGATAACCCAGATGCCTATGCCGTTCTGGCGAGATTAGAAAAAGTCGACACTCTCAGCTTACCAAGAGACTTCCCGGAAGACGCCCTAAAGCACATCGCAGAACTACCGTCACTGCGTGTCCTCGACCTTGCGCACTGCTCAAAGGTCACCGACAAGTGGATTCCTGAACTGCTAAAAAGCAAAATACTTGAACGAATAGAGCTAAGAGGAACAAGTGTTTCGCCAGAAATGAGAGTGAAAGCTCAATCTCTGACCAAGGCCGATGTTTCGAAGCAGACTCATAGGACTGAAGCAAAGCCCGATTTTTTGCAAGTTGAGCAAACAGCAGCTGCAGGTGTCGAAAAGCTAGGTGGCGACGTCGTCTACGATTTCCAAAGGAGAAGCAATAGAAAGAACCAGCTCGGCACCTTTAAGTGGCGTCACGACAAGAAACAACCGACCGACCACAAGTCGCGTATTTTAGCCCTTAGGGTACCTGCTCCGCAGCATGGTCCAAAACCTCCACCGAAACCGCCAACCGACGCTGCTATGACTGAAATCGCCAGGTATTGCGCTCCTCTAAAGAAGCTCGACAGCCTATGGATCGATTGCAATCGTCTAAGTCGATCTGGGCTAGAATCCCTGGGCCATTTGACTCAGCTGCAGTTCTTAGACATGTACTCGGCAAATGTGGAGGATACTGCCCTAAAATTCTTGAGCAGTCTAAAGAGGCTTCAACACCTCTCTGTTAGTGGCCGACGATGGGCGGGAGGTTTTGTCAAATACCTGTCAGACGCAGAAAGTCTGACCTTCCTAGAGTTAAGCGGCCAGGATCTTTCTGAGGACGGCTTGCAAGAATTACGCGCCTTGCACGGCTTGCAGGGCCTCTCGGTCGAGGCACACAACCTCGGCGAGAGCGACTATTCATTCGTCCTGGGGTTACGTGAATTGAAGAATCTCATCTTACGAGATGTTCGTAAACTGACCCCCGACGCTTGCGATCATCTTGCGCGATTGCCGGCGTTAGAGAAGCTCGAACTCACCGAAATAGACTATCCATACTTAGGGCGTACAGCTCACCGCTATGGGCCGGTAGGTGTCGAGCAGGTTAAGGCACTGTCCGCCGCATCGAAGTTAAACTTCTTGATGATCAGACAATCACACCTAGATACGGACGCGATTCGAGCACTGCAAGATACAAAGCAACTCAAGTATCTCTCCTTGCAATGCCGTCTCGATCCCGACGCGTACTTCGAGCTAAAGAAGCTCAAGCACCTCGACTTTCTCGACCTTCTGGAGCACCCGCCAGAAACAGTGAAGGCGGGACTCCAAGAAGCGTTGTCAGATTGTCGGATCTGGTATGAAGACTAAAATTGGCCTGATATCTGGCACAATCTGTTGCTGGCACGTCTTGCTACGATTTCCTTGGTCATCCCGCCGAGAGATTTCGCCAACTCATATCGGTATCGGCGCGCACCTGGGCGTTGGCATAGCGGCGGCCCTACAATACAAGGCTGCCAATTATCTATGCGCATCTTGACGGCCGTGACCAAAAACCGAGCCCAAAGCGGGATGCCCTTGGTAGCTCCGCAAACGTGTAAAACGAAACAGCCCCGCCTGGCCGTGACTACCAGACGGGGCTGCGAGCGAAACGCTCTTTCAGTACTTGAAGAACAAGGTGAGGTGGAAGACCCTCCCCTAGCCCCTCCCTGTGAAGGAGGGGAAATGTCATACCTGTCAGTCGAGTTGCAGACGTTGGCCGGCGGTGATTTCGAGTTCCTCTTCAATCAACTCGCGGTTGCCGTCCACGCCTAGGATCCACAAATCGTACTTGCCGGCTGGTACTAACAGATCAGCACCATAACGGTCTGCGGTTTGAATCGGATCGAAATTATGTCCCGGTCCCGCCCGTCCTGGCTTGACCAGCGCCACGAGCTTTACCGGAGGTAGGCCATCACCACCGAGATTCAACAGGCCGAGGTAATCTTCCGGCTGGATCTGGATCGTGCTGCGGTCAGGAATCTGAATGCCAGGTGCGAGCCGCACGGCCATGCCTTCCGCTGGCAAGAATCCCAAGTCGTACGTCTTTTTGCCAGAGGGAATGCGAATCGGTCGATCGTAGGCGTTCGTTTCGGTGATCGCACGATAGTTGTGTCGTTCCGGCAGTGGACGGCCTTTGGGAATCAGCGCGATTTGCTTCATCGCGGGGAACTCGATGCGTGGTGCCTTGACGATCACCGCACGACGACCGCGCGCCGTCACCTTCACCGGTTCTACCTCGATCTCTTGCTGGGCGTTGGCCGTCTGCTGAACAAGTTCCTCCGCCGACTCGGCATTGTAGTACTTGCCGTTGCCGGCAGCAGCGATCGCCTCCAGCGATGCCCGTTCCGCCCCAGCGACGGCGAAGCCGAACACCGTCACCCCGTATCGCAGATTGAACCGCTGTGCCAAGGCGGCCGCTTCCGCGGCCGGATCGCCTCCACACGTTTCCTTACCGTCGGAAATCAACACGACACTGGAGATTGCATCGAACTTGGCCAGCTCTTGGCCTGCTCGCCGCAACGATTTGGCGATGGGCGTTTTGCCTTTGGCCTGCAGTTGATGGATTTCGCTGGTCAACGAGCTCTTCGCGGCAGGGTCCAGCGTGGACAGCGGACGCACGAGTCGGACGTCGTCGCAGCTGCCGGTTGTGTCGCCGTAGACGATCAGTGAGACCCGCAGGCCGGCCGGGTATTTTTGGATCATGTTATCGACCACCGATTTGGCGACATCGATCTTCAGCTTACCGTCGCTGGTCAGTTCATTCATGCTGCCCGAGCAGTCGAGAATCACCGCTACGTCGGTCACTTTGTCGTCGGACTTTGCCGCGGGGGCCGGTCGCTCGCCTCGCAACGCCGCGAACAGCTTCGCGGAGGCACCTAGCTTTCGCAGCTCTTCTTCCTGGGTGGCATCCAGCGTAAATACGGTTGGAGAGTTGCTCAGACGCTCGATGATTGCGTCCTCTTCGATGCCGAGTTCCACGAGCTGCTTCACGTTGTCATACGTGATCGCGGGATTGGCGGCGTTGGACTGCTTGCCAAAACTTTTCGCGGCGTTGAGCACTTCGACCGGGACGCCCTGCCCTTCCAGCTTGGTGATCGTGTCTGGGTTGACGGCAAAGTCGACCCCGTCTGTGTTGATCTTCTTGACGATTGCGCCCGCCTCGATGCCCAACGTATGCAGCTGGAGAATCGCGTCGCTGGTCAGCGGCCGACCGGCGCGTAAGTCCGTGGTGTTGAGCGCGAGCACGAGCGCGCAGAAAAATAGTGTGCGTGTCCATTTCAGCATGCTTGGTCCCCTCAAGAAAATGATAAGCCTGTTTCGCCAACGCGACCGTCGGCAACTAGGGAGAAAGCCGCGGAGTCCTGCGGCTCATCGAAAACATAGCTTGCCGACGAGAGCGACGAAGTGAAAAAATCCCGAGAAAAAGTGGCTCAAACTCGCGACAGCCACGTTGACGATTGTCGACGCGTGGACCCTGCAAATCCGGGCGTTGTTGCGAGAATGCAACGGTCGAAATGCCTCGAGGGGCGTGTGATCGGCAGCAACGCCGAACTACGCCGCACGCCGATGCACGGACTCGGGGGAGAGGAGTTCGACAAACGTTTGATGGACGTGCCTGGCACGCGCGGGATCGGCAACGATCGCGCGTACTTGGGCGATGGCGTAGCGGCGACATTCGTTGCGCACAAACGGCAGCCCGATTGCCGCCAAGGCTAACGTCGACATGAGCGTTATCGCACCGACTTGATAGGCGCTGGCCGCGAACAGTACGAAGCTCGCCAGCACAAACACAAACGCTGCCTCGAGGCCGATCCAAAACCACGACCAGAGATCGAGTGCGCGGTGAATCAACTGTCGTTCGATCTGCGGCTGGCTACCGCCGACGTACTCGTAAAACGCCCGTCGCATGATGCGATGACGATGTCGGAGGATGTCTTCCTCAGTAGCCATCTCGACAGGGAATTCCACCCGTCGAGCCAGCTCGCTGATGATCACGTCGATGTCGAACCTCTCGCGGATTCCTAGCCAGCTCGCCAGTAGTCCGTGAATGCGGAACACCCGCGAAGCGAGCCCCATCGCCAGCGCTGGCAGCAAGTAGCCGCCGGGAATGGGGAGAATCTTGTCACCGCCAAACTCCAGCGAGAAGTCAATCCGTTGCAGCTGGGCATCAAGTGGTGGGAGACTCGTGCGCAGCAACCACACCGCCGCCAGGGCGGACGCCGAGGTGAACCAAAAGATGCGGTTGAGCATCGATTGGTAGTCGGTAACGGGGGTGAGCGGATTCAACGACATGGGATACTTGTTCAATCGATTGTGGGAGGGTCGCGAATAGTAACGTTTTGTACAGGTAGGCAAAAGGGCAGCTTCGGTCGCCCTGATAGCATTGCATGTCGCGATAGATGGCCGCCGCGTCTTTACGCTTGAGTCGGCGTAAGCTTCGGTGCGCAGCTCAGAATTGCTGCTCGAGGGAGAGATCTACGCTGCCGTCGATTGACCCGCCGGCGACGCGAAGTCGTCGATCACGGTCATGCCGTAACTGCCGAAGGAACCCATCGCTTCCAGCGCGGCGGGAGCATCGTCCAGCGAGATGGTGCGGTCGATGAGCTTCGACAAGTTCAGTCGGCCCGAAGACACCATGTCGAGCAGGTCCGGAAAGTGCCAGGCCTGCAGTCCATGACTGCCGACAAGCTCAAGTTCGTGCGCGATGGCCAACTCCAGCGGCACTTGCGGAGACGCATCCGCTCCCGCGTGCAGGCCTACCTGCACGTGCCGGCCACGCCGTCGCAGCGATCGAATCGAGTTCTCGCTTGTTGCCGTGCTGCCCAGCGTATCGGGCTA
>JANQQA010000078.1 GCA_028285205.1 Bythopirellula sp. | reverse complement strand
CGGGCAGATCGTGTTGGCTTGTGGCGAGGTGCGACCTCGTGTGCGAACCCCGCAAGTTTGGACGGTGAAGCCGGCACAGCGAGCACGCGGATTCGGTGCTATCGATTACTCGGTGCTGATTGTATATCTGTTAGCGATGGTCGGCATTGGTGTCTTCTTCGCTCGCCGCAATCAGAGCACCGACGACTACTTTCGCGGTGGAAAGCAGATTCCGTGGTGGGCGGCGGGATGCAGTATTTTCGCCACGATGCTCAGTTCGCTGACCTATACCGGGATTCCGTCCAAGGCGTATGCCCAAGACTGGGTGTATGCGCTGGGAGGGTTCATGATTCCCGTCGTCGCGGTGGTCGCGGTTTACGTGGCAATGCCGTTCTACCGACGTTTGGACGTGACAAGCGCTTATGAGTACCTCGAACAGCGATTCAATCGCGCAGTCCGCTTATTTGGTAGCGCGAGCTTTGCGTTGTTTCACGTATTTCGCATGGCGGTGGTGATGTCGCTGACGGGTCTTGCGCTCGCCGTGGCAACGCCGCTGACTCCCGCGCAGTCGGTGTTGCTGATGGGCGTGCTGAGTATCATCTACTGCACGATGGGTGGCATCGAGGCCGTCATTTGGACCGACACCATTCAGGCGTTCGTCCTGCTCGGTGGTGCGTGCTTCGCGATTGTGATGCTGCTGAACGGAACAGACGGAGGATTCCAGGGGGCGATTTCACTCGCCAATGAAGCCGACAAGCTGCGAATCGCCAATCTCCACTGGGACGCGACCAGTGCTCAACTCGCGATCTGGGTGGTGATCGCTGGTGCGATTGGCCAGAACCTGTCCTCCTACACCGCCGATCAGGCGGTAATTCAGCGGTACATGGCGACGCCCAGCGAGAACCTGGCAGCCCGCTCAATTTGGATCAACGCCCTACTATCCACCCTCGCTACGATCCTGTTTTTTGGCATGGGAACCGCGCTCTACACTTTCTATCGATCGCACCCAAGCAAGCTCGACCCCACGACGACCACGGATCAGGTCTTCCCGCTCTTCATTGCGAATGAACTGCCGATTGGAATTGCCGGCCTGCTGGTGGCGGGTATCTTCTCCGCAGCACAATCCACCGTGTCGACGAGCATGAACTCCACCGCGACGACGATCGTCACCGATTTTCTGCGCCCGTTTCGACTATGCCCAAACGAAGCGGCCTATCTGCGGACCGCGCGGCTGATTACCGTCGTCACCGGTACACTTGGTACGGCACTGGCGATTGTGTTCACCAATCCGAACATCAAGTCACTGTTTGACACTTTCATCATGGTAATTGGCCTATTCATGGGCGTCTTGGGCGGACTGTTCATTCTTGGCGTATCCACCCGCCGAGCAAACAGCTTTGGAGCTGTTGTCGGCGCAATCGCCGGCGCAGGCACGATGTATGCCCTATGGCAATGGTCGAGCGTAAGCGGATACCTTTACACCGCCTGCGGCATCGCAATCTGCGTGAGTGTCGGATACCTCGCGAGTCTTTTCGCGGGAAAGCCCAACACACACTTAGAAGGACTGACGGTGTATTCCAGCTAAGCCACAACTGGATCAATGCGTGGCAAATGACTGTCACCATTCGCCGCGTTTGGCGCATCCATCCAAGGCGTCGATTTGGTACCCGCTCAGCTCGCTATTCGCAAGCGACACTGCGAATCTGCCCAAGTACTACAGGGCGGCTTCAATCTTGGCGACCAGCTCTTTGTCAGTTGGCTTGGTACGTGGACTGAAGCGGGCGATCACCTCCCCGTCGCGGCCGATGAGGAACTTTTCGAAGTTCCAACTGATCTTTCCGCTGCCCTGAGGTTTCGTGTCGAGCTTGGTCAGGTGCTTGTAGAGATCGCAGGCCTTGTCGCCGTTCACGTCGATCTTCGCGAACATGTCAAACTCAACGCCGTAATTCTCTTTGCAGAACGCTTGAATGTCTTCCGCTGAGCCCGGTTCTTGCCCACCAAACTGATTGCAGGGAAAGCCAAGCACGGCTAGTCCTTTGTCGGCGTACTTCTCGTGAAGTTCTTGTAGGGCTTCGTACTGCGGCGTCAATCCGCAGCGGCTCGCCACGTTGACAACCAGGATGACCTTGCCTTCATACTTTTTCGCCAGGTCGACCTTCTTGCCGGTGAGCGAGTTCATTTCGTACGCGAGGGCCTGTGGTGGCTTCGAGGATGATGTCGTCACGGATCGAGCTGCTTCCTTCACGGTTTCCGCTGATAGGGTCGTTGCCAAGGTGCCAGCGACCAGGATCGCTGCCGGTAGAAAAACTCCACGTAACATGGTCATTCTCCCAAATCGGTTGGTGATTGCGTCCAAGACGCTGTTTTTGCCTTAATTCGCGTACTCGCGCCAGCTCCCAGAATAAGGTCTTCTCATAAGTCCGCCAAGAGGCGGCGACCAAGGCCTGATTTACGCTGATTCTGAGATGCGGGCCAGCTCCTATGCCCGAGACAAATTGACATGTTTAACTCGGATTGTTCGGTGTTTTGGTGTTAGCATCCAGCGGTCAGTGGCCACTCCGCCATTCTGGGTTGCTACAGTCCTCTTACTTGCTTCCTGGCGAAGGTTTTGAAAGGTTTTTCATTTTCATTTACAAAACCTCTGGCCCTCGCGGCATCGCACAACCTCGCAAGTTGCTATTAGCAATGCATTTGTATCACGGCGACCACGGACAACGGCTTGAGATATTGAAAGGTTGGGAGTTACAGACCTTTCAAAAACGTTTCTGATCTCACTACAGCCTTTCATACTTCGTGCTTCCGCCGACCGCGCAGCGGAACCCGCTCCGCGACACAGACGTTGCTGCTCCGGTTGGCGATGATCATACGATCAAGCTTAGCGAATGCCATGGCACAATTTCAACAGAAAGTTGCGGTTTAGGCGGGCACTCGCAAAGGCGCTAAGACGCGAAGACAATCTGTCGGTTGGACTCTGTGTCTTGGCGCCGTTGCGTGAGGCCAAGTAGTTAACCAGCAACAGTCATGATCGCCCCAGTCGAGGTGATGACACTTTGGTTAACTTCCGAGCACGCCTAGGCTTCGACCCCGAATCGCTGACTTCTGACCGAAGTAGCGACAGCAATTTGCATGCCCGCGTTGCGGAAGTCGGATTCGCCAGGTTGAGTTCTCGACTCTAAACGATCTCGCCTCAGCCGATGAATCTCGTGCACCTTAGCGGTAGCCGCTCCAGGCCCAATCGAGGTGCTTGAACAAAGGCGGCTTTTCGCGCCGTTTCGACCTCGGGCGTTTAGACCTCTGCACATGCGCAATGTCCGATTCGTACTACGGGCTTGTACCCCGCGGACGTTGGGGAAAACGCGAACTGAGCACGTCCAAGGTGCCTCATTCGGCCTGCTGATTGCGCATCAGTAGCATCCACTGATGTGAGATCTGATTGAAACATCCGGTGAAATCGATTTGCCCGCTGCAGATCTGTGGGGAATCGTTAAGAGGGCTGTCTAGAGGCGGTTTTCCCTGCCGCGAGTTTCCATCGCGAATGCACCCGCAATCTGCGCCGGATATACTAACGGCATTCTTGCGAGATCAATCTGAAATCAATGGCTCCCACAGCCCGTTCGGCCTATTTGATGGGTAAAATAGGCTCCAAATTGTTCGGCGCTCGCCGCGCCTAGTTCAGAGTTATCACGCGTAGACCTGCCACCAACTCTACCTTCTTTGTTACTCGGGATAAGAAGAAATCGAACCAGGCTCATAAGTTGCAGCCGTCCCGTACTGGAATTCTTATGAAACGAAACCTCTCTATCGGATCAATCTGTCTGGCAGTCTCGCTCGTTACCTTTAGCAACTTAGTTGCACAAGAGAATGAGCGATCCATGGATACGAAATCGATACCAGCAGTCGGCTCATGGGACTTGGCTGTCGTTTGGGGTAAGGGCGAGGATGAAAAAGCTGGAAATCACATCCTCACAATCAATCGGGACTTGAGCGGAAAGATCAAAGATGTCGATGAAGGCTGGACCACTTCGCTTCGTAACTTGGAAGTCAACGAAAGGGCTTTGAGCTTCAGTTTCTACTACGGCGACAAAACGGATTTTTCAATTGACTTTGATGGCAGATTCCAAGGCAAGAAGCTCGCCGGGACTTTTTCAGTCTTCGGAGCAATAGGCAAGGTCACCGGAATACTTCTCGATTCCTCCAAAGCAGAATCCGTCAAATCTAGACCGTCGATACTGGACGCCTACAAAGCCCGTACCTTTACCAGTTCTGAGGGCGACAGAATAAATTACCGGCTATTCGTACCACCGAATTACGACGCCAAGAAAAAGTATCCAGTCGTATTATTTCATCATGGTGGCGGGGGAGCCGGAAACGACAACCGAAGTCAGCTTGAGGGGGCTTGCGTCCGCGAATGGATTCGTCCCGAAGCCCAAGCCAAGTATCCTTGCTTGATCGTTGCGCCACAATTCCCAGGTAAAGAAGAGTTTACCAAAAAGGAACGTGGCAAGGACGGCAAAGGAACAATCGAAGGTATAAAGCTGCAAATTCGAACCATGCATGAGATTCTGGACAGCCTCGAAAAAGAGTTTTCAATCGACAAGAATCGGGAATACGTAACAGGATTGTCTTTCGGAGGTGACTGCACATGGTTCTCTCTATTCGAACGCCCGAAGCGCTTCGCTGCTGCCGTTCCCATTTGCGGTGGTTACACGCTTGATTCGGCGGCGGTGGAAAGTGCAAAGAAGGTGGCTGATTTGCCACTTTGGATTTTCCATGGGGATGCGGACAAAGTTGTTCCAGTACGAGCTTCCCGTGTGATGGTCAAGGCCCTGAAGGACGCCAAGGGGAAACCAATTTACACGGAATACGCAGGGGTCGGGCATGATTGCTGGGATCGGGCTTACCGAGACACTGAACTTGTCAGCTGGCTATTCACGCAATCGAAAATGGCTATCAAGAAGTAGGTAACTGTCTGTCAAAGCTACCTTCTTTGAGCCGTTCTGCTATCGTCCGCGGGGAGGTCAACCGCCGCACGACACTGCACGTTGCTAACTTAAAAGGAGTTAACGCCCACCGTAGGAGACGGAACTTTGCCTGCGTGTGAGTGACTCATCGATTTCCGCAAAATGAACAAATGCGTAACTCGCGCATGAGTGAAACGCTGAGGCAGACTGAGAACTAGTGCTTTCCAGCAGCGGACCGTGCACATCTATGTGCGCGTCCAGAGATGGAATTGCCCAAACTGACATACACTCCTGGAGGTTTCTCGGCTCGTCGTTTAGCTGTCCGGGCCTCGGATGGTGACGCACTCTTGAGCGAGGTCCGGAGATCAGCGCCGTTCCGCGGGCGTGCATCATTTTGTGGATACCTGAGGGGTTATCGCCTCAGAGTTCGGTATAAGAGGACGAAAGGCCCTGCTGTCAATAATCCTCCCAAACAGTGGGAGGCCAATGAAAAGCGAACACGTGCGATACGATAGCGACCGTTTGTGGCCGTAAGTGGTTTATTCTTACTGTAATTCATGATCTCAAGTCATGGTTAGGACTGCTAATGATGTTTTCGAATCACTACTTTGTCGGCGTGTTTCTCGCCGCGCTAACGACATCAACCTGCCTGGCGGTGGAACGCGCGTATATCGCTCTGCCCAACCAAGTAATGACGTTTGACAAGTCCGGCACGTTGCTCGATAGTTTCGCCACCACGGACCGCATCAGTGATATCGCCGTGAACGAGTTAGGTGAGATCTTTGTGCTGTCATTTGGGGTCGTTGACGCCGATTTCGTCAGTCGGATTGACAAGTTTGATATGGCTGGCAACTTCTCGGAGACGATCGTTACGGACGTTGCCTCCAACACGCACTTGCTGGGGCTCACGATTGGGCCAGATCAAAACCTCTATGTCGGCAGGAACGGTGCGACGGACTCCGTTGAACGGTTCACACAAGATGGCGATGCATTGGCGTCTATCGCGACGATATCGACACCCGTGCCTGGGGCACCATTCGCCATTGTTTTCGATTCGTCGGAGAACTTCTACGTTACAGATTCTAACCTGATTGAAGGTTTCAGCAGTGATGGCCAGTCGCTAGGAACGTTCGCGACAATTAATCCTTCGCTTGCTTCTTTTGTCAATGACCTGGATATCGATAGTCAAGACAACGTCTACGCGGCAGTTCTCGCTGGCGAGATTGAAGTATTCGACGCCTCCGGAATATCACAACGGATTCTCGACCCTCAGAATGACAAGAGATCCATTGCGATCGATAGCGATGACATTCTCTATGTCGCTGGCGGCGGTAGCGGTGGAACGTTAGGCTCAGTCGAGACCTTCTTGGGCGATGGAACGCCACTTGGCACATTCGTGAGTGGGCTGCCAGGGGAACCAATCGACATGGTGTTCGCCACAGTCATACCAGAACCAAACAGTTTGCTTATCGCTGTGCTAATGGTACTGGTTTCCTGCACCTATCCGCGACGGCAGCTCCGCGGATTCGAATCGCCGTCATAGTCGAATAGCGCAGCCTAGCAGTAAATCCTTAATCGTGGGTTCCACTGGGCGAATCCACTTCCGGCATGTTGCTTCAGTCCACTGCCGCCTCAGGCTGGGTTGCGATACGCAACCGCCAGCGCAGACTGTGCTCCAACAATCTGGCAGCTTCTTTTCCGGGCCCAATACGCATTTTCCGGTGGTTTGGAACTCTTTTCAGAGTTTTTCAGGAATCCGTGTCGCGACGGTAAGTGCTTGGCGTTTCTCTCTGTGCGAGCGGGGATAAGCTCGCTTGCCATAGTTTGCTTTCCGACCTCCCGTCCGCATCGGGGCATGCCCGGTGTGGATCCTGCCTATGGAGCAACTGATGAGAACGCCGTCCAACCATCGAACCACCGCACTACTAAGAATCACAGTTGCATCCAGTGTGCTGGCTGTTTTGACGAGCCATGTTGGCTTCGTCACGTCGGCTACTGGGGCTGTGTTGTCGTGGGACCATGACAGCGGCTTCTGGAGCAATCCGGCGCATTGGACTCCCGCAGGGCCGCCAGATTTGGGAGATACCGTGATGATCGGCAATCTCCCTGGAGTCGCTAATGAAGACGTCATACTGGATCAGAACGATGCGATTACCGAGCTGCACATTACTGATGGCATGACGCTGGGCAACGATGATCACACTTTCAGCGTGTTGGGGGACACCTTTCTTTCTGGCTTGAATATTGTTCCTAGCGGTGGCGGAGGAGGCGGCGTGACCTATCAGCATTCACGCATCTTTGTCAGGCCCACTCCAGCGCCGATTGAGTTCACGACGCACAATTTGACGGTCGAGGATGAAGCCCGCGTGCGACTCTACCAGGGGGGAGACCTCGAAGTCCGTGGCACGTTGTCGACCGATTCGGTGTCCTCGATTTTCGGAGAAGGATCGATTCGCCTTATTCGCGATGGCTTAGCACTCGTCAACAGTGGCGTCATCGACCCTTCCGGAGGTGGTATCGATTTTGATGTCACCAACGGTGGCATCCTTGACCTTGACGGCGCTGGCAACGGCGAAATTCTGCTGCAATGGGGAGGCGAATTTCTAACCATCAATGGGGGAACCGCAAACGATCCGTTTAGTGGCGTGATCACGCTTGACGGCGATACCGCGCTGAACATGAATCTCGATGCCCCGTGGGAAGCGGATTCCGGCAGTGAAATCATCTTTGGGTATCCCAACAATGGCATTCAAAACACACCATCGATCATCAGCGGCGCCGATGTGACGATCGCGGGAGCCGCGCCCGTAACCTCGGGTGCTCACGCACGCATCGATGCGAATGTCACGCTGGCGTCGACCGTCGACGTTTCGATGGGCACGTCAGGTCGCTTTGAGACGAATGCGGCTGCGGTCATCGAGGGGGGAACCTACGTCCTGGCAGAAGACGCCGAGATGCAGTTCGACGGTGCGACAACGGTTGAGGGTGGTGAGTTTACGACGTTCAGCAATCTTGGCTCCGATGGATTCGTCCGTTTCAATGGCGAAACGAATTGGCGAGGGATTGTCTCGGTCAATGGCATCGCCCAGCAGTTTGGCGACGCGTCGGTCACCGGCCTCACTAGCGTTAGCGCGGGCGTGTTCGACCTCGATGGTGGTGGCAACACAGTCTGGGACATCGGTCACGTCTTCACCGTGAACGCTGAGAGCATCGACTCGACGCTCACCAACACGTTTGACGGGACGCTGAACATCGGCGCCGTGCTCGGCAATCTCAGCGTTCAGCTCAACGGGTCTTTCGACGAGTGGGTCATGAATGGTGAGATGAACATCACCAACAATCTCCCCTTCTCGTCTGAGAAGATCGACGGCTCGCCGATGCGGATCACCGGTGACGTGAGCACGGACGGGCTAGTGCGTTTCTCGGCCGACACGACTTTTGGCTCCGGCAGCCAAACCACATTCGCGGATGCGGCGGCGGTACTTGCGTTGCAGCAGATCTCGCATGTCGAAGCGGGCGCAACGTTCGTCGGCACTGGCACGTTGCAGAATCAGAACTCTGGTGAGATGACGCTCGCCGACGGCGCAACACTCGACCAAGTGGCCTTGCTCAATCAGGGCCTCCTGGAAATCGGCGACTCGCCGGGAGTCGCGTCGGTGGACAGCCTCGTGCAGGGCAACGAGGCGACTTGGTTGGTGGAAATCGGTGGGTACGTCGCTGGAAACGAGTTCGATTTGCTCCAAGTAACTGGCGCAGACGCACAACTCGACGGACACATCGCGGTGGAGCTAATTGATGCGGGCAGCGGGCTATTTCTCCCTGAGGTGGGGGATGAGTTCACCGTTCTCACCTCCGTCGGCAATGTGACGAACAGTTTTCTGGCGGACCCAGTTTCGTTCGCCGAGGGCCAAGAGTTTCAGTGGGAAGTGCTCTACCATCCGCACGACGTGACTTTGCGGTTGGTCGCAATTGAGAGCATCGTCCCTGAACCAGCCTCGTGGTTGCTCCTGTCGGTAGCCGCGATCAGCGTCGCGCTGCGACGTGAGCGACTAGAGGATCACAGTTCGATGCCTAGCCGGACTTGCTAGATGCAGTTTGTGATTCGGCGCGATCAGAAGTGACTCACGGTCAGAACCATCCTCGTTCAATCCACGGTACATTCACAGAGAATTCCCATGTCTTCGAAACACTTTACGTTGAGCTTTATGCTCGCACTGAACTCGATCAGTGTGTGTGTCGCCGGTGAACTCACTGGCCAACCGCCACCGACTTCTGACGGGTTGCTGTACAGCGTTGACCATATCAGCGGTAACTTGATTACCATCGATCCAAACACTGCGGCAATCAATACGGTCGGTGCCACCGGATTCAACCTGATCGAGGGCCTTACCTACCACGCTCCCACAGACACCCTGCTGGGAGTCGATAACGCAAGCGATCAACTGATCTCTATTGATCGCTACACTGGAGCTGGTGTGGCCGTGGGTGTAATTGGTCGTGACTTTGTCTTTGGCCTGACCTACAGCGAAGCCAACGACACCCTTTACGGCTTCGACACACAATCCAATGAACTGTTAGATGTAAACCCCAATACCGGGGCTGCATCAACCGTGACTCCGACGGGTTACGACTTCGTTGGCGGGCTCACTGACGATCCGGCAACGGGGAACCTCTACGGTGTTGACTATGGCCAGGATGCGATTTTTTCGATCGTGTTTCACGAGGAGCTCGGCCCAGGTATCTCAGCGCCGATCTTCGACCTTCCGTCCACAGCGATCCAAGGCCTCGCGTTTGACACGACCACCGAAGATCTGTTCGCCATTAGCGTCGAAGTAGGTCCCGACGAGCTGCTGCGCATCAATCGATTTACCGACACGGTAAGCGTCGTCGGTCCGCTCGTCGGGGTGGCACTGGCTTCGTTGGAATTGGTACCCAACGTCGTCCCCGAGCCCACGACCTGCGCCTTGCTGCTGGTTGGCGTCACCGTCTTCGGATTCGCTTGTAGGACTCGATAGCGCGTAACACGCCATCTTCTTGATCGGACACCAATCCGGTTTGGCCGACACGCGAGCCAGAGAGATAATACGCCCCGGCTTGCATGCCTCACTCAATAGCGGTCGAGTTCTACGCGGAATCTTGGTAAGGCAATCAGGTGGACTTGCGTTAGCCTGCAGGCCCAACGATTTCCAGCAGCACGACTTCTGTCGCCGCGTTCTTGCGGCTAGATCGCTGAACATTCTGATAATCTTGCAGCTTGATAGACTGCCATGTATGCTAAGTACTTGTGCAAAAACGGTTTAGGTGCAACCCCAGCTCGTCTCCTACGGCTTTATGTCGGCCCGCGCGATGACTCGACCTGCCGGATCCATAACGAGACTCATTCCCGGGATTCACGAAGGGGATGCGTGCGCGATCGGCGAACTTTGGCAGCGCTATGTTTCGCGAGTTGAGGGCGTCGTGCGACCGGTGGTGCGGGGCCTGGCACCCGGCGCTGGCAATGAACAAGACGTCGCTCAGAGCGCTTTTCGAGCGTTCTTTGATGCGGCAGCCAACAACGACGACGTCCAACTCGAAAGCCGCGACGAGTTGTGGCGATTGCTGGTGACGATTTCGCGTCGC
>JANQQA010000063.1 GCA_028285205.1 Bythopirellula sp. | reverse complement strand
CTGTTTTTCGGTAAGTGTGCCCCAGCATCGAACAGGCCAGGTCGAGTGAGGACCACAAGTCTCGCACTTGGGCTCGCAAACCCGCTAGAGTTCCTGAGTTATCCAAGATGTGGGTCGACTGCGTTCGTTTTTCAGCTATCGGCATTTGGCAGGCTTCGCGCTTGTCGAATTCGGCAGCGGTCCAATTGCGCCGTCTGGCGCGCTCAAGACGTGCCTCGGGTGGCGAATCAACGAACACCAGGCAGTCACACAGGCTCGCCCAGCCTGCTTCAAGCAGCAACGGCGCATCGATGACGACCGCTGGAATCGCCTGTGCGCGAAGGTCAGCTAACTTCGCCTCAAACTGCTCTCGAATCCGTGGATGAAGCGTTTCCTCCAGGAAATCCAGGTCCCTCCTGGCATTTTCATCCTCGCCGAAGACGCGTCGCGCCAGCTCCGCGCGGTTGATTTCCGCTTCGGGATTCAGTATCGAGTTTCCCCATCGCTCGATCAGCAACTGCTGGACACTTGGCCAATTGAGCACTTCGTGAGCTGCTTGATCTGCATCGAGCACGACTGCCCCGAGCGCCGCGAACTCTGCCGCGGCGGCTGACTTTCCGCTGGCGATCCCGCCGGTGAGACCAATGATCTTCATCTCAGGATTCCTGCCACGGCTCGCAATCCGCCCAATTGTCGCCGTGCTTAACGTCGACTTTCAGCGGGACTTTCAACTCGGCGACATTGGCCATTTCCTCGATCACGAGGTTTGCCAATTCATCAACCTCGCCGGGCGGCACTTCAAACACGAGTTCGTCATGAATTTGCAGCAGCATTGCAGCTGATAAAGATGATTGTTTCAGACGGCGATGCACACCGAGCATCGCGAGCTTAATCAGATCGGCAGCTGAGCCCTGGATCACCGTGTTGACGGCGGTCCGTTCGGGCAGATTGAGCTGCCGCAGCGCACCGGTCCTCGGTTCTCGAAACTCATCAGGTACCGGACGAACGCCTTGCACGGCGCGGCGACGTCCCAAAAGCGTCGTCACGTAGCCCTGCGCGCGACAATCGTTGAGCGTTCGTGTGAAAAAGTCCAGCACACCGGGGTAGCGAGCGAAATAGGTTTCGATGAATTCGGCGGCTTCGGCTTGCTCAATTCCCAACGATTTTGCCAGGCCAAATGGACTCTGCCCGTAAATGATGCCGAAGTTTACCGCTTTAGCGCGGCGGCGCATGGCGGAGTCGACCTGCTCCATTTCGATGCCTTCAACCTGGCTGGCGACCATCGTGTGGATATCCTCGTCATTGGCAAACGCCTGGCAGAGGGTGGGGTCGTCTGTGAAGTGGGCAAGTACGCGCAGCTCGATTTGCGAGTAGTCGGCGGCCAACAACCGCCAGCCGTCGGGGCCCGCTCGAAATGCCGACCGAATTTCTCGTCCGGCCGATGTGCGGATGGGGATGTTCTGGAGGTTGGGATTGTTGGAACTGAGGCGTCCCGTCGCGGCGACCACTTGATTGAACGACGTGTGGACGCGGCCGGTTTCCGGGTGAACCAACTCTGGCAATGCGTTGACGTAGGTGCTCAGGAGCTTGGAGTACTGTCGGTGTTCGACGATCTTGGCAGGCAGTGGATGCATCGGTGCCAGCTCTTCCAAAACGCTGGCGTCGGTGCTGGCGCCGGTCTTGGTTTTTTTGACAACCGGGAGGCCCAGTTCTTCGAACAAGAGTTGAGCCAATTGTTTGGGTGAGCCGATGTTGAGCGGGTGGCCCGCCATCTCTTCGATCTCGATCGAGAGCTCATGTAGGTGCTTGGTGTATTGTTCGCTCAGATCCGCCAGGCGCTCGGTATCGACGCGGATGCCTAGGAATTCCATCTCGCTAAGGACCGTGAGCAATGGGATCTCGACCTCGGTGTTGAGCTTATCGAGTTTGTCCTGCTCGAGTCTCGCCGCCAGGATCGGCTGCAACTGCAACGGAAGGTCGGCATCTTCGCCCGCATACGGTGCGACGTCGGCAATGGGCACCTCGTCCATGCGTTTCTGGTGCTTGCCTGTGCCGATCAGCGTTTCGATCTTAGTGGTAGTGTGATCGAGGTAGCGGCTGGACAGATGGTCCAGGTTGTGGCTTCGTTCACCCGCGTCGAGCAGATAGCTGGCAACCATCGTATCGAATTCAATACCAGCGAGCATGATACCTGCGGAGCGGAGCACAACTTGGTCGTACTTCAGGTTTTGGCCAATTTTTGCGATGTTGGCGTCCTCGAGAATGGGGCGCAATCGGTCAGCAGCGATAGCCGGATCGATGACTTGGTTCGCCACGGGTCCGCGCACCGCTACGTAATGTCCCTCCCCCGCCCGGTAAGCAAGGGCGTAGCCGACGATTTCCGCGGCGCGCGGGTTGATGTCGGTGGTCTCGGTATCGATGGAAATTAGCTGCTGGGTCTCAAGCGTCGCGACCAGTTCATCAAGTTTTTCGGCCGAATTGACCAGGTGATACTTCGCCTCAGGACGCTGGACTTGGCTGACCGTGTTGGCCGGCCCGTCGAGTTTAAACGCGCGCTGGGCGAGCGAGCGAAAGCCAAAGTCCTGGAACAACTCGCCGAGTCGTTCACGATCAATGGCACCCACGCGACAAGCGGCCCAATCGGGAGTTACCGGTACCTGTCGATCGAGCCGGACGAGTTGCTTGGAAAGCAGCGCCTGCTCGCGATAGTCGATCAGATTTTGCTTTCGCTTGGCACCCTTCACTTCCTCGGCGCGATCCAGCACGTTTTCGAGCGTGCCGTAGGTCTCAATCAACTGCTGGGCAATCTTAGGGCCAATGAGCGGAACGCCGGGGACGTTGTCGACCTTGTCTCCGACCAACGCTTGAAAGTCGACAACTTGGTCGGGCCGAATGCCCCAATCGGCCATTAACGCGTCCGCGTCGTAAACCAGGTCCTTGCGAATATTCAGGATCGATACCCGATCGGAAATCAGCTGCCGGCAGTCTTTGTCGCCAGAGACGAGCAGGCAGTTGGCTGAGTTTTCGTCACACAACTGCGCGACGGTGGCGAGTACGTCATCCGCCTCGAAACCTGGGCTCGCCAACACCGGGATGCCCAGCGCCTCGACGACCTCGCGAATTTTGGGGAGTTGCGAGGCGAGTTCTTCTGGCATCTCGTCACGGCCCGCTTTGTAGTCCTCGTAGAGCTCGTCGCGAAACGTCGGACCTGGCAGATCGAACGCGCACAGCAGGGCGTCGGGACAACGACTCTCGATGAGTTGAAGCATGTCGCGGACGAAGCCGTAGACTGCGTTGACCGGCTCGCCGGCGGGGCTGGTCATCTCCGGCATAGCGTGAAACACCTGGAAGATGAGCGAAAAAGCGTCGACAGCGCAGATGGTCCAGCCGCTGATGTCGACGGGAGAGTCGGAGTCTGGCGGCGAAGCCGTGTCGATTGCGACTTCGTCTGTGACGACCTCGTCTAGTTCCATGCCGGGTAATGACGTTTGGCGCGGTGATGAGGGCATGGAATGGGCGTCTGCAGATGTTATCGGTGTTCAGTCAGCCGTCGAGACGATCTTTGTGGCGGTTTTTGGGGTGTTGCCGTGATTAATCGACAGTTGCGAAAAGCACACCAACTTGTGTCGACAGATCCGCCAAACTGCGGCCTGGCGTCGATTTGTTGACACTCCCTAATCCCGTAATTAAGCTCAACTTACAGCGATTGTACGGTCACGGGCTGGTCACGCCCAGGGTCTGGTCACCCCTAGCATCAGGGGGCCTCGGCACACGATCTGCTTGTGTAAATCGGTGCTCGCAGCTGCTACACTAGTTGGCTCTGAGCATCTTCTCCTTTCCGGAAACAGAACAGCGGTAACGATTATGGCTTCTCGCGACAATCAAACGATGCAGATCTTTATCATCGTTTTGGCCTTGGTTTCGCTCTGCTTGAGTGTTGGCTTGTTCATGGTCAACAACGCGCGCAAGACAGCGAGAGCTCAGGCCGCCAATGCCAAAGAAAGTGAAGACGCCGCACGCAAGACCGCCAACGAAAAGAACAATGAAGCAACCGACTACAAGACTTGGATTGGCTACGCCGAAGCCGATACCTTCCAGGACCTGACCAAGACATTTGAAGATGACATGACGCGTTGGGGAGGCACCTTCGAAAATCCTTCCTACCGCAAGATCTTAGAGAATATCTTTGAAGAAAACCGCAAGCTTGCTCAGAGCGAGGCGGACGCGAAGGCGCAGGCAAAGACCCTGCAGGCCCAGCTTCTCGAGGTGGAAAAGCAAAAGAACGCCCAGATTGCAGAATTCGAAAGCAAAGCCAACAAAGCGATCGAAGACAAGGAAGGTCTGCGGATCAAGTTCGACAAAGACCGTGAGAAGAGCGACAGCGAGAAGGCCGAGATCGCCGCTCAGCTGGCCGCCAAGCGTGACGAATTAGATAAGATGGTCGCCGACCACAACCAGGCGCGGGAAGACCTGATGACGAAGATTACGGACCTCGAACGTGTGATTGAAATTTACAAGATCAATACCTTTCCACCAGATCCGTTTGCACAGCCTGAAGATGGGCTCATCTCCTGGGTCAACCAACGCGAAGGAAAGGTCTGGATTAACATTGGTGAGTCCGACCATCTTCGTCCGCAGGTGACTTTTAGCGTGTACAGCGGAGACGCAAATGACGTGAACGCTGCCGTCACGAAGGGTGCGATCGAGGTCGTCCGCTTGCTGGGCGCGAACATGGCGGAAGCTCGTATCACCGACGATCTTGCCACCCGGCCGCTGATGGTCGGTGATAAGGTGTACAGCCAGGTCTGGAGCCGTGGGCGGCAGATTGGGTTTGCAGTCACCGGAGTCGTCGATCTGGACGGTAATGGCACCGACGATCTCAAGCAACTCAAGCAGATTGTGAGGGTAAATGGCGGCAAAGTCGACGCTACGCCTGATGGCGAGGGTGGCATCGAAGGTGAGATGACCGTTGATACCCGTTATCTGATTCTGGGCAAGTTCCCCGAAAATGAAATCGGGCCAGCGTCTGCTGCTCGCGACTCGTATCAGCTCATGAGTGGCAAGGCGGACACGCTGAATATCGAGGTCATCTCGTTGGACGATTTCTTGAACGTCATGGGGTGGCGTGCCGAGCATCGGCCCGTCCGGTACGGCGCGGATGCGCGTAGCGAAGATTTCCCCCCCAGCCCGACACGTGACTACAAACCACGACAGCTCAATAGTAGTAAAGATCTGTTCCGTCCACGAAAGCCGCAGCCAACGTATTAGTCGGCTGATCGCTAGTCTATTGCCCGACGATGTTCGGCCACCAGTTCTGCGAATCCATGCAGTAGCTGCCGAGACTGAGGCGTATCTTGGCAACTATCCGAGAAATTCTCGAAAGTTGTACCGGCGATTCTCTCGACGTATTGCGGATACGCATCGATGCGCTGCAGAAACGCGGGCAATTCCAGTTCGGGGTGAAACTGCGTGCAGTAAATCAGAGTATCTGGGAACTTGAAGGCCTGATTGGTCACGGTGTCGGACGAGGCGAGCAGTATCGCCTCGGCTGGCAGCTCAACGACATGATCTTCGTGACCCGCCAGTCCGGAAAACGGATCGTCAAGCTTGCCAAACAGTGGATCCGTTTTCCCGTCATCGGTGAGTGTCAGGTCGATCGTGCCTAGCTCGGCGTGCTGCGGGTCATGAATACATCGACCTCCCAGCGCTCTGCCCAGGGCCTGGAAGCCCCAGCAGGAGGCGAAGGTCGGTTTCCGCTGAGCATGCAGCTGCCTGAGATCAGACATTACACCCTCCAACCACTCGCTTTGTCCCGCCGCCGAGTAGTTTCCGCTTCCGCCAATCAGAACCGCGTCGACGGCATCCAATCTCGCGGCGGTGAGGCGCTCCTCAAGGAGGTCGAGTGCTGAGATATCGGCCTCTGAGCACCCAAGCGCACGCGCGAAGCTGACGATCTCCTGCGGACGAATTGGGTCGTCAGCGTCGCGGATTTGCAGCAGAAGGTATTTGAGGTCTGCCATGGAGGCGACTGTGCTCACGATCTGGCAGGTGTGCCAGCCAACTCGGTGGTGACGGTCTCGATGCTGTCGAGCAGGGCTTCGCCCAAGATATCAAGCTCTTCGGCGGTTATCGACAGCGGCGGCATGATTACCAGGGTATCGCGGAGCGGGCGAATCCAGACTTCGCGTCGAAGTGCCTCGCGACATATACGGGCAGCTACGCGGAGCTCAGTAGGATAGGGCTCGTGGCGCTGCGGTGATGCCGTCAGCTCGACCGCCGCTATCATACCTCGTTGTCGTGTTTCGCCGACGTGGCGATGTGCTGCCAGGCGGGCGAGCCATTTCGTCAGCTGCCCTGCACGCTCATCGATGCGCTGGACGACTTGGTCCTCTTCGAGCAGATCGATCGTCGCCAATGCCGCTGCCGCTGCCAGTTGGTTTCCTCCGTACGTGTGCCCATGCAGAAATGAGCGTCCACTCGCCGCATCACCCAGGAAGGCATTGTAGATCTCGGGATGCGTCACCGCCGCGGAAAGCGGCAGGTAGCCACCGGTGATACTCTTGCCCAGGCACATGATGTCGGGGACCACTTCTTCGTGTTCGCAGGCGAACATCCGTCCGGTGCGACCGAAGCCGGTGACGATTTCGTCGGTGATCAGAAGCACGTCGTACTTTTTCGTCAGCTCGCGCGCACCACGCAAGTAGCCGGCCGGGTGGAAGATCATGCCGGCGGCCGCTTGAATCAGGGGCTCAAGCACGAAGGCGGCGATTTGATGGTGATGCTCCGCGAGGACCGCTTCAAGCTGACCGAGGAAGTAGTCGGTTGCCTGGGACCCGGAAACGTCTTCGGGAAGCGATCGCGGGTCAGGAGCGTCGAGGCGAATGACATCGAACAGGAGTGGTTCGAAGATTTCGTGGAACCGAGCGATGCCGCCGACGCTGGCAGATCCGAGCGTGTCGCCGTGATAGGCTTCGCCCAGCGCGAGGTATTTCGTCTTCTGGGGACGAGGCTCCTCGCACTGCAGCCAGTACTGAAATGCCATCTTCAGCGCGACTTCAGTGACCGACGAACCGTCACTCCCGAAGAACACGTGTTGCAGGTCGCCGGGCGTGATCTCGGCCAGTCGCTTGGCGAGCGTTGCAGCAGGTCGGCTCCCCATACCCAGCGAGGTGCTATGTGCTACCCGATCGAGCTGTTCGCGAATTGCTTGGCTGATGCGCGGGTGGCCGTGCCCCAGAAGATTGCACCACATGCTGCTGACGCCGTCGAGGTAGCGTTGGCCTTCGATGTCGTAGAGCCAGACGCCCTCCGCTCGGTCGATGACGAGCGATTCGTACTCGTCCATTTGCGTGAACGCGTGCCAAAAGTGGTGCTGATCCCAGTGCGTAATTTCGTCGCTGGTCGGCATTACCAAGAAACCTCGACCGGGGTACCGACATCGACGCCAAGCATGATCTTCGCGCTGTCGTCGACGATGGCGATTTCGAGTTGATCGTTCGATCCAATTAACGCTACTAGCGTCATCGGCGGTTGATCGGCGTAGGTGGTAAAGATGCTACGCGTCTCGTGCTCATCACAGCGAATCGCAACAGAATCGTCGGTGGGTACGCCGGCCAGCATCTCGCGCGTGATGTTCGTCACGAGATTGCCGAACGAGTCGACCGAGACAATTTCGCCTGTGATCCTGTTCGCCAACTTAATTGCTCCAGGCCAATCCAACCGCTTGAGTGTCGCGTGCGACGGGCCCAGTGCCGCTGGGTCGACGCCCAGGCTGAGGTGTGCGGCCACCGGTCCCATGATGTCGCGCCCGTGAAATGTGGGGGCAACCGGATGCCGGAAAAACCGTTCCGCCGTAACTGTGACCATCATAGTGGCCTCAGCTCGCGACGCCAACCGATCCAGTAGCCCGTTATCGGGACAGATGTACCTGCCCCAGGGGAATTCCGCGTAGACAATGTCCCGATTGGTCCCCACTCCCGGATCAATCACCGCGACATGAATCGCATCGCTTGGAAACGTGGGCGTCGCCTGGGCCAAAACTTGAGCACCTTCGCGGATTTCCTGCGGGCGCACCGAATGGGTGATGTCGACCAGCTGTACTTGGCGGTTGATCGACAGAATTGCACCCTTCATTTCGGCTACGTAGGCGCTTCCCTGCCCGAAGTCCGTGGTCAGCGTGATGATGGGCCGGGCGGGCATGATGAAAAGGCGACGAATCGAAGTCGTCTGCTAGTTGGTTGAATGCCCTGTGGCGTGCTGGTATTCAGCGACAGAGCCCGGCGAGCAGTTGCTCACATCTTTTCCACCAGTTCCAGGCACATCTTGCGGACCTGTCCGGGATCGACGTTTGAGTTCTTTTTCTTCGCTTGTCCAATCAGGGCGCCGATGGCTTGCTGCTTGCCACCTTTTACATCCGCGACGATCTTCGGGTTAGCATCAAGCAGTTCTTGGCAGAGCGTGACCAGCGCCGACTCATCGACTTGCTCGATGCCGAGCTTTTCAATGGCCGCAGCGACGTCGATCTCATTGGTGAGCATCAGTTCGAACGCATCTTTGCTGCGAGACTTCGGCAGCCGGTTATCGCCAATCGCGGAAATGAGATCGGCCAGCTGATCGGCGCTGATACTGAACTCGTCGATGGACTGTTCTTGTTCCTTGAGAACACGCTGGATGTCTTGGGTCACCCAGTTGCAGGCAGCTTTGTAGTCGCCACTCTTTTCGGCTGCATTGAAAAAATAGGCGAGGACTTCGCGACCTTGATTCACCAGCACGTCGGCGTCGTACGAGGACAATCCGTGATCGTCGGCAAGCTGGCGGCGGATGTCCGCCGGTAGATCTCCCAGCGATGCGCGGACCGCTTCCACTTCCTCCGGAGTGCTTAGCACTGGCACTAGATCGGGGTCGGGGAAGTACCGATAGTCGCTCGATTCTTCTTTGCTGCGCTGACCGAGCGTCTTGCCGGCAGCGTCATCCCAGCCGCGCGTCTGCTTGGGCACGTCGCCCATCTGCTGTTTGGTTTCTTGCCAGACGCGGTACTGTCGTCCGGCCTCATATTCAATCGCGCGCTCGACGGCACGGAAGCTGTTCATGTTCTTGATTTCGACGATCGGCGTGGCCGCTTTGCCGTCGGGCGTGTCGATGTGCAGGTTTACGTTGGCATCGCAACGCATACTGCCTTCTTGCATATTGCAATCAGAGACGCCGATATGCGTTAGCAACAGCCGTAGCTCTTGCATGTAGGCCTTCGCTTCCGCAGCGCTACGCATGTCGGGCTCGGAGACGATTTCCAGCAGCGGCGTTCCGGTTCGGTTGAGATCAATTTCGCTATCGGCACGTCCATGGACCTCGTCGTGAACGCTCTTGCCCGCATCGTCTTCGAGGTGGGCACGCAGAATTCGGACGCGTTTGGGCTCAAAACGGTCCTTTGGGTCGCTGATTTCTAGCCAGCCGTGCTCCGACATCGGCAGATCGAATTGGCTGATCTGATAGCCTTTGGGTAGGTCCGGGTAAAAGTACTGCTTGCGGTCCCACTTGGTAAACGCGGGTATCTCGCAGTTAATCGCAACCGAGGTTTTCAGAGCGAGTTGATAAGCCTCGCGATTCATCACCGGCAGACTTCCCGGCATGCCAATGCAGACCGGGCATGTCTGGGTGTTAGGCTCGGCGCCAAACTGCGTACTGCATCGGCAAAACAGCTTGCTCTGCGTAGCGAGCTGCACGTGGACTTCCAGGCCGACGACTGTGGTGTAGGACATGGTTAAGGCTGTAGGCAGAAGGATGAAGGACGAAGAAGCATGGCTTAGGAATCCTCGGTCTTCAGCCTTCCGGCTTATTCTTGTGCCAGTCAGTGTGTGCTTGGAACATCTGTGCACCGCGGAGCAGTTTTTCTTCTGCAAGTGGCGGGGCCTGTAATTGGAGCCCAATCGGTAGGCCGGACTTGCTGAGTCCGCAGGGCAGACTGATTCCCGGTAGACCGGCGAGGTTGGCGCTGACGGTGTATAGATCGACGAGGTACATCGCGAGCGGATCGTCAGCCATTTGGCCGATCTTAAATGCTGGTTCCGCAGTAACGGGACTGGCAATCAGGTCGACCTCTGCGAATGCCGCATCAAAATCTTGTCGGATCAGCCGGCGGACTTTCAAGGCTTTCAGGTAGTAGGCGTCGTAGTAGCCGGCACTCAGTGCGTAGGCGCCGAGCATGATTCGGCGTTTTACTTCCGGACCGAAGGCTTCGTCGCGAGTGCGGCGATACATTCTCACAAGCGGGGTGTCGAGCTTTTCCAGACCTTCCTTGTCGTCTGTCTCTTCAAGCTCCTTCCGCTCCGAATCGAGGTCCGAGATCATTTTGGCAACGTCGGTCCGATAGCCGTAGTGCACACCGTCGTAGCGTGCCAGATTGCTGGAGGCTTCGCTGGGTGCAATGACGTAGTAGGTGGCTACGGCATACTTGCTGTGAGGAAGCGAGATTTCCTTTACGGTGGCACCAAGCGACTCGTAGACTTTGATTGCCTCACGCACTGAGGCTTCCACTTCCGCGTCGAGGCCTTCGGCGAAATGCTCTCGTACGACTCCCAGCCGCAGGCCGTCGAGAGGTTTGTTCAGCGTAGCCAAGTAGTCGGGTACTGGCGCGTCCAGTGACGTCGAGTCTTGCGGGTCGTGTCCGGCGATCGTCGCGAGCAATAGTGCAACGTCTTCCACACTGCTCGCCAGCGGCCCAACCTGATCGAGGCTACTGGCGAATGCGACCAGGCCGTAACGACTAACGCGGCCGTAAGTCGGCTTCAGCCCGACGACTCCGCAGAGCCCTGCCGGTTGACGGATGGAGCCGCCTGTGTCGGTGCCGATCGACAGCGGAGCCAAGCCTCCCGCCACGCATGCGGCCGCACCGCCGCTTGAGCCGCCAGGGGCGCGCTGTAAGTCCCATGGGTTGCGGGTGAGCTTGAACGCGGAGTTTTCCGTGGAACCGCCCATTGCGAACTCATCCATGTTGGTGCGGCCTAGGAGCACTGCATCGGCCGCTTTGAGTTTCGCAACGACCGTCGAGTCATACGGAGGGCGGAAGTCTTCCAGCATCTTCGACGCGCACGTCGTTCGCTCGTCGCTATCGCATAGGACGTCCTTCACCGCGATAGGCAGCCCGGCCAGTTCACCGAGGGTCTCACCGGCCTGGCGGCGTTGATCGATCTCAGCGGCGCGGGCTAACGCCGCTTCGCCATCGACACGGAGAAAGGCGCCGATCTGTTCGTCACGGGCGTTAATTGCGTCGAGGTACGCCTGCGTTAACTCGACCGAGGTCAGCTCACCTTGTTTGAGCAGTGCAAGCGATTCGGTGGCGGACTGCTCGGTGATCGACATCGGTACGCGATTATCTCAGAGTCTTAGGGACGCTAGTCACCGAGTACCGGCGGCACCAGATAGCCTTTGCCGTTGTGGCTGGGGGCGTTGGCGAGCGCTTGCTCGCGCGGAAGGCTTGGTCGGACCACGTCGTCAGCGAAGACGTTGTGCAGTTCGATGGCGTGGGCCATCGGCTCTACGTGGTCTGTGTCAACTTCGGCCAGCTGATCAACGTAGCCGACAATCTGCCCCAGGTCGGTGGTCAGCGACTCGATTTCGGCTTCGCTCAGTTCCAAACGAGCAAGCAACGCAACCTTTTCGACATCGTCGCGCGTGATGGCCATGCCAGCCCTGCTATGGTTTTCGCCTGCGGGTGACTATTTGGCTGCTGCCTGCGCCGGAACCTTAAACGGAGCGTTGCGGACGATCTTTGTGACCCCGCCAGAGCGGATACACTGCGTGCAGACGTACATCGTTTTGTGCGTTCCATTGGGCGTGGAGACCCGCACACGCTGCAGATTGGGCTTGAACTTCCGACGCGTAATGCCGGTGACCTTCGTACCGACACCGCCGAGATACTTCTTCTTACCACGAGTCGTCACGGAATTGCCCATCTGGGCACCCTTGCCACACACTTCACACTGTCGGGCCATGGTTTGGTCCTATCTATTCTCTCGGCTAGTTCTTGGGATAATGTGGGCGAGCCGGCTCCGAACCGCAGGCCTCTTCGTGATGGGCTGCCCTCACCACACAGGCAGGGGCACTTGTCTTGCGGACAATTCGGTATCTTACTGCCTCAGTTGCGATGTTTCAAGGCACGTAGTCGTCAGGGTTTATGACGATTTCTGGCCATGTCGGAAGGCGTTCGGGGCCAACACAGGCTAGACCGTTATCGTTCGTTGAGTGCGGAGACTGATCGAGCTGCGATATGCCCGTCGGCGCGGCGATGGCAAACGCCTGCTAGAAGCAGTGCAGAACTGCGTGGATGGATGCGACCTAATCTGTCTGAGGCGTTCAGCGCCGCTGTATTGAGCTCGGTCGCCTGCATGCCACGAAGCAGCCCAGCAGACTTAGCGCCAGCACGGCGGAAACCTCCGGAACGGCGGTGACGCTTGCGAACGTTGTCCCAAACCGAATCTCATCAAAATCCAGGAACTCAGTCCCCCCGCTGCCGTTGAAATTGGCGAACGATATTCGATCAAACGACAAGTCGAGGCCATCCGTTGTCAGATACTCCGCGGTTGGAGTTGACGGCTCCGTACTCGGACCGATTGTTGGGTCGTAGAATATCTTCAGACCATCACCAGTGGCACCGAAGTCAAATCGCATCACGAGAAAATGGGTGTCTGCATCAGCTGAAAGATCGAGATCGATTGCGCCAGCTGCTCCTGTAGCTAAGCTCTTTATGCGTCCGCTTGAATCGATCTGGCCTGTTTGAAGGATGCGTTGGCCGTCTCCGGCACCGTCGCGATGGAGTTCCGTCGCCCAGAATGCCCCAGGACTGCTGTAACGAACCGAAAAACTCAGATACAAAGTCGTGCCATCTTTGCCGATGTTCGATAACCCATCAAGAAAATCCGCGAAACCTCCGCTGCCGCTTCCTGAAACCATGTTTCGCCCGACGCGGTTGTTGTCCCCCATAAAGCCATGACCGCCCATGGTAAGTAGTCCGGGATACGCTCCGCCACTCACTTCACCGCTACCAGCAGCAGCGCCGTTTGACACATTTGTCCAGCCCTCTGCGAATCCCGTACCACCAGACTGGCCAACTAGCGAGATGTCGCCGCCGGAATAGTCGTAGTCAAATGATTCGTAGGCGAGCAGCTCAGCTCTCGCAGTATTCGGTCCTGATAACCCAAGAAGAAGGGCAGCGACGGCGCAGAGAGCGATGTCTCTCGATAGCTTGATACACATGGCGAAAACAGTATGAAAAGAGATCGACATCCGAACGATAACACCGCCGTATCGCGGATGCGAATCTAGGATCCATTCATAGTAAGTTCTCAGCGAAGAAATCCTGTACGGAAAAATCGCCAAAAACTCAGAAAATCGCGATCAGACGTGATTTCGGCAACTAAGTACTCGCACGTAAGTCTCAGTTGGAGAAGAGTTTAGAGAAAATAGCGGTGATCCAACCTACGCGTACGCCCCCCTCTAGTTTCGTGAGTGCCGAAAGCGTTGACGAAACGCTCCGAGCGCGACAACGGCCGCACACGCTGCCGTCAGACTTGTGGGCTCAGGCACAGCTTGGATCGCAGGTGAAGGGGAGAATTGACGCTGCCAGATCAGGAAATCGGTACCATCGGAGTCCCCGTCCAAATCGGCGTCCGCACCGTCTGAGCCATATGCGCCCTGCCATGTTGTCAGGTCAGCCCCGTCGACGGTTGCATTCTGATCGAAATCGGCCAGCGGTACGATGCGCAGATTGTCGACGTGAAATTCGCCGACAATGGCCTGGCCGATGTTCGTGAACGTCGGACTATGGAGCAATCGCATCTCCGTCACGCTCGACATCGTGCTGAGAAAGTCGCCAGACCCCAATGCGCTGAGGTCTGCGTCGGAGATCGGAAAAGCGACCGACTGCCAATCGGTCATGGGCGCCAGCGAAATCGGCTCATCGGAAACGAACCAGTCGCCACCGCCCTGAAACGCGACACGTAGATCGACTTGGATCAACGAAGGATTACGCACATCGGCGAGGATCGTCGTGACGCCCGGGCTCACGAAGTCGCCGGTCCATTGCGAACGATTCAGTGCCAGCAGCCGACTTCCGGGCCCGAAGGAGCCCATGGCAGTGACACGTAGGTAGCCGTCATCGTCCCCCGCAGGTCCGCCCGTGGCAACGTTCTCTGGGAACGTCGGGCTCGTGTCGAGGCCGTGAATCCATCCTCCGGTGGTACCATCCTCAAAGGTATCGAAGGGACCGACGATCGCCGCGTTTGTCATCGATTGGATCGCCATTGCCGAGATGCAAAGGATACCCGCGCATCGCACAAAATATTGAATGTTGTTCATCTTTGGGGGCATCTACCGGGAAGTGTGTTCTAGACGGGCATACGGCTTGATTCAGCTGCGGTCCTTCCGCGAAATTCTCGGATGTGTGCGAAGGCACTGCATTCGGCTGTGCAACCGCAAAGGAGAGTACTCTGTTCACACGCCCAGAATGCCGAAATTCTCGTCGAATTGCGTTGTTTGCACCGGCAATGGGCGATGTTCCACCACCCATTCAGCATAGTTGAGATCTGCGCCGCCCACAACAAACCTGACGTGGGGCTCCCACGGTAATGTGGGACTGGCAGGTCCTACACGGTGGCGTTACCTTGGTGTCTGAAGTCACTGCCGGAAGCCTTGTAATGGCTCTGATGGGGACTCTCGCTCCTGCCGGCCGAACGACAGGCCGCTTTGCTCCTGATCATCTCAACAGTCTTCTCGAGGTTTGAATCGATGAAACACCTACTTGTTGGCGTTGTCACATGTCTCGCGCTCCTCGGTCCACAGGAGCATTGCTCGGGAGAGATTCCCGTGGCCGACTTCGACGATGTTAAGCTCTATACGTTGACCAACCGCGGCGGCATGACGGTCGACATTACCAATTACGGAGCGATCATCACTTCGCTCAAGGTTCCTGACCGCAACGGCAAGGCCGCCGATATCGCGCTTGGTCACAGTAGTTTGGAAGGCTATCTCAACGCCGTCGACAAGCCCTATTTCGGGGCCATCGTCGGGCGTTACGGCAACCGTATTGCCAAGGGCGAGTTCACCATCGATGGCGAGGCCTACACGCTTGCCACCAACAACGGTGTGAATCATCTGCACGGCGGCAATCTGGGCTTCGACAAAGTTGTGTGGACCGCCACGCCCAACCCGTCGAACAACTCCATCTCACTCAACTACAAGTCGCACGACGGCGAAGAAGGTTATCCGGGGAATCTCGACACGACGGTCGTTTATCAGCTGACCGACGACAATCAGCTGATCGTCACCTACGAAGCGACCACCGACAAACCAACGCATGTGAACCTCACACAACACACGTACTTCAACCTCAAAGGCGAAGGCGAAGGCACAATCCTCGATCATGAGTTGATGCTCAACGCCAGCAAGTACACACCGGTCGACGAAGGGATGATCCCAACCGGCGAACTGGTCAACGTATCAGGCACGCCGTTCGATTTCACGAAGGCCAAACCAATCGGTCGCGACATCGGCCAGACGCACGAACAGTTGAAGTTCGGCCTAGGCTACGATCATAACTGGGTCCTCGATCGCGATGGTGATGGCCTCTCGCTGGCCGCGACGTTGTACGAACCGAGTTCCGGCCGGCACGTTGAAATCCATACCACCGAGCCCGGCATCCAATTCTACTGCGGCAACTTCCTGGACGGGCGACTGGTGGGCAAGTCTGGCAAGACGTACGTCAACCGCGGCGGCCTGTGCCTCGAGACGCAGCACTACCCCGACAGCCCCAACCAACCTAACTTCCCCTCCACGCTGGTGAAGCCAGGGTCGAAGTACGAATCAACGACCGTGTTCAAGTTCTCGGCGAAGTAGGTATTCGGCGCGGGCTACCGTCAGATCGGTTCGTTAACTTCGACGGCTCGCAGTCACGTTGCGCTTCGCAGCTGGTGCGTCGATTACTTCCCGTCGTGTTCGTCCTCTTCAACGAGGTGCGATTGCGCGTCGATCGTGTGCTCCACCGACGGACGGATCACTTTGTCGATCTCCATCATGCCTGCGCCGATCGCGTTGCTCATGTAACCGCCGCCCTGTCGTTCAGGCCGATTCTTCGGATCAGTCTTGAGCCACTGCCAAGCAGCGTAAAGCCCCAACAACGGCAAGCCGACAAACATGGCGAAGAACGCGATCAACAGCAAGATCTGATATGGGCTCATATGGGTTGGTCGCTGAGTCGCTCGCAATCTTGCGAAAAAAATGAATCAATCCGCTCTCGTGAGGAAGCGGCCGAACGACGTTAACCGACGGCAAATCGCAACCTCCTACCAGGTTCTGCTCACCAGCGGCAACCGAAAAACGCCGAGCAAAACTCGCGGGCGTACCCTTGATTTCTAGGCGTTTCCGTCGAGTTTTGGCGAGCAAAACTCCTGGCGACGCTCGCGCTGGTCGAGGGGGGATTTCTCCCGAAGAATATTTTACGAATCCTCCATCAGATTGCATTCACGATTCTTGTGCCACTCACTCACCGTCGCGCCGCAATGGGTTTCCATAGGATGCACGGGCACAAGAAACCGAGCCGCGCCCGTCAGGAAGCGGTCACGAGACTCCACGACTCGAGAAGCGCCCCGTCGTGCAAACTTACCTCGCGTTGAATGCCAACTGACCGACTCCCTCACGGTCGCGGCTCTGTGAGGAACATACCATACCCCACCAGCGCATAAAAAAACGAGCCGCGCCCGTCAGGAAGCGGTTGCGAGGCTCCACAATAAAAAGAACGTCATGCAGCGCAAACCAACTTCGCAAGGCAAACCGTTGTGGCCGACTCCCTCACGGTCGCGGCTCGGTTATGTGTCGCGCAGTGTGTTCCTAATTTAAATCAACCCCCTGCCCTTCGACGACATACCGGCACGCGTTTTCAACCGCCCGCTCATCCCATAAATAGCGTGTGCTCCCGTGCCGCGACCAAGTCTTTTGCTCAGCGTCGACAAGTTGCGCCTCGCGAAGCTTCCGCATAGCCCAGATCTTGAAGTCGTTCATGACTTTTTCTGGTTTCACAGGCGCTGAGACGACGACGTGGACGTGGTTGGTGCGGACGTTGATCGCCAATGGTTCCCATTGGCGATGTTCGCATACCGCAGTGATTGCTGCCCAGACAGCGTCGCGCTGATCGCTTCCCAGAACGACCGCGTCATGACGCATTAAGTTTTTGGCGGCGACTTGGCGACGTGCATCGGTAGGGAGGAAGTCGGATTCCACGCGGTTGTGGTTGTCGTCGACGCTGCCCTTTGCTTCCCCATGCAACCACGAGCCGTAAGTGTGGAACGTGATCAGGTATGCGAGCGGGTATTCGGAGAGCGATACAGAGTGCGCCATAGCAACGCGTATCGTAAACCGAGCCGCGCCCGTCAGGAAGCGGTCACGAGAAATCAAGGACCAGAAAAGCTGTGCAAATCGAACTGATGCAACCAATACACGTCAAAAATCGTCACTTTCATCGCTACGCAGCACAGACCGAACTCGCACAGCAAATCGAAGTGACCGACTCCCTAACGGTCGCGGCTCGGTGTAGAGCAAAACACGCGCCCGCAACTCCATTACACAAAAAACCGAGCCGCGCCCGTCAGGAAGTGGTCAATCGACTTCGCCAGCGGAGAACACACAACGCGCAGAGTGATACCAATTGCGAATGCTGCAACTCATAGGGTTTGTCAGCGAGCCCAAATCGCCTGGTGCGTTACGCCCTCGATTTGCCGTGCCTGTAGTGTTGGCATCGTGAACAATTCGATTGGCTCGCGTAACGCACCGTGTTGGGCCGGGTTTACGCACCCTACAACTTCAGCCGAACTTCGCAAATACGTTCCGTGCCAACATCGCAAGATGAGCTTGCACCATGTGTGGGTCAATCACGAGGCTATTGGGGTGCCCACAACTATTGCGAAACTGTAACGCTTTTTCCAACTCTAGCTTTAGATCCTTCGATACCTCACTGCTCACCGCTGCGAGAATCTGCAAAAAATCGTATTCCTTCATGCGGCCGAAGTCATCAGATACTTTTACATCTTTCCACTTCGGTTTGTTTTTCTTGGCTTCCGTGTTGAACGCCGCGAGCAAACTGGCTTCATTGAGAATATGATCTCGCAATAGAGCAACTGCCCCACACCAACTCAGCACGACAGCTGATCGGTAGGATCCGTGTTCTACGTCTCGAATAGCCTCATTTACGAAACAGCGGGCGTCATCACCTGTGATTTCATCTAGTACGTCACGCAATGTCGAAGCTGCAGCTGCGGCCGGTTGGTTTGTGAGCCGTGCGACAAGCTGCGATACATATTCTCTTCCTTTAGTGAGAAGCTTCCAAACGAATCCAATCCTAGTGGCATAGCCCTTTGTTTCTCGTTCTAGCAGAATTCCGCACACCGCAAGTGGCATGATGAGCTTGTCGTCAACGAAGCTCCAGCCGTTATCTGCTGCCAATTTGCAAATCTCAGTCTCAGTCTTCTCTGAACAATTACTAGCTGCCAGACATAGCAAGAACTTGTCCCGCAATGAGAGCTCGTCGTCGTGTAGCCAGTCCAGCAGCTGTTGTTCGTCGAACACGTTCGCCCTCTAAAAACCCGGAAGCAGGAATGACAAAAAACCCCGGCCAACTACGTTGGCCGGGGTTTTGAAACTTTCAACTTGTCGCCGACCGTGGCTTAGTACATTCCATCCATGCCGGGCGCCGGTGCTCCCTTGCCGTCCTTCTTCGGGGCGTCGGCGATCAGGGCGTCGGAGGTGAGTAGCAACGTCGCCACGCTGGCGGCGTTTTGCAGCGCCGTGCGAGTGACCTTGGTCGGGTCGATCACACCGGCCTTGACCAGGTCTTCGTACTCGTCGGACGCGGCGTTGTAGCCGGTGTTGCCCTTCGAGTCGACGACTTTTTCGCAGACGATGCCGCCGTCTTGGCCGGCATTGTTGGCGATCGCGGTGAGCGGGCTGCGGCAGGCACGCGTGACGATGTTGTAGCCGATCTCTTGATCGTGGCTCAAACCTTCGCCGCTGACCTTCGCGCTGGCACGCAGCAATGCTACGCCACCGCCGGGCAGGATGCCTTCCTCGACGGCTGCACGCGTGGCGTGCAAGGCGTCTTCCACGCGGGCCTTCTTCTCCTTCATCTCGCTCTCAGTCGCGGCACCGACGTTGACCTTGGCAACGCCGCCGGACAGCTTGGCGAGACGCTCTTCGAGCTTCTCCTTGTCGTAGTCAGACGAGGTGTTCTCGATCTCGCGACGAATCTGGTCGATGCGTCCCTTGATGTCGGCGCTCTTGCCGCCACCTTCGATGATCGTGGTGTTGTCCTTGTCGACGATCACCTTCTTGGCGCGGCCGAGTTCAGCCAGGCCAACGGCTTCGAGCTTGATGCCCAGGTCTTCGAAGATTGCTTGTCCGCCGGTGAGCGTGGCAATGTCTTCCATCATCGCCTTGCGACGATCGCCAAAGCCGGGAGCCTTCACGGCACAGATGTTGAACGTGCCACGCAGACGGTTGATGACCAGGGTGGCCAAGGCTTCGCCGTCGACGTCTTCGGCGATGATCAGCAACGGCTTGCCGGCTTGCACAACGGCTTCCAGACAAGGCACCATGTCTTTGACGGAGCTGATCTTCTTCTCGAAGACCAAGATGTAGCAGTCTTCCAGAACTGCTTCCATCGAGCTTTGGTCCGTCACGAAATACGGCGACAGGTAGCCGCGGTCGAACTGCATACCTTCGACCCACTCTACCTCGGTCGCGAGGCTCTTACCTTCGTCGACGGTGATGACGCCGTCCTTGCCGACCTTTTCCATCGCCTGGGAGAGCATCTCGCCGATTTCGCCATCGCCGTTAGACGCGACGGTGCCGACCTGAGCCATCTCTTCGGAGGTCTTGATCTTGGTAGCGGCCTTGTGCAGCTGCTCGGTGATGTCGTCGACGGCTTTTTCGATGCCCTGCTTCATTTGCACGGGGTTTACGCCTGCGACGACGGCGCGGAGGCCTTCATTGAAGATCGCTTCGGCGAGGACAGTCGCCGTGGTGGTGCCGTCGCCAGCGACGTCGGACGTCTTGCTGGCCACTTCCTTGACCATCTGGGCACCCATGTTTTCGTAGGTGTCTTCCAGCTCGATTTCCTTGGCGACGCTCACGCCGTCTTTGGTGACGGTCGGGGAGCCGAAGGATTTTTGCAGGATGACGTTGCGACCTTTCGGTCCGAGCGTGACTTTCACGGCACGGGCCAATTTGCCGACACCGCGACGCATCGCGTCACGAGCTTCTTGATCGAAGGCAATCATTTTTGCCATGGGTTTGGTTCCTTAAAGTTGTTTGTGTTGGTGAATCGATTGTGGGCCAGACTCTGTGTGCGTTAGCGAAGAGTGCTTTGTTCTTTGAATTTAGTGCTTTGCAAGGAGTGTGCAGAAATCACAAAGCACCAAGAACAAAGCACCAAGTTCACGGTCACTCAATGACCGCCAAAATGTCGCTTTCGCTCATCAGCAGATACTCTTCGTCGTCGATGCTGATCGTCTCGGGGGCGTAGCTGGTGAAGAGGACGCGGTCTCCGGTTTTGACTTGCAGTTCGCCGCGCGAGCCGTCGTCGAGTAGCTTGCCGGTGCCGACGGCCACGATCGTGCCACGGGAAGGCTTGTCTTTGGCTGAATCGGGTAGCACGATGCCACCGGCGGTCGTGTCGAGCGACTCATCGCGCTCGACGACGACCTTGTCACCCAGCGGTTGCAAAGACACCTTGCTCTTCTTTTTCGTAGCGGTTGCCATGAATGGATTCTCCTGAGAGTGTGAGATGTGACTTATCAGAATTCAGATCGAATGGGTCGATGAGCGGCAGATTTCCTCCTTTGAATGTTGCCGCGCTTAGATTTTGGCGTACAGGTGGCCTGTTAGCACCTCGGGAAAGCAACCCGCGCGCCAAATGTGGCAGCACGCGTAAGTGCTTTCCTGGTAGCGGTTTATTGTGAGCATGGCGAAGCTGCCACGCTGCCACTTTCGCGCGATCGACGCGATCAGCACGAATTCGCTGCCATTTTGGCAGGAGGTGCCGACGGCGCTCGATGGGTGGCTGGGGTCGACCTTCAGGAGCCACCAGCTGGATTTACTGGGGGCTTCGCTCCGTTGCGACCCCAGCCACCCTTGCGGGTCTTAGCGATTTACCCGCGGCTAGCGCCGTCGGCTCAATTTCCAAGCAGCTGCCAACCCAGCACCGTGACGCCCAGCGGAATGAGGTAGTACGCGAACATCGCCAACCGGCCGCGTTGCACGAGCCCGACGAGCAACTTGAGCGCTGCCCAGCCGACCGCGAATGACACGGCGAACCCGACCGCCAAGTTAAACGGTGACGTGCCCGTCGTACCGGCTTCCATCGCGTCCAGGCTCTCCAGCAAGCCGGCGCCTGCGATGACGGGAATCGCCAGCAGAAAGGCAAACGTGGCCGCCGCTTGCCGGCTGAGTCCGACGCCCAACCCGCCCGCAATCGTAAACCCGCTGCGCGAGATCCCTGGCAAAATGGCTGCCGCCTGCATCAGGCCGATCAGCAGCGATTTCTGCCAGGTGAGCTGAGGATAGTCGAGTTCGCCCGGCTCGCGGCGCGACACCCAGAGCAGCGCCGCAGCAGTCACGGGGAACATCAGCCCCGCGACCAATGGGTTCTCCAGGATGAGCTTTTCCAGCCCTTCAAACGGCCCTTTCTTGATCACCAGACCGAAGATGACCGCGGGAATCGTCCCCACGATCAGTTGCGGAATTGCTTTGCGATCTGTCCCTAGCAATCGGACGATTTCGCGCCGATAGAACGCCAAGACCGCCAGCAGCGTTCCGAGATGCAAGACAATGCTCACCTCCACCAGATCTTCAACCGGCTTTCCGCCCAGCGCTTCGAGCAGCGAATTGGCCACCACCAAATGACCCGACGAACTGACGGGCAGGAACTCCGTCAGCCCTTGGACGATGCCGAGCAGGATGATTTCCCAAAGAGACATGCGAGGAGCGGTAGTGGTGTGACAGCAGGGAGCGGAGAATTTCAAACTATAGCTTGCAGAGGGGGCTACGTCATAGGGCGAGCTTTGAATGACCAAAGAGCAAGCCTCAATGACCAACAAAGTAGCTTCGATTCACTGCGTATTTGGTCATTGATCATTCGCTCATTGGTCATTGCTGGCTGAGACTTCTCGATATCCGATTTGCCGTATACACTGTAATTGCAGGCATATCGCAACTCCGGAACAGCTGGCCGGCCAATGGGTATTCGTTTTCTCTGTCCCAACGGACACAAGCTCAACGTCAAGGCATTCCTCGCCGGCGAGCGGGGTATCTGTCCGCAGTGCGATGCCAAGTTCCTCGTTCCCCGCGAAAGCGGCGGCCAAGTCGAGGCACTAAGCGAGAACGCTGATCCCGCAGAGACAAGCTCCGAGTCAGCAGCGCCGGTTGCTCAAGTCGTGACCGAGCCGTCGGCCACCGTGGCTGCACCGGCGCCGGCGGAACCGCCGCCACCCCCTGCCCCGCGTAAAGCGGCCGCACCGCCGCCGCCAACGGAAGCTCCGTCGGAGGTGTGGTACGTTCGCACCGCCGAGGGCGAGCAGTATGGTCCTGCTCAGCAAGAGATGATGCAAACCTGGGTCGCCGAAGGACGGGTCACCGCAGATTGTTGGGTCTGGAAAACAGGTTGGCCCGACTGGAAGGCGGGCGGGCAGGCGATCACACTGCTGAACGTACCGCCGCCCGATTCAGAGCCGTCCCCGGCGCCGGTTGCAGCGATGGAAGCCGAAGTTGCCAGCGAGGCAGCGCCCGCTCTGGACGCAACGGTCGCCGATCCCGCTCCAGATGCCCTACCAGAATCATCCAACCCGACCACGATGTACCAAACGACGCGTCGCCTCCGACAGGAACGAGCGCGAAAGATCACCCTAATGCTCGGCGTGATCGTAGTCGTTCTGTTCGCGGTCTTGGTAGTTGTGTTGATGAACAACAAGTGATCGTGATGTAACAGGAGGGAAGAGTGCGAACCGAGACGAGATAACTCCCGCCTAGTTCCCTGTTGGCTCTGTGCCCTCCTGTTCCAATGAGCTTAAGATTTCCCGACCGAACAACCCTCCAACTCCAGGAGTTCTGATGTCGTCCCTTGCCAAACAAAGTACTGCACCCAAACGCTTCGCGTTGCTGTTCGTCGTCTCGCTGTTTACGGCTAACCTGGTCCACGCCGAAGAGACGGCCGTGGCCGAGAAACCCGTGGCAAAAAAAGAGGAATCGGCGGCCAAGTCGGTCGAGCCGCAAGTACTCGAGCTGGCCGGAGGTAAACTGTTGCTGCCCGTGCCCGGCGATTGGAAGGTCGTCAAACCGCGCAGCCGGATCGTCCATCACGAATTCTCCATCGCCGCCGCCAAAGGTGACGACACACCCGGGCGGGTGACGATTATGCCCTCAGGCGGTGGCATCAAGGCGAACATCGCGCGATGGGAGGGCCAATTCAAATCGTTGAGCGACGACGCCAAGAAGATCGAGGAGAAGAAAATCGGCGACCTGACCGTGCACGTCGTTGACCTAACCGGTGACTACCAGGACAGTCCCCGCGGACCATTTGGCCCGAAAGTAGATCGTCCGGGCTACCGAATGCTGGCCGCGATCGTACCGCTGAAGGAGGGCGGAACCTGGTTCATCAAATCGTACGGCCCGAAGGCGACGATGAAAGCGGCGGAAAAAGGCTTCGCTGTAATGATCGAAGGCGTGAAGCTGGCGAATTGACCTAAGCGCCGACCATCATGGCACCGGCATCACTGCGTCAATCTTCCCTGTCAATTTGCGAATGGTCTCGGCATTGCTCGTCGCCAAGTCGGTCGTTTCGTCGGGATCTTCGCGAATCGACCACAGCTGCGCGGGAATCGTGTCCCAGTTGTTCAGCACTCGATAGCGCGTTGTTTCCAAACCGTTGTTGCGCAGGAGCAGCTTCCATTGTTTCGTCACGCACCAGCGGTACTGCAGTGTGGCTTGCGGCTCGCCAACCGTCATGTTGTGCGTCGACCAGGTCCCACCAAACACCGCGTCGCGCTGACTCCGCGCATCGGCGTCGAGAAGGTCAATGCCTGGCAAGTTCGCAGGCGGCTGGAGACCGCATGCCGCGAGCACCGTCGGCATCAGATCGAGGCTGCTCGCCAAATCGTCGCTGCTGGCGGGTGCCACTTTTTCGGGCCAAGAGACCATGATCGGTGTACGGATCCCCATTTCGTAGGGCGACCCTTTTGATTTCGGCGCGAAGCCGGGCCACCAGCCCTCCGGACGCGCCGGTGTGCCCTCCTCCGCTGTGCGATCGACGGCTACCCAACCGTTGTCCGTGACGTAGAGGACGATCGTGTTGTCGCGCACTTGGTTCGCGTCCAACAACTCGAGCAACTCGCCACACGTCTGGTCGAACCAGTCGCACATTGCGTAGTACTTGGCAACGTTTTGGCGGCGATCGGGCGATTCGTACTTGGCCAGTAAGTCGGCCGGTGGGTTGTGGGGCGTATGCGGCAGGAAGGGAGCGTACCAGACGAAAAACGGCTTCTGCTGCTGGATCGACTCGTCCATAAAATCGGCGATTGGCTGCAAACCCTTGCGCCCGATCACCAGTCCCGCATCGCCGTGCCGACCGCGCCGTGCGGGGTCCCCATGGGTCATGCCATGGGTGAATCCACCGTCCTGATATGAGCCTTCCCACCACTTGCCCGACTGATGAGCCAGGTATCCGTTGGCAACCAACTCACGAACAAGACTCGGATGCCGGTGGAACTGTTCGCGAAGCGGCAAGTCGGATTCGGCGCGACGCTTGGGATCGACATCGTTTCCCACCACGCCATGTTGATGGGGATAAAGCCCTGTGACGATCGAAGCGAGCGAAGGCCGACACAGCGGCGCAGGCACGTAGCCGTGCTCAAATACTAGGCTTCGCCGAGCCAACTCGTCGATGTTGGGTGTCTGAACCACTTCGTGCCCCATGAAGCCGTAATCTCGCCAGCCCTGGTCGTCAGAGATAATCAGCACGACGTTGGGTCGTGAAGGGATGGCGAAGAGCACTGATGGCGTCTGCGACGCAACAAGTAGGACGAGAAAGACAGTTAATTGTTGAAGCTTCATGATTTCCTTACGTAGTCGGTTTTCGCCCATACATGAACACGCGCGCCGAAATCAGCATCACCTGCGCCGTCGGTTCCGGAACCGGCGTGGCACTCGCTGCTAGGGCCGTCGCCCGGTAGTTGTTCTGCCAGACGGACAATTCTCCCACGTTTGGATTGCGTTGCCAGACCAAAAAATCAGTGCCGTCGACATTGAGGAACTTGAACTGCTGTCCGCCCGCGAGGCTAGAACCGCTGGCTAATGCAACATTGAGCGTGCCGTCCAGCTGGCTATTGGAAAGCACCTTGAGCGCATCAAAGTCGCCGGTGCCCGTTCCGCCCAAGTCAATATTGAGGGAGCTGCTCGTCTGCTGGACGAAGTCCTCAACGGTCGCTGTGCGGTGCCGTGTAATCGAACTGTCACAGATCCTCAAGGCGCCCTGCATCACGGACGAATTGCTTCAGTGCCTTCTCTTCCAAGTGCAACAGATTGGCAAAAGTCTCCCGTACGGATTCCGGCTCGCTATAGTCGGCGAGATCCTCGTACACCGAGATGGCACATTGTGACAGACGAATTCCCAGGGCGATGACATCGTCAACCGACATATCGGAGACCGACTCGGAGTCGGCGATCAATTGAGTCGCATCCGCTGCGTCCGTAGACATCAGCCAAGTGTCCATGATTCTGTGGGGTGCTGACTCCTCATATTCCTTCAGGCAATTGGCCAAGCGTTGCTCATGTTCGCTCATGTAGTCCAGCAGTAGTTTGGTGCGCTTTCGCTGCGTGGACTCAGCCAAGCGGTGATAGTATTGGCTAACCCATTGATGAAATACTCGAACGTGGTCGATGATACTGCGCGTTTGTTGGACGGACATGGGAAGCTCCTTTCGGCTCGTGTGCTGTGCGTGCAAAGGGACCGCCTTACGCCAGCAGCAGAAAGAAAAGACTGCAAATGATATGCCCGGTCGCTCACTGGCCGGACACGCCAATTCATCATCAACGACCGAGGTTATGTCACAATCTGAGTTGACTTGCTGTGCGAATACGCACGACGGCGAATTGCTGCAGCGCCAATTGTGGGGCGCAGGTTCTGGCACACGAGTTGCGTAAAAAGTAGTTGTTGCGTGATGCATTCGATTTGGTTGTTTCGGGTCTTCAGGCGGAGGAACACCAATGAAAAGTTGTCTAGCAGTAGCTGCAATCGTCTTGGTTGGTGTCGGGTCACTAGCAGGTTGTGGGACCGATCCTAAGTCATCCATGGGCTTTACACTGCCCGATGGGAATGCCAAGCAGGGGGAGACGCTCTTTACGAGTTTCCAGTGCTACGAATGTCACACGGTTGCGGGTGTGACGGTCCCTGAAAGTCAAAGTCCCGATCAAACCATCGTGCGACTCGGGGGTGAAGTCTCACGGATTAAGACCTACGGGGAACTCGTGACATCGATAATTAACCCGTCGCATCGACTGCCAAATCGCTACCATGCTGAACAAGTTACGACCGATGAAGGTGCGTCGCAGATGACCAACTACAACGATGTCATGACCGTCACAGAGCTCATCGACTTGGTCGCATTCTTGCAATCGCAATACACGCTCAGCGAGTATGAGCCGACCGTATATCCGCCCTACTACTGATCAATCGTGGAGTAGGCCTAAGCATTGCGGCAGATTGGTCGAACTAAGAGCCTTTCGAGCTCAGCTCGAAATCCGCAGTCTGCGTCGCGTTCTCGCCCGTGACAGTCAACTCTAACTTTGACTGAACATTAAACTCCCCGGGTAAGAATTGCTCTCTACCTTCAACAACGTAGATCGGGAGTGGTATCTCCTTTCGCTGCTCCTTGCTTCGCTGCGGGGCTCTGGAGACAAGATCTTCAGCGACTGGACCCGAACCGGCGGCCGAACCGATCCCTTCCAACATAAATGCTCGAATCACCACGCGATGGGTCCCAATTGGGACGCCACCTTTGTATTTCGCTTCGTAAACACCATCAATAATGGGCGCTCCCGAAGCCCGTGCGCCCGTGCCTTGTGTTGGCAGGAACCGGATATCGCCATTTGAAACCAATCTGCCGTCGAAGGTCACTTTGCCTGCAACAACCACCGTGTCGCGCTTGCCGCGGCATCCGACTATCAGCAGGGTGGTAAACGTAAGCAGGATGACCGGGGCAGCGCGCAGCGACTTACATCGCCGACTGCTGTTCATCTTTTCTTCCTTGATCATTTCCGGGCACTCCACGCTCTCAACATCTGGAAGTTGAACTGTCCGAGCTCTTTACCGAGCTCGTGGACCAACAGGCGGGCGTACATAGCATGGCCCATCACTCGTTTCTCCTCCGTCGCGAGTTGTGCGCACACAAAGTACGTTTTGCTGAATGTCCTCATTGAGGAAATGCACGCTACCATCTGCAAAAGCGAAATGCACACCACCGACATGAAAGCTGGAGAAACCCGATTCGTCGAAATACTCACCGTGGCGATTGCCGCCACCATCCCCGTCGAATGGGTCCAAGCTGGTGTCCCTGCCTCCGGGTACGCTGCCAAACGGGTTGAGACCATCAGCGGTATCCTGGCAATTCCATCCGGCCCACATGTGTGAGATCCAAGCGAACCCTTGGCTTGGGTGTTTTCCTGGTCCGCCAGTGACTTCACCAACCATCAGGGTGCTGCTCGTTCCGTCGGTGATTTCACTCAGCGCTACGGCGTGCGCGTTGAACAGCACACCGTCTCCATTGGAAACAGGCTGAGCAGTTCCAAAGAATCCGTCCACGGAATCTGACACGCCTGCGTAGCTGGTGATCCGAATGTCGTCAGTCGGCCCGGGGCCGAGGTTGAACCCAGAGCAACATTCTGCCCAATGGTCGGTCTCGTCGGGTCTCGAAGGACAGACGTAGGCAGTGATTAGAGTGCCGGCCCCCAGGTTATCTCGAGTACTTCCCAGCTCGCCATCGATATTGATTTGATCAAAAGCGTTCCCACTCTCGATATAGGGGAGTATCGAAGCCGACCAGCCAAATCCGAAGGCGGAGATGTTCCTTCCAGTGAGCGCTGGGTCTCGTTGGCCATTCTGATTGGTGCCGTATGGGAGGGTACCCCGCGCGCTTTCGTAGTTCAGTATCGCCAAACCCACTTGCTTGAGGTTGTTTAAGCAGCTGGAACGGCGAGCTGCTTCGCGCGCCGACTGAACTGCCGGCAGCAGAAGCGACACTAACACGCCGATGATTGCGATTACCACAAGCAATTCTACGAGTGTGAATCCAACTGCGCGCCTGTTACAGCTTCGCTGAGAAGGTGTCGTAAACAGCATGCAAATGGTCTCCGAAAGTGATGAGGCTCCTGCTGCTTCAGGAGCGTAGTACTCAGTAAAGGATTTCTCCATATACAGGTGCTTACCCAACATTGTATTGTCGGCAAAGAGGTCTGTGAACTAAGTGCTATTAGAAGCAAGGTCATGTGATGCCGCATGCTTTTGACGTGGTCCAAAGGAGATCATTCCTATGCTCGTCTGGCCAACCCCAATCAGCGACGACAGGCAATCCAACATTTTCCTGCTGCAAAAATTGCCTCGTCAATTATTTCAATTGGTCAGTAATCGCGATAAGATGGCCGTTCCGAGAAGGACGAACGGTTACTGCAGCAAACTTGCGCCGAAGTCCGCCAGCTTTTTTTCGCTTCAACACCTAATCACGATGACGTAGCCATGTCAAATCTCAATCGCCGTCAGTTTGTTTCCAACACTTCACTCGCCACCGCGGCGACGGTGCTCGGCTTCCCCAGCATCGTCCGCGGCCAAGGCTTAAACGAGAAGATGCAAGTCGGATTTGTCGCGGTCGGCGGGCGCGGTGGCGCGCACACAGGCGCGGCGCACAAGGCGGGACTACAGTGCGTTGGTTTCGCTGAAGTCGACAAGACCCGATGGGGCGGCGTGCATGGCAAGGAAGGCTGGAAGGAAGCCGCCGGGTACACCGATTGGCGGAAGCTCTTCGAGAATCATGGCGAGCAGCTCGACGTCGTTTTTGTTTCGACGCCCGACCACACGCACTACGCGCCGTCGATGACCGCTGTGTCGATGGGTATTCACTGCTACACCGAGAAGCCGCTCACCTGGAGTGTGAAAGAGGCTCAGTTGCTGACCGCCGCCTACGCCAAAAACGAAGGCGTCGTCACGCAAATGGGCAACGGCGGAAACGCTGGAGACGGCTGGCGGACCGCCTACGAGTACATCAAGGCTGGCGCGATCGGCGACGTGCAGGAGTTCCACACGTGGACGAATCGACCCGTCTGGCCGCAGGGCGGCGATCGGCCCACCTACACGACACCCGTGCCCGAGACGCTCGACTGGGAAGCGTGGATCGGCCCCGCGCCGATGCGACCCTTCGCCGGTAAGCCGAAGGATCAGAAAAAGGGTCGGGGCGCCTACCACCCGTTCAACTGGCGTGGGGTCGTCGACTTCGGATCTGGTGCGCTGGGCGACATGGCCTGCCATACGACCAACGGCATCTACGCCATCATGGAACCAGGCTACGCCGCAACCGTCGAGCCGCTTGAGATGACAGGTCCCGTGACCGATCAGTATCCGAAAGGCATGGTTGTTAAGTCGACCTACCGGGCAAAGACCGACCGCCCGGGGTTCGTGACTTATTGGTATGAAGGGTACGACAACGACGGCAAACCCTATATGCCAGAAACGCCCGAGGAACTGCTGGTCGATCAGCGAGAGCTGCCACGGACCGGTAACTTGGTCATCGGTTCGGAGGGCAAGATGCTCGTTCGCGGCGACAACTGGGAAGAGGCCTTCCTGCTGCCGGCGAAGCGTCACGAGGAGTTTGGCACGCCGGAGAAGTTGCTTGAACGTTCGCCCGGCCATCACGAGGAATTCTTCATGGCGTGCCGCGGTGACAAGCCTCGCGAGTTCAGCCGCTCGAACTTCTCCTATTCAGGGCCGATGACGGCGAACATTCAGTTGGGCAACTTGGCCGCCCGCGCGGGCAAGAAACTCGAGCTCAGCGAGGCGGGTGAGGTCGTCAGCGACCCGGCCGTGGCGGCCCTGGCGTGGCGCGAGCCGCGCGACAACTGGGGTCCAATGGCGATGAACGTCTGAGTGACGGGACAGCCCTCATGATTCGCCTTACTTCAATGAACCGGTGCGCAGCTGTCTCAGAGTTCTAGCGTTGGTACGTCGGCACTCAACAAGTGTCTGGGTGATGGGAGTTACGTCTTGAGAGCAGATCAGGAGCGTATCCCGACGAAAAGTACGGATTCCCATTTCGAGCGGACCGCGAGGATGCAGAAATGACAGCCAACTATGACTTCTCTCGCATTGGACGAAGGGCGTTCCTCAGCAACGGCACCTTGTTGCTAACTGCTGGAGCTCTGAATCCTGCAACCGTACTCGCGAATGAGAGTGATTCCACTCTGCGTGTAGGGCTGGTCACCGATTTGCACTACGCCGACAAGCCGCCTGCTGGCTCACGTTATTACCAAGAAACCCCCGACAAGCTGATGGAAGCTGCGGAGCAAATTGGGAATCACAAACCAGAATTCATCGTTGAACTCGGCGACTTCATAGACGCTGCTGACAGTGTCGATGTTGAACTTGGGTACCTGAAGCGAATTAATCGTGACTTTGCAAACATCTGCCGACATCGCCACTACGTTCTCGGCAATCACTGCGTATACACACTCACCAAGCGAGAGTTTCTCGACGGTGTTGGGCAGAAGCAATCCTACTACTCTTTCGATTCCGGAGAATTCCACTTCGTCGTGCTGGATTCATGTTTTCGCAGCGACGGTGAACCATATGGCCGGAAAAACTTTGAGTGGACTGATCCAAACATCCCCGCCGCCGAGGTCGAATGGCTCCGTGCCGACTTGAAGAACACGACCAAGAAGACGATCGTGTTTGCCCACCAGCGGCTCGATGTGAGCAATCACTACAGCGTCAAAAAATGTGCTGAAGTGCGAAAAATGTTAGAAGCCTCGGGCAATGTGCTGGCGGTTTTTCAGGGGCACAGTCACGAGAATGACTATCAGTACATTTCCGGAATCCACTACTGCACGCTAGTCGCCATGATCGAGGGATCGGGAGCCGAGCACAACGGCTATTCCGTGTTGAGCCTTGCCAGTAACGGCACAATCAAAATCGATGGATTCCGCAAGCAACAGGGTTACGTTTGGACGCCGTGAGCCGAGAGCAACCGATTGCACATTTTCGGCGCACCGAAAACAGTCGAGCGACTTAGCGTGCCAAGCTGTGTGCTTGCGGGGATACCTGATCGTCACTGGCGAGATATACCAACAGGTCACGAATCTCTTCGTCGGTTAACGTGCCCAACATGCCTTCCGGCATCATCGAGACACCAGAGTTGGCCACATCTTCGACATCCTTCATATCAAGTTTCACGGTTGTATCCTGCGTGCGGACGGTGATGCCGTGATCGTCCTGCTGGACGATGAAGCCATTGAAGAGCCGTCCATCCACCGTCACGACGGTGGTCAACCGATAGGCCGCGTCGATTTGTTCGTTGGGGTCGATGAGGTTGCGAATGATATAGTCGGCCTGCTTGCGACCTGAACCCGTCAGATCGGGCGCGATGGTGCCTCCCTCGCCGAACAGCGTGTGGCACTTCGAGCAAGTGCGATCGAAAATGGCGCGGCCGGCGGCAGCATCGCCTGACTGCAGGTACTCAACGGTCATAAGCTTGTTGAGGCGTAGGATCTCGTCGGCCTTGCGTGCTGAAGTGTCATCGTCAAACCAGATGTTGGCAATTTGTTGTTGCAGATCGGAATCTTGGAACGACCGCAGCTGTTGCAGGGCGAACGCGGAGACGTCCCCCCGCGATACAATACCTTGGTCGATGGCGTTCAACAGCGCTGCGGCGAACTGCCTGCGCGTCGCCAGGACGGAAACGGCACTACGCCTGTCCTCGATCGACAGGCTGGGGAATTGTTGCAAGAGAACTTGCGCGGTCGTCTCGTCATTGGTTTGCATCAGCGCGATGAGGGCGTCGGTGCGAAGTAGGTCATCCGTGCTGACCAGGGTGTGAAGCTGCGTTGCTGTGAGGCCGCCATCAATTTTCAGCAGCGAACGCAGTGCGCTTTGACGATCGGTCAGGTTGTCCGCTTGATTCATGACGATCTGCCGCATACGTGCAATCACGTCTTGATCGCCAAAGATCAAGGACAGCTGCAGTCCCACGGATCGAAGTTCGTCCGAGTCGGCGTCCTGAAGTCGCACATGGAGCTGACTCCATGATGCTGGGGCTTGCTGGCTGCCTCGCACCGTTAACGATTGAGTCATGCCCATGAGTAGATCGGCAGCAACTCGGTCGTCGGCGTCAAGTGCCGCCTCGACGATCGCCTCCAGCGGCGCTGGCTGCATATCGGCGATACGTCGGGCGATGTATTGCCGCACCACTGGGATCTGAGAACTTGTTGCGACCTGAAGTGCCTCATCGACGTGCTCAGCAACAGCCGGTTCCAGACCGTACCAGATCATCAGCGGAAGGTACGGGTCGGTCGCATCTGCGGGATGAGTCAACAACTGAGTGGCCAATTGTAGCCGGTGTTTTGGGGCAAGTCGCTGCAGAGTGCATGCTAGTTCGAGGCGAACCTTGGCCGAGGGGTCCGAACCGGCGAGTGACAGCAGTTGTTGCTGGCGGCGCGCTGGCACCCAGTTTCGATTTGCGCTGTCGGAGAAACTCATATCGCAATCGCTGCGGTCCGCAACCAATCGAAGCGCCCATCGTCGGAGGTGTTCGCTCTGATCACCTTCACGAAGCAACACCTCGCACGCGTGTTGCTGGTCAAGTGGCTGTAACGCCCACAATGCCCTAAGTCGATGGAGTTCGTCGGCGTCACTCTGCTCGATCGAGCGCAGCAGCTGCATGCGTGCGTCAGCGACTTGCTCTCCGCGCGCGTGTCTTTCGTGAAGTATCCTTCTGGCGTGTCGTACGAACCATTCATTGGGATGGTCTTGAAGTTCGACGAGTTCCAGGTTTGAGTAGTTCTGAAGGTCGAACTCGAGCTGTTGAGCTTCGCCGTAGACCACTTTGTAGATTCGCCCCGAAGTGCGATGACTGCCGTCGCTATCGTGGCATTCACCGTAGTCATGCCAATCGGAGACATACACACCCCCGTCCGGTCCGTACTTGATGCTCATCCCGCGAAACCACGGGTCGTTTCCAAACAGAAAGTCGGGGGCATGCTCACCAACGTAAGTCGACCGTCGTGGCACCAAGTGGTCGTTGTTCACGCGATTGCCGTGAAGATTGTTGGTGAAAAACGTACCGCGATATTGCTCCGGCCAGTTATCACCGAGGTAGATCATGCCGCCGCAGTGTGCGTGTCCTCCACCACTTACGGAATGTCGATGGTATTGGTCGTCGTGGGCGTGAGTTTCCGTTTCCGCTGCCGCGACTGATGACTCCTTTGGGCGTTGCTTCCGCTTCTGGCTGCTGGGATTTCGCGAGCTTTGCCAGTTGCCGCCGCCCCAGTGCAGATGATTCGCGATGGACTGGATGCGGTCGTACGCGAACGGATTGTCACGCTCAGCGGCACGGCGGGCGCAGTACATCCCGGGCACGATGTGCCAGAGATGAGCGATGACCGTATTGGTGGTGATAAGATCTCCGTATTCGTTGAAGTCGGCGCCCCAGGGATTCACCATCCCCTCTGCTACCTTCTCGAAGCGATGCGAAATTGGGTGAAATCGCCAGATCCCCCTTGTGATCGGTGTCCGTTGCTGGGCGGGTGAACCCGGTTTGCCAACCAGCGACTTCGACGACAGCCCAATCGCGCCGTAAAGCCATCCGTCGGGGCCCCAATGAAAATTGTTGAGAACGTTGTTCGTGGAAATCTGAAACCCGTCGAGCATGACTACGGGTTCACTGTCGGGAACATCGTCGTGATTCCTGTCCGGAATAAAGACGAGCTCCGGGGTATTCGCTAACCACACCCCGCCGTGCCCGATCGCAATGCCGGTCAGGTACCGCCCCTGGTCCCAAAAGACTTTTCGGACGTCGAATTCACCGTCGTGATCGGTGTCTTCCAGAATGATGACTCGGTCGGTAGCGTTCTCCGCTTGCCAGTTCGGGTGCGAATAGTTCTCCACGACCCACAGTCGGCCCCGATCATCAAAGTCGAAGGCGATCGGACGGCGAATGTCTGGCTCGCCGGCGAACAACGTGACGTGGAATCCTTCGGGCACTTGAATACGGCCAAGCGATTCCTCGGGCGTCAGCGAAACGTCTGCGGGATTCTGGGTGTTTTCGACCCCTTGCGGTAGATCGCCCGCGATCACCGAGCCAACCAACGCGAGAAATGCGATCAGTTGCAAACCATACTTCATCAATCGACACCTCGCTGGCCTAATCTCGTTTCGTGGGCCGCCGAAGCAGCCTCTTACGCCTTAGTGTACCAGGAGGCCGTCCGATTGGTTACTTCAACTTCGGCGTCCTTCAATATCTAAACTGCTGCTTCGCAACAACTTATGACACTTGAGAGTCGACGATAAGGCAACTTCTTTAACGTGGAGCCGTTGGGCGTCGCGGCAGCATCGCAGAATTCTGTCGCGATTGACGGCCTGCGGACATTATCATGGCAGGCGTGGCGGACAAAGTACAATCCACCACCCGGTGAGCACGGCGTCGGCATGCTCCGGGTCTCGCTTTCATTCCCACTGAGATTTCGACAACGATGCGGTCAAGGTTCGGACTTTGCACGATCTGCGTTTGCCTCCTCTCCCCGATGGGCCGTGCTGCCGAGGTCAACGACTTCTTTACCTACAAATCCTCGATCAGCAGCGATAGCGATGGGCCGCTTGATTTGCGGACGCAGGTGATTTGGGACGACTCGCTTACTAACGCGCCCATTGCGGTTGTGATGCACCCGTACTCGGCGAGAACTACTTTCGTGGGGACGTTTCCGAATGCTGATCGCCTCCG
>JANQQA010000149.1 GCA_028285205.1 Bythopirellula sp. | reverse complement strand
GATCGATCCACTGCTTGAGATCGACTCGCCGAGCGCGATAGATGTTCGCCGGACCGAGGTCCCAGTACAGCATCTCCATTTCCGTCGGCTCGCGGTCGACAGTGAACATGAATGCCTTACGCTGACGGAAGATCACGGCCGACTCTGGAATCTGGTAGCCGGAAATCTTCGCGGTCACGATATCTGCGGTAGCGACCATGCCCGGTCTCAGTAGCCGCTCGGCGTTCTTCAACTCGATCTCGACGGCGAACAGACCTGTGCGTGGGTCGGCCACCTCAGGAATGCGGTAGACTTCTCCCTCCAGCGAAGGCCACGGGTTACCAAACCGATCGCGGCCTTCCAGGTGGACATGGGCGCGAAACACCGATTCTTCAGCAGGGGCTCCAGCCTGTTTATTTTCGGTCACAAGACGCAGACGTTCTTCCATCTCGCGAATGCGTGTCTCGGGCACGTCCACAACCAGCAACACGTTTTGGTTTTCAACGAGTTCGAAAACCACCTGGTTAGGGTTTACCGATTCACCCGACTTGACCATGCGTTTGGAGATCGTCGCGTCGACCGGTGCGCGTAGCGTTGCATCGTCGAGGTTCTTGATGGCAATTTCCTGCTGGGCGCGAGCCAGTGCCAGGTCGGTCACCCACTTCTGCAGTTCCGAATCACTGACTGCGGCGCGGTTGGTCTCACGGGCGCGCTGTGCGCGCTGCAGGTCAGACGTGACCTGCTCGATGTGGGCTGCGGCTTCGCTCTCCTGCGCCCGGAACACGCGATCGTCCATGGTGGCCAACACTTGGCCTGCGGTTACGCGATCACCCTCGTCCAAAGGTCGCCCGGCGACGTTGGTCCCTAGCTCTTGAACTCTGCCGGTGATCGGAAAGCCGACTTGGTAGGTCTCCCACGGCTGTATCTTGCCGGCGTGGGTCGAGATGATCTCGCACTCCTCAACCTGGATTCGAGCAATGGTGACCGGCGATTTTGGAGCTAAGACCTCCGGAAGGTCACGAACCGGCGTTTGGGCCTGCTTGTTGTTAAGCTGTTCCTTCGCACTGAGCTTCCACATGACGCCGACCGCAAAAATTGTGACCACAATCAGCACCAGATAGTGGACAATCTTTTCAGTGAGAGCCTTCATCCGAGGGTATCCAAATGGAGCGCGATGCGTGCCCGACAGACGCTTTGCTCATCCTAGGCAAGCACGAGGGCGGAAATGGGTAGTTTGGCCGGAATAATGACATGATAGGATCGCCCGGGTTCGTCGACAATGCAGACTTTTGGACGAGGCGTACGAAATTGCCGAAATAGAGGGCCAGACTAGTCAATGCCTGCCGTCAGCAGCGAGCCAATGCGCACCAGAGTAGCGCCTTCGCGAATCGCCTCCTCGAAGTCGTGACTCATGCCCATGGACAATTCGCTGAGCGTGGTGCCAGCGGGAAGATCGTCGGCCAGCTGATCCCGCAGTTCGCGTAGGGTTGCGAAATTCCGCGAGGCCACGGACGTGCCACCATCGCGTGCGGCCATCGTCATCAAGCCACACACTTCGACGCGTGGAAAGTCAGCCAATTGCGAGGCGAATTCTTGCAGTTCGTCAGCAGTCAGTCCGTGTTTCGCCGCGTCGCCTGAGGTATTCACTTCCAGCAACACGCGAGACCGTTTACCCCCTTCGCTGGCTGCCTCGTCGATCGCTTTCATCAGGCGCCGGCTGTCGACACTGTGTATCAGTTCGACCATCGGCACCGTGCGGCGGACTTTGTTCCGTTGAAGGTGACCAATCAAATGCCACTTCGCCGTACGAAGAGTGGGACACTTCGCCTTTTCCCACAACTGTTGCGGTCGGCTCTCGCCTAGCGGATTGGCTCCAGCATTCAGCAGCGCTTCCGTCAGTTCGGCATCGACGTACTTGGTGACGGCAATGAGCTGCACCTCGGATGCATCACGGCCTGCCTGTTCCGCGGCGCGCGCGATTCGCTCTTGGACTCTATGAAAGTTGTCGACAATCGTCTGTGCAGGTTGTGGCATGTCGCGCCATGTCGTCGCAGCTGAGTCGGGTATCACGCAATTGTACGCGCGAACCCTGCGGCCGTGGATGATCCAGCCTCAGGATAACAGATTTCGGCTCGCGGCAATGCCGTGTTCGTTTCTGACTTGTGAGTGTTCTCTCACCTCAACTACAATGCTGGCTCGGCGTGAACTTGAGTTTGCTCAGCGGATCACAGGGAGAAGGTAGATGGCGAAGCAATTACCGGCGTGGTTTGTGTCAATTCTGTTTTCAATGCCAATCTTCGTCCAGGCTGCCGACGGCCCCTGGAATCAGTGGCGTGGACCCGATCGCGATGACCTCTCCACCGAAACCGGTTTGCTTCAGGAATGGCCTGCGGGTGGACCCGAGAAAGTGTGGGAGTTCAAGGATTGCGGAATCGGCTATGCCGGGCCAGCCATTGTTGGTTCGCGGTTGTACATTTTGGGTTCGCGTGATGGCGAAGAATTCTTGCTCTGCGTAGATACAACCAACGGCGAGGAAGTGTGGGCGTCGCCGCTGGGTGAGGAGTTCGAAAACAGTTGGGGCAACGGTCCGCGTGCAACACCAGCGATTGAGGGAGAATTCGTCTACGCCGTCGGGGCCGAAGGGCGGCTGAGTTGCTTCTGCATTGAGGACGGCAGCGAGGTCTGGTCGGTCACCATGCAAGATCTCGGCGGCAGCCCGCCAAAATGGGGATACAGTGAGTCGCCGATCATCCACGAGGAGAAAATTCTGTACACGCCCGGCGGAGAACAAGGCGCGATCGTCGCACTCGACAAAGCGACGGGATCACTCATTTGGCAAACCAAGGAATTGACCGACGAGGCGCATTATTCGTCAATCATGATCAAGGAACATGGCGGCAAAACGATGGGCGTACAGCTGATGGTCAACGAACTCGTCGGGTTCGATGTCGACAACGGCGAGGTGCTCTGGACAGTCCCTTGGCCGGGTCGCGTGGCCGTCGTGCCGTCGCCCGTGTTCTGGCAAGATTGTGTCTATGTGACTTCTGGTTACGGCGCGGGCTGTACGCTTGTCCGCGTAAGTGAAGACTTCTCCGCGGAGGTCGTTTATCCGAGCAAGCTGATGTCTAACCACCACGGCGGCGTAATTCTCTTCAACGACCACATCTACGGCTATTCCGACAGCAAGGGCTGGGCTTGCCAAGATATTGCCACGGGTGACAAAGTGTGGCTGGAGCGCAAAGAACTCGACAAAGGCGCGATTGCCTATGCGGATGGTCGTTTCTACTGTTTGGGCGAAGACACTGGGGACCTCGCTCTGATTGAAGCCAGCCCCGAGGGCTGGGTCGAACATGGTCGATTTACGCTGGAGCCACAGTCTGAACTTCGGAAGCCGAGAGGCAGAATCTGGACGCATCCGGTGATTGCCGACGGACGCCTCTATCTGCGAGATCAAGAGTTGCTCTACTGCTACGACGTGCGGGCAGAGTGATCCGTCAACTACGGTTTCTGCTGTTGGGTCAAATCTTTTTCCTTCGATAGCTTTGGTTTCAGCACCAGTCGGACGGGCGTGCCAATTTCGGGGACCTTCTGCTTATTCGCCTCAAACAGCAGGCCCTCGTTAGCCTGGCTACTCTCGATGGGAATATCGAGGGTGGCGGTCGAAAAGTTGGAGACGCAAATCAGATCGCCGCCCTCTGCCATATAGTACTCTTTCCCTGTTTCCTCGTCCTTCCAAAATCCGCTGCCGGCGAACACCCACGAGTGCGCCATGGGCTTCTTCGTGTCGACGTTCAACATCAAATCTTGAGCACGAGCCGATTGCCACTCTTGCTGTTGGTTGAGCCAACGCACTTCGATCTCGATCGTCGTGCCGGTGGGAGGTTCAAACTTTGGATCCCACCGCACGGGATGTCCGACCTTTGCCCCGACCGCCAGCAGCGCAGCATGAACCATCTGGGCGCTGCTATAGACCGCCACGATCGACTCGTGCTCTTTCGTGCCGGCAGTACAAGCGAACATCTCCAGCAGCCCCTCGTCTAGCGACACGTAGCCATCCACCAAGACCTGCTTTTTCTTTGAGTCGACCCAGACCCGATGAGGTTCGGGCATTGGTTTGGCATTCTCTGGTGCTGGTAATCGAGGTGGCTCCTTCGGTGTGGCTTCCGCATCGAGCTGCTCGTCTACAGGTACTTCGTCAGCTGCCGCCAACTGAGGCTGAACGCCGAAAGCGAGGACAAGCAGATAGCAAGACAATGGTACTAGGAAGGCGAATCTGCCCATGGAGAGACCTCGATGTGAATATTGGCAATTGCACGCACCAACGCCCGGCTGCGGCATCAGAGATTATACCGCCCTACGTGCTTAAAGTCGTCGCAAGATTCGCGTTAGAAATGCCCGCTAGCCCCCGTGAAAAAACGCCGCACGGGCACTAAAATACCCAATTCCACGCCGCGAACACAGCGGGGTACTCTGCAGGTTGCCTCTCGTTGAGCATCGGCTGATCACCCAACGGATATACTCAAAATGGCCACGACGACCGATCTCACCCACGAAGCGACCGCCGCCAATGCCAACGTGCAGGGGTCGATCACCGGAGACAAGTTGGCTGACTCTCTGAAGACCAAGAAGTTCTGGCGCGAGGGCGCTCCGAAGGGGATCACCGACAAAGACACTGGTGCCGTCTGGGCTAACCACCTGAGCAAGCGGCGGCTCCCCAATTCGCTGGCGCGACTTTGTAAGACTTCGAGCACTCCGTTGCAGTGGGGCGTCAATCT
>JANQQA010000148.1 GCA_028285205.1 Bythopirellula sp. | reverse complement strand
CGGTCTTGAGCATGCCATGCACGTAGACCGGGAAGCTCATTTGCATTGCGTCTGATTCTTCGTCGGTCAGCGCGCTCATGCGGATCGTGGCAGTGCCCTCACGCGCGACCCGCACCCGCCAATCGACGCGCGCTTCGCCATCGGCAGCGATCTCAACAACTCGTTCGAGTTGGTCTGGACCGACGAGCGTGTCGCCTTCGAGACTTAGCTGGACCCGAACTTGCTTGCTCTCGGCCAGATAATTGTGCACATTCGCCGACAGCACGACTTCGTCCGTCTCGACGAAGAATCGCGGCGCTTGCAGTCGGACGATGAGATTCTTGCGCGTGACGACTTCGGCCGTGCCTTCGCCGACACGTGTACCATGCCCCATGCCCCACACGCGAACTTTCCAGGTCGTGAGGTTCTCCGGCATGTCGAGTTCCACCTCAGCGATGCCCTCGGGATTCGTTTCGAGCGCACCAATCCACAACGCGGTGTCGGCGAAGTTCTCGCGCACTGCCGGTTGCACCAATTCGTCCGTTGCCGGTGCCGCTGCCTCCGCGTCTTCCGCGAAATCGGCGACTGCATCCGATTCAACCATTCCTTCGGCAACTTGTGCCGCGGCCATTGGTGCCGCTGGAAGTCTTGATAAGGAGCGTGATCTCCGAGCAGTTCCACCGATTCCTCCACCCGTAACGCTGGAAGTAGCAAGAACCAACTCCCGTCCGAACACTCCGAGGTTCTGCATCGTTGGGGCGTTTCGTGCAACAAGAGTGGCACTGCGCCTCTCGAGATTTGTCACGTTCTGCGGACGGTGGTTGCGTCGCCACTTCCAGAAGAACTCGCGGATATCCGCGACGTTGCTGCCGCCGCTGATGTACTCGACCGCCTTGTCGTAGAGGGACAGCGCCAACGACCCGACGTAGGGCTCGCCGTTTTCGTCGGTCAGTTTTAGGAGCACTTTGGCGGCTTGGCCCGGGAGGTAAGCTTCCGCCGACGGTGCCACTTCGACATTGAGGATTCGTTTCGCGGGCGGAACAAAGATCTCACGCGTCACGACATGCGATTTGCCACCGTGCACCGTGACCGCCTCGACGAAGAAGTTAGGCATGTCACCGGTTGTCACGTCGAGCTCAACGATCGTGCTTTTACCTTTCAGTCGCACCAGTTTCGGTTCGGGGTACACGCCATTGGAGGGACGCACAAACAACAGCACGGCAGCGCCAACCCGATTGGTGTTGATCTGCAGCGCGACCTTATCGCCGTCCTGGTACTCCCGCCGATCGGGCACAAGTTCAAGATCGTTGAAGCGGAATTCCGCGCCGTCGAATCCGGTGCCCGCGATCGTGAGCATCTGGCCGACTTCGCTGGTGTGGCCCGCTTCATCCGTCAACTCATACGACAGACGATATTGCCCTGGCTCGGAGGCTTTGATCTGCATCTCCGCCTGACCGCCCGCGTCGGCCAGCCCTTCGGGTATATCGAGGGCCCAGGTAGCGACTTCCGTCTCCACCGGCTGCGCGTTTTCGTACTGGACTTTCAGCAGCCGCAACTTCCCCGAGCCAGCAGCGGGCTTGCCGTCGAGCGTGCGTGCGGCCGTGCCGATTGCAATCGTGTCGCCGGCGCGGTAGTAGCCCCGATCGAGCCACATGTGAACCTTGAACGGCTCCCGCGCGACTAGCACCCTCCCATTGCCGACGATGGTGCGTCGCGACTCGTCGACGACTTCGGCTTGAATCTGATAGCTGTGATTGTGATCCGGATGAAACTGCTTGGCGATGGCCGTGTCGATCTCGACTTCGATCGTGCCGTCTTCGCCGAGCGCGACTTCCTGTTCCGCGACAACTTCCGGTGGTGTCGGCGCGCGCCAGAACCACCAAGGCGCTGGTCCCCAACATCCCCAACGTGCCCAGCCTGGATACCACGTGTACTCCTGGGAGAACCACCAATATCCGGGACCGTAGAGCCAATCCCAAGGCATGGGTGGATACCACTGTTGATCGTAATTCGTACGGAGGATTTTGTATTTGACTTTGCCGCTGGTGACTGGCGAACCGAAGTAGTACTTCGCCGAGATCTTGGCGGTGACCTTTTCGCCGAGTTGGACGGGCTTCTCAGGCGCTTCGATGGTGACTTCGAACTCGGGCTTCTTGTATTCCTCCACGCGGAACGTTCCGCCGCCGTGATTTACGACGTGAATACGATACTGGCCAAGCGTCGCGCCTGTGGGAACGTCCCATTCTCCCTCCAGGCCACCGTAGGCATCGGAGACCAGCTGCGTGGTGAACACTTTCTCGTTTTTCGGATCATGAATCTCAACCTTGAAAGACTGGGTCGCGTATTGTGACTCGTCTTTGAGGTCGTATTGGGCGTGCCGCACCCAGAACTTGAATTGCACTTTTTGGTTGGGGCGATAGACGGGGCGATCAGTGATAGTGAAGACCTTCACCTGCCGGTATTGCTGCTCCCGATACTCGCCCGACCAGATGCCTTGAAAACCAAGAAAGGCGAAACGACCCTGCTCATTGGTCGCGATGGTAAGCCACTGCAGGCGGCGGGAGTCGTCGTCGACGTCCAGCTCGACGAAGCCGTTGTCGTCGGAGAGTTCCGCAAAGTTCTTGGTTTGAAAATGGTACTTGTTCCCGTCGAGCTGCTGGCGCCCGTAGCCGAAAAAATCCACGTTGCAGCGCGGGATCGGCTCGCCGGTGACGGCATCGGCAACGTAGTAAAGTGCTCTGTTACTAAGCGGCTTCTTGACGATCGCCGTGTCGTTGAGCCACATGACGATGCTGGTCGAGTTTCCATTGACCATCTTCGAGGTCAGCAGATATGCGCCAGGCTCTTGCAACGGTGTAGTGACGGTGATCTGCTTGTCGAAGTGATTCTCTCGCGGCTGCAAGTCGAGGCTCCAGCGTGCCACTTCTTCGCCCAAGTATTTGTCCTCGCCCTCCGTTACCAGCCGATGACCGACGTTTTCGATTTGCATCCGTTGCCAGTCGAGTCGGCGCGGGTTGGATTTCAGATACGCCTTGATGTCTGTCAGCAGTTTCGGCACTTCAATCCGACGCGCCGTGAACTCAACGCGGGTGCCGTTGCGAAAGCGGAAGTCGACGGTCGCGCCCTGGCCAGCGGGCTGAGTCATTGATGATTCGAATCGCCCCCAGTTTCCCGTGATTTGCTCAAGCTGTTTCTGCGCTTGTTGTTCGCGTGTGTTCGTGGCAATCGCCTGCTGCCATAACTCGGCAGCACGCGGGTACAGCTTGCGGTTTTCAAAGATGCTCGCGAGATTCACGAGTGAATCGTCCCACTGGGGTGTCGTATTCTCCGCACCGGCAGCGAGGATGCGTTGCAGGATATTTAAGTGATTGTGTTCCTCCGGCAGATCGAAGCGTTTGATGCCGGTGGCGAGGCGGGCGATCGTCTCGTGATCGCCAAGCGTTTGTAACGCGAAAGTGCCGGTTTCTTGCGTCGTGTCCGTTTCCGCCTGGCGGCCGAACCACCATCCGTAGTCGGCTAACGTCTGCACGCCGAACTGTGACTGCAGGAACTGGGCGCGGCGCTTCAGCATTTCGGTTTCTCTCGCCGGGTTCAGACGA